>CAIQPR010000025.1 GCA_903873775.1 uncultured Actinomycetes bacterium
AACGCGCGCTGGTAGCCCGCGGTCAGTGCGTGCGGCGAATGCGGAAGCGCGAATGTGTTGGAGTAATTCGTGGCGACCGTCGCGAGCACGGCCAGGCCGAGCGAGCCACCAACTTGACGTCCGGTGTTCAAGATACCGGACGCGAGTCCCGCGTCGGCGCGGTCCACATCGCTCGTCGCCGCGGTGGCGAGAGGGGTGAACAAGATACCCATGGAGAAGGACGTAACCACTGCCGCGGGAAGAACGAGTGTCCAGTAGGACGAGTTGGCTTGAATCAAGGACAGCCACAAGAACCCGAGGCTGGCGGTGAGAGTTCCAACGAACAAGAGCGGGCGCACGCCCGTGCGCGTCGTGAGGCGTGAACTCACCTGTGCGCCACCGATGATCGCGACGGACATCGGCGCAAAGGCGAGTCCCGCCCGCAGCGCGTCCATATGTAGAACGTCCTGCAGGTAGAAACTCAAGAAGAACCACATCGAAAAGAATGCGGCCCCGATGAGGAGCATCACGATGTCGGCTCCTCGCAAGGAGCGCGACGCGAAGATGCGAAACGGCAGAAGTGGGTGACTCGCTACACGCTGCTCCCAGAACACGAAGACGACGATCCCAATGGCGCCGGCGAGGAAGCAGGAGAGGGTGGAGGTCGCTCCCCAACCCACAGTCGCCGTGTTGACGACCCCGTAGACAATTGCGCCCAGCGACGCGGTGATGTACACCGATCCCGCGATGTCCAACTTGACGAGTGCTTGCTGGTTACGCAGCTCCTGCAAGTGAATCAACGCCACGACGCCCGCAATCAGGCCGACCGGGACATTGATGAAGAAGATCCACCGCCAATTGAGTTCACCGACGAGAACCCCACCGAGCAACACACCCACCGCGCCGCCGGCGCCCGCCACGGCGCTCCAGGCTCCGATGGCTCGCGGGAGCTTGGCGCCACGAAAGGTGGTCACGATGATCGTGAGTGTCGCGGGCGACAAGATGGCGCCGCCCACGCCCTGTAAGGCGCGCACGGCAATGAGCTGGCCACTCGTGGCGGCGAATCCGGCGCCGATCGAGGCCAACGTAAAAACCGCCAAACCGACGAGGTAGACGATGCGACGACCGAAGAGGTCGGCGGCTCGTCCCCCGAGGAGAAGGAAACCGGCGAACGTGAGGACGTACGCATTCACGACCCACTGAACGCCGGAGGTGGAGAAGTGGAGGTCGTGCTGAATGCTCGGCAGAGCCACGTTGACGATTGAGACGTCGAGGACCACCATGAATTGGGCCAAGCACGCAATTGTCAGGATCAGGCCGTCAGACGCGCGACGAGTGTCGGGAGATGCAGATGTCATGCGTTCGATGCTACGGGTGGTGTGACGCGGTGACCGTGACGTAGGTGAAGTGTTCCTTTTCGTCGTCTTGCGTCGAGCGAATTGATGCGCGCGTGACAGGAAGAGACGCTCGGAAATTTCTTGAGGTTTCCGATGCGGATTGCCCCGATTTCGAAAACATGTCGAATTAGCATCAATCTAAAGAAATACGACCGTTCACAGTGACAACGAGCTACCCCCGAGAGCAGGTTTCTGGACTCCAACGGAGCCCAGATATGACGGCGCACATGCGTCGAGGCTTCGTTGCGCCTCTGCGCCTACTCGTTGGTCTCGCCGTGTTTTTCCTGACCACGTGCGTCATGACCTCCCCCACATGGGCCGGTGCAGCCACCAAAACACCAGCCACCTCGGTCAATCAGGTGACGGCGACGACGGTGAGCCCTTCTATTCTCGGGCTTCCGACGACTCTGGAATTGGTTGGTAAATACGGCAGTGGGGCGCTGACTTTTCCGGCGACACCCGGCATCGAATACACGTCGATCACCCTCAAGGTGACGTGGCCGACGTTCATCTCTCGAGGTCAACTCGAAGTGGACGACACGACAAATAATGGTCAGCGCCTCGGCGTCATTGAATCGCCGTCCAATCTCGTTGGGAACGAGACGTGGACGGTGCCGCTCACGACCGGCGTGAATCGAGCCGACACCATCGGCGTGAAGTCGACGCTCGTGCAGCCCATCCTCACGGAGTTGTGCGGACCCACTGACGCGATCTTGTCGCTGCACGTCCAACCGGTGTCGGTGTCGTACCGCGTCGTGAACCACGTGAAGACCGTCGGCTCCTACCTCAGCGGTCCGATCCGTCACCTCACGGTGCGCTTTCCCGGAGCCTTCCGATACGACGTCGCGAGCGGGGCCGTCGAACTCGCGTCCGCCGTGGCGAGCGCCAACGTCAACGCGAATATGACGGTGACCGCGATTTCCACGGACGCCCCCCTCAGCGCAGTGGTCGAGAATGGCCCCTTCGATCGAGTGATCACCTTCAATCCCGCAAGCCCGCCGTACCTGACCTTGAACGCAAATCCGTCCATAGGTCTCGTCGTCGGTGGCACGGGTGTTCCCCTCGAGAATCAAGTGCGCGCGCTAACCGGTCGTGTCGAGGCACTGCTGCAGACCTCGGCGGTGGGCTCTTTGATTGCCCACAACGCATCGGTGTACCAAGGCACTCGTCTCACACTGGCGCAGTTGGGCGTGGGGACGGTGACAGGAAGCGGGGCCGGTCAGTTCAGCCTGCCTATCTCCTTCACGCAGTCGGCAGTGAATTACCAGTTCCAGTCAGCGCGCTTTGACCTCAATGGCACCTCGCAGGTGTCACCCGAAAACACATCTGTCGGATTGACGCTGGAGATTGGTGGCGTGCCCATCACTTCGACCCACCCCGATGCGAACGGCGCGTGGACGATGTCGGGCACGGTGCCCGCCAATTTGGTGCAGAGATCTATCAACGCCTCTGTGGTGGTGTCGTTCTTTGGCACCAACGGCAATTGTTCGGGGTTGACGCCGATCACCGTCGCGGTCAACCAGAACTCGACGGTCACCCTGACGCCCGGGACACAAGCTCAGATCACCGGGTTCGCGGCGATGCCGCAGAACCTTCTGCCGACGGCCGATGTCGTCCTCGCACCGTCGCTGTCCCAGCTCAACTTGGCGTTGCAGGTGGTCGTTGGCGTGCAACGTACGTCGACCTTGCCGTTGATTCTGACGGCGGTGCCCCAGTCCGCGTGGACGGGTTCATCGAACGCCATCGTCGTCGCTCGTGCCGACGAACAGGTGGCGAAGTATCTGTATCCGGTGTCGCCCGTGCAGAATTCGATCAACTTCCAGAGTCATGACGGGTCCTTCCTCAGCATTGTCAATCCCAACCTGTCGTTCCTCTCGGTCGGAACCTCCAGTCAGGGCGGAAACTTTGTTGCGCTCATCGAAGATTCGCCGTCGGATGCTCAACGTCTTCTGAACGGGCTCAATGCGGAGAGTTTTGGTTGGCAGACTCTCGGCGGTGACACCGCCGTGGTCGGACCCGACCAGGTCATCTATACCGCGTTCACTAACCCGCCCACTCTGCCGAAGGCCACAGCGGTTCTCTTCGCGTGGTTGAAGCGACCGTGGGTCCTCTTCCTCCTGGGCGGCGTCGCGCTGCTCCTGTTGTTGTTCGGCGTTCCCTTCCTTCGACGTTGGACACGCGGGTGGCTCGCTCGACGTCGAGGAGAAGAAGACGGTGACGACACGTCACCCGATGAGCCCACGGACCCTTCCGGGAGCGACGGCGCTGGTCCCTCTGACGGCGACGATCCTCCTCCTGGTGACGGCGGCACCCCTCCACCGGACATGCCTCACGGGCCGTCGGGAGATACCTCGTCCGTCGTCGGCACGCCGCCGTCATCCGCGAGTGTCTCGAGCACGCCCGCAGCGGCAACACCCACGCCTCACGCGACGGGGCTGCCGCCCACAACGTCACGCGCAGCGAGTGATGCCCTGCCGCCCTCCCCGCGTCATGCCCCGCAGGCCAGTGCCTCAGGATTGGACGTGCTGGTTGCGCTGGTGGCACTGGCGCCGGACAACCAGGTGGACGCCCGGGTGTCCGACGACGAGGTGATCGAGGTTACGACGGTCGATGAGGTCCGCCTCACTGGTGGGTCTGCGTCTCACGCTGCACCCGACACTGTGGCGCCATCGACGGATGCTCGTCCAACTCCGGTCCCGCCGGTCTTGAGTGAATTGTGGATGTCGGCCCAACCCGTCATCAGCGCCGTTGTCAGCGAACCTTCGTTGGCGCTCGACGACAACGCGCGCGACGACGTCAACGAGATCGACCCGCCGAGCGAATCAGATTCGTTGAGCGAAACAGAGCTGGCGAGCGAAACAGAGCCGACGAGCAATACGGACGTGACTAAGGATCTTGTTGACCCGAGGGACGGGCACGTAGAAGTCGAGATGGTTCTCGTGCAGTCGATCGTGAATTTCGAGGCCATGCTCGGGGCCCTCGTTGAGCGCATCGACATGTTGTTGACCACGCCTCGTCAGGCGGAGAGCAGCGCGCACGCGACGGCGATGTCGAACGTAGATACCGTCGACGCCGCCCCGTATTTCGACGTATTGATCGACGAAGGGCGACGCCTCGCCACGAACTTCGACACACCTTTTGCGCCCGAGGACGTGTCACACGTCGATGGTCGCGACGATGCGTGGGACCCAGGCCGTCACGACGCGCGCAGCGCAGGGTTCTCCAGTGACCACGTCGACGACCGAGCTGCGTCGACACCGTCGCCCGCGACATTCAGTGAAGACGCGCCGCACGAGAGCGAACCTGCTGACGTGGAGAGTGCGCACGTGGTGCCCGTGCACGGAGTTCTTGCGTCGCTCCTCCCTCCCCGGTCTCTCGGTGACGCTGATGCCGTTGACGCGTCGGCGCTGCGGGACCAGAACTTGCAATTGTTCGATCCCGAAGTCCTCGACAGCTTCGGCGTCCTGGTGACGTACGAAAGTGATCGAGCCTCAGGTCTGTTTAACGCGGAACTCCTCGAAGAGGTTGGTATTTTCGTTCCCTTTGATTACGAAGAGCGAGCTCGGCAACTCACCATTGGTGAGCACATGAGCGCCACGACGGGGAATGACTGGGAGCACGAGCCGAGCGAGTGACGCGAGAACTCAGCGCTGAACGTCGTGCGGCGCTGTCCGCAGTCATTCTGACGGTGTGTTTCCTCGTCCTCTCGTGGAACTCGATCCTTATCTACGCCCACCAATCGGCCTCCTTGGCCGCACCGGGCGTGCCCCTCGGAATGACCATCACGATGGTCATCATCTTGTTGACGCACCAGTTGCCGGTGCGCCCGGGGTCCATCCTCGCCGTGGACGGTGAGAGTGACTGGATTGTTGCGATGCCGTTCTATCTGGCGGGCGTCTGGATTACGTACTGGCTTCCCGGTCGCTTCGGTGAGCACTTCTGGATATGGCGTCCCGACAATCTGGGTGTGATCACGATCACGTTGGGCGTCGCGGCACTGATCGGCGGAACCCGGTATCTCTTGTGGCTGCTCGGACCCATGTCGATTGTCGCGTTCCTCAGTGCTCCCATTTTTGCGTCACTCGCCCTGGGCTTCTCTCCCAAACCCACCGACGTCGCCGCCGTCAGTGCCGTCTTCGCGGCCGCACCGTGGCTCCTCACTCGTCCGTTTGTCGGAACCAAGGTGTGGCGACGGTGGGCCTTTCTCGCAGCCGCGATGGTGTGCGGCACCATGGCGGGCGTTGCGGTCGCGCGGATTCTGGACGCGAGCCGCACACTCTCGTCGATGAGTGCCGCGGGAACCGCTGCGATCATCGCCGGCGTTTTGATGACGATGTCTCGTCGCACGGGCCGTTTCATCCCGATGCCCAATTTGGGATTCGTGCGTACGAGATGGGCGCCGGTGGCGGTGGCCGTGGTGATCTCGTGCGCCGTGCAGTTCTCCCTGCCGACGCCACAGGTGTCCGAGGCCGGCTCCCCTCTGACACCCCAGGGCGAGGTGGTGTCCTCGCTGCGTTCCACGTTGGGAATGGCGGCTGTCGAGTGGATGGTTCACTCGAATCTTGGCAATGACACCGCGTACGTTGTTCAATCGCAGTCGCGCAATGAGTGGACTGTCGCCACGTACCCGACGACGTCCTATCTCAATATTCCTGAACCGCCGTGTCCCAACGTGACGCGCTTCACGTCCTTGGGTCGCCACTACGTCGCCTCGGTCTACCAAGACGCTGCGCTGGGGTACCGATGGACCACACTCACGTGGTTACAGCGATCGCGGTCCGTCTACCAGCGCGTCACCATTCTTCTCGAGATACTTCCCCCTGGTGTCACCGCGCCGGCGATCATCGTCACGCCCAACATTGGTGTTGACGCAGGATTCATTTTGGGCAACATCACGTCGGGTCGTCGCCTCGTGTGTAGCGTGTCGCCCGCCGAGTTGACGGTGATGACATCCATTGCCGCGAGCATCACGACGCACACGTCGCATGCGCGTGTCGCACACAAGGTGAAGTGACAACCTAAGTCCCTGTTTTAAAACATAAGTCCGGTACACTTGGGGGCCACAGCCACAGTGTCGGAGACGTGAGCCAGTGTCGGAGATAGCTAACGTACCGAAGTCGTATGACTTCTACAACTCTCACTTCCCGCAGCCACCGCAGGAAGAGCGAGAGCGCGCGGCCCAGATCGCAATTGACGGACTAGCCGGTCTCGACAAAGAGTTGATGGCGACGTACGCCTTCAGCCCGTGGCAGCGCAATTTTTGGATCACCGTGGCCATTCTTGTGGTGGCGGGCTTCGCGATTTGGCCCGTGCAGGTGGGCTCGTCCCTCGTGGGTTTTCTCGTCGTCCTGTACGGGCTGACCCTGTACAGCCGTTCGCGCATCACCATCATGGGTCTCACGAGTACGGCTCGTAACGAGAACATTCTTCCTGTGGAGATCGATGATCTGCCGATTTACTCGATCTTGATGCCGGCGTTCGATGAACCCGAAGTGATTCGCAACCTCGTGCGGGCCGTGGACGCCATTGACTACCCGAAGGAACGCCTCGAGCTGTTGTTGTTGTTGGAAGAGGATGACAACTCAACGATTGATTCGTTGATCGGCGTCGAACTCCCGACGTCCGTGCGTGTCCTCCTCGTGCCACCCTCGGAACCGCGAACGAAACCGAAGGCGTGTAACTACGGGTTGCAATTCGCTCGCGGAAAGTACGTCACGATCTTTGACGCCGAGGATGTGCCACAGCCGATGCAGCTGCGCGACGCGGTGGAGCTCTTTGAGAGTTCACCCGATGACGTTGCGTGTCTTCAGGCGCGACTCGACTACTTCAACTACACGCAGAATCTCTTGACGCGTTTCTTCACGGTGGAATATGCCACGTGGTTCGGATGCATCCTCCCGGGTCTCCAGCGACTGAAGATGCCCATCCCGCTGGGGGGCACCTCCAATCACATCAAGACGAATTTGCTAATTGACCTCGGCGGTTGGGATCCCTACAACGTGACCGAGGATGCCGACCTCGGAATCCGCCTCGTGCAACGCGGCTACCGCACCCTCGTGCTGGACTCGGTGACCTTCGAGGAGGCGAATTCCGACACGGTGAACTGGATCCGGCAACGTTCTCGTTGGTACAAGGGATACCTCCAAACCTGGCTCGTGCACATGCGGCAACCTCGCGCCACCTTGGGACATATGGGACCGCGCGGCGTGCTCGGCATCACCACCGTGATTGGACTCACGCCGGCTCTGGCGGCCGTCAACCTCTTTGCGGCGTTTTTGACGGTGTTGTTCTTTATCGGTGTTCCCGCCAGCCTGACCGGCATCTTCCCGCCGTGGGTGGTGTACGTCGGTTCGGGCATGTTCTTCTTTGGCAACGCCTTCGTGATCCTCACCTCGATCATGGCGATGATCCGCATGAAGAAGGAATACCTCGCACTCACGTGCTTGGTCTTTCCGCTCTACTGGCTGTTGATGGCGGTGGCGGCCACCAAAGCGGTCTACCAATTGATCGTGCGTCCGTCGTACTGGGAGAAGACGCAACACGGACTCACGGACGAGTCGGCTGAATGACGGTTCTCTCACCCGCGCGGTCGTCACTGCGAATGGTGTCGGTTCTCGACGCCCTCTTGGCGATCCTCGATCGCGTGCGAGTTCTCATTATTCGTCTCTGGCCGGCGTGGTTGTTCTCCGCGTACTTCTTCGGTGGATGGTGGTTTGCGTCCAAGGGTGACGGCATCCAGGACGCGTACTCCCGCATCGCGAGTGCGTGGCAAATCGCCGCAGGCTTCGAACCACACCTCACCGAAATTGGATTCGTGTGGGGTCCGATCCCCGTCGTGCCGGAGATCCCCTTCGCCATCATCGGACGGTACTGGGCGCCCATGATCACGATGGGACTCTGCGCCACGATCGTGACGGCCGGCTTCGGGATTCTGATGGTCTACCAAGCCAAGATGCTGTTCACCGAGCGCGGTCTTCGACCCGCCACCGTCACGGCGCTGTGTTGGTTGATGGCGTTCAACCCGATGTTGTTTATCTACAGCTCGAACGGGATGAGTGAGATCCCGTACATCGCGTTGTTGATGGCGGGCATTCGGTACTTGTCCCGTTGGGAGACGTCGCGCGCGACGCTCGATCTCGCGGCCGCGTCGATGTTGGTCGGTCTCGCCACCTGGGACCGGTACGAAGCACTCGTCGCCATGGTGGGTTTGGTGAGCGTGGTGATCCTCGTTCTCCTCCACGACACGCGAGGCCAGAGTTGGCGAGAGCGGCGCGGTCTGTTCGAGGCGAACCTCATCATCGCCGTGATGCCCACGTTGATGTTCTTCGGAACATTCATCCTCTTCAGTTGGACCCTGACCGGACAACCATTGGCGCAGTTCACCAGCCAGCAGGGAAACAACGTTCAGATCTTGGCGCTCTTGCGAAGCCAGCACTACTCGGCGACCGCAACGACCAGAGCGATCAATATCTCCAGCGAGCTGCTCCACATTGCACCCGTTCTTCCGTTTCTCTTCTTCTTCGTTCTCGGGCTCATCTGGACCGAACGCTCGAAACTGCGCATTAGCGGCCTCGCGATCTTCGGGCTCCCGCTGATCTTCGACCTCTACGGTCTGACCTCAGGTATTCAGTTCGACTTCATGCGGTACTACATCCAAGCAATCATGCTGGTGTTCTGCTTGGGAGTGGAACTCACCGTGGCCCGTCGATGGGGCGCGACGGTCGCGGTGGCCGCGGCTGCGATTACCGCGCTCACGGTGTGGACCAGTATGGGGAATCCCAACATTGGCTCTCTCGAATATTCGTACTACGTGACGTTGACCGGTGGTGAGGGTCACTACTACTCCGACGCGCAACTCGATACCCCACACGTGATGGCGCAATGGTTCGATCGGCTCTCGCTGCCACCCGACAGCGTTCTCACAGACCCCACGTTCGGCGGTCTGATGATCACGCAGTCGCGCCGTCCGTACCAGTTCGCGACGTCGAATGACCGAAACTTCCTCGACGTTGTGAATGCGCCGTACAAGCACCACGTTCGCTACGTCATTACCGTGCCGAGCTCTCTCGGCACGATCTACCCAATTAGCGCGTACTTCCCAACGATGTTCAACGGGTGTGTACCAAATACACAACTTGCGGCCCAGTTCGTCTTACACGGACTTCAGGGCTTCCGTCGCACTTATCGCGTGTACAAGATCACTGGTCCGATTTCGCCGTCCGGGGTGAAAGCGGACGAAAAGTGTTTATATCCGACGCCCCCGAACACCCACTGACGAACCCGTCCAGCGGCCGGCGTGGGGGGTCACTAGCGTCGGCTGTATGACGACACGGGGACGACACCACCGCCTCTCGCGGCGACGTGTGCTGCGCACCGGTCTTGCGTCGGTAGTGCTCGCTCTCTTCGTGTTCGCGATGCCCGCTGCGCCCTTGGAGCGACGTACGTCGTGCACGAACGCGACGCAACTCGCCTCGTGGTCACTCGTCTCACTAGCGCGCCAGACCATCGTCGTTCCGGTGGCCGCATCAACGATCGCGAGTGCCGGTCCCGTGGCCCTCAATGGATTTGGCGGCGTCCTTCTTTTCGGCGACGTCGCTCCGGCCGCTTTTGGCTCCATCGTCGCGCACCTTCAAGCCGAAACCCTCGATCATCGAGGCCTGCTGATCATGACCGATGACGAGGGCGGAGGTGTCTGGCGTCTCGGGAATCTCGTGGCACCATTGCCGTGGGCTCGCGACATGGCGAGCTGGTCTCCCGCGCGCATCACGTCCACTGTGAAGACCTCGGCACTCGCACTTCACCGCCTCGGCATCACCATGGACTTGGCACCGGTCCTCGATCTGGATGGTCGCATGGTCGTTCCGTCGAAGAGCGACCCGGACGGACTTCGCTCCTTCGGGGCGTCGGCGTCCCTGGTGTCAACCGATGGTGCCGCCTACATGGCGGGCCTCATTGCCGGTGGCGTGACACCGGTAGTGAAGCACTTCCCGGGTCTCGGAGGAACGTCACCGAATACCGATTACGGACCGGCGGCGACCGCACCGTGGACGTCCCTCGAAACCACGGGACTTGTTCCCTTCGAATACGCCATTGCCCACGAAGCCACCGCGATCATGGTGGGCAATGTCACGATTCCCGGTTTGACCTCTCTCCCGGCCAGCCTGTCTACCGCAGTGCTGACGGGCGTGTTGCGAACACAACTGGGATTCAAGGGGCTCATCATGACTGATTCCCTCTCCGCGGGCGCCATCAGTGCGGCCCACTACACACCCGTCACGGGTGCCGTCGCGGCGGTCTCGGCGGGCGCGGACGTCGTCCTTTACGGTCTTCCCACGTCGCAGTCGGCGGTCGCGGAGGCCGTGGCCATGACGAACGCTCTCGTGAGCGCGGTGCAGAGCGGGCACCTCAGTCGCACCACCCTGGTCGCGGCGGCCGAGCAGGTGCTCGCGGCGAAGAACATCAATTTGTGCACCACGACGCCCTAGAACATCTCCCGACGAACCAACGGGCGTGCCACACTGTTCGGCGTGGCAGCCCAATTCATTTTTACGATGCGCGACCTTCGTCGCTTCTACCCGCCCGACCGTGAAGTCTTAAAGGGCATCAATCTCTCGTTTTACCCTGGCGCTCATATTGGCGTCATTGGCTCCAACGGCTCGGGTAAGTCGTCTCTCTTGCGCATCATGGCGGGCTTGGACGACGGCTACACCGGCGAGGCGCGACTCACCCCCGGTTTCACCGTCGGGTACCTGCCCCAAGAACCGCAGCTCGACCCGACCAAGGACGTGGTCGGCAACGTCTCCGACGGAGTCGCCGAACAGCGTGATCTCGTGCAGCGGTATAACGACGTGTGCGCAGCCTTCGCCGATCCCGACGCGGATTTCGACGCGTTGCTCGCCGAACAGGGAGATCTCCAGACCCGCATCGATGCCCTCGGCGCGTGGGAATTGGAGCGCACGCTGGAGATTGCGATGGACGCGCTGCGCCTCCCGCCACCGAACGCCGACGTCACCACGTTGTCGGGTGGTGAACGCCGTCGGGTGGCACTGTGTCGACTCCTGTTGTCGAAGCCGGACCTCCTCCTCCTTGACGAACCCACCAACCACCTCGACGCGGAGTCGGTGGCGTGGTTGGAGCGAACACTGAAGGACTACGCCGGCACCGTGGTCGCCATTACCCACGACCGATACTTCCTTGACAATGTCGCCAGTTGGATCTTGGAACTCGACCGGGGTTCCGGCATTCCGTGGGAAGGGAACTACTCCTCCTGGCTGGAACAGAAGCAGGCGCGGCTCGCGCAAGAGGAAAAGGCCGACCGCGTCCGACAGAGCGCCCTCGAGCGAGAGCTCGAGTGGATTCGGATGTCGCCGCGGGCGCGTCAGTCGAAGGGTAAGGCCCGACTCAACGCGTTTAATGAACTCGTCGCGGAATCCGAGAGCGCGGACCGTCGGGGAGATCGCCTCGAGATCTCCATTCCGCCGGGTCCGCGGCTGGGCGATCTAGTCGTCACGGCCGACAACCTCACCAAAGGTTTCGGTGATCGTCTGCTGATTGACGATCTGTCCTTCATCCTCCCTCCGGGCGGCATCGTGGGTGTGATTGGTCCCAACGGCGCGGGAAAGACGACGCTCTTCAAGATGCTGGTGGGGCAGGAGAGCCCGGATGAGGGCACCCTCGACGTCGGCCCGACGGTGAACTTCGCGTACGTTGATCAGTCGCGCGACAGTTTGGACGCCGACGCGACGGTGTACGACGAAATCACCGGGGGCGTTGATCGCATCATCGTCGGCACGCGTGAATTGCACGGGCGAGCGTACGTCGCGAGCTTCGGCTTCAAGGGCAGCGACCAGCAGAAGAAGGTCGGCGACCTCTCCGGCGGCGAACGCAATCGGGTGCAGCTCGCCAAGGTGTTGAAGTCGGGCGGCAATGTTCTTCTCCTCGACGAACCAACCAACGACCTGGACGTGGACACATTGCGGGCTCTCGAAGACGGTCTGCTGGAGTTCCCCGGGTGCGCCGTCGTGATCAGCCACGACCGCTGGTTTCTCGACCGGATCGCAACCCACGTCATTGCCTTCGAGGGAGATTCCGAAGTGCGGTGGTTTGAGGGGAACTTCTCCGATTACGAGCTGGATCGACACAAGCGCATGGGCACCGACGCCGACCAACCTCACCGGATCAAGTACAAGCCTCTAGTCCGCTAATCACGCTTCGCGAGACGGCGAGATGAGGTGCACGTCGATGCCCACATCGGCGGCGCGGGGGAGCAATTTGACCAGTGGCGACGTACGCCGCAGGCCACCGAGCAGCGCGCGGCGCGGCGCGGCGATCACAAGTTGGGTGACGTGCTGATGGGTGGCGTAGTCCACCAGGGCCGCCACAACGTCATCGGCCACGATCTCGTGGATGGATGAACCGAGATCGTGTGCGACGCGCGTGAGGTCGGCGAGATTCTTCGCCTGTGTCGCTGACGCCTCGGACGACGTGGCAAAAGCGACTTCGAGGGTTCCCTTCATGCGACCGGCCATGCGCGCCGCGCGATGCAGCAATGTGTCGTCGGTAGGTTCTCCGGTCACGAACGCGAGAACGCGCTCGGTTGTCTCCCAGACGTGGCCCGTCTCGTGACTCTTGAGGTATTCGAGGAGCGAACCTTCCGTTTCGTCCGCGACGAAACGCAGGGCTAACTCGCGCAACGCCGCGAGATTGGACGTTTGGAAAAAGCCCGTCAGGGCGCTCTCCACTTTCTCCGCCGGATAGATGTTCCCGTGAAGCATCCGCCGGCGAAGCTGTTCCGGTGAGGAGTCGATGAGCTCGATTTGGTCCGCGCGACGAACTACCCAGTCGGGGACTCGCTCGCGCACCGCCACACCGGTAATTGCTTCAACGGCGTCCGCAATGGACTCGATGTGTTGGACATTGAGCGTGGAAATGACCGCGATGCCGGCGTCGAGAATTTCGAGCACGTCCTCCCAACGCTTCGCGTTGCGTGACGCGTAGGGCACATTGGTGTGCGCGAGCTCGTCGATGAGAACGACCTCCGGGTGGCGCGCGAGAATCGCGTCAACGTCCATTTCCTCGAAGTGTGCCCCCCGGTAGTCGGCAACGCGACGAGGGATGATTTCGAGGTCGTTGATCATCTCGGCGGTCTTTGGCCTTCCGTGAGTTTCGACCAGACCAATGACAACGTCCGTGCCGCGATCGTGTCGTCGGGAGCCTTCATCGAGCATGGCGCACGTTTTCCCGACGCCCGCGACCGAGCCGAGATACAACCGAAAGCGACCCGCGGGAACGACAACGTCCTCCACGTCGTGTGACGTTGAGGGCGTGATCTGCGCTGCGCGAGGTTCTGTCACCGGATTCTCCCTGACCGTAGGATGCTAACGAGATTGTCCGCGCGCCGCGAGCGACGCGCCGACGGAGGTACGACATGACGCGACGGGTCTGGTGGGGGATTGCGACCGGTCTCGGGTCACTCCTCCTGTTGGTGGTCGCGATGTTGCTGATTCGTTCGCACCTGTCGGTGGCGACGGACGCTCTGCTGTTGGTCATCCCCGTGGTCGTCGGGGTCTCGATGGGAGGTTTCCCGGCGGGCGCCGTCTCCGTCGTGGCGGGTTTTCTCGCGTACGACTTCTTCTTCATTCCCCCGTACGGCACACTGACGGTAGGCGCCGCACAGAACTGGATTGCCCTCTTCGTCTATGTCATCGTCCTGCTGATTGTGGCCCGCGTGGTGTCGTTCCAGCAGATCGCCCGCGCCCAGGCCCGCGACCGTGAAGACACCATTCGCCGACTTTTTGTTGTGTCACAGCAGATGATCAGTGCACAACCGCTCGACGACGTGTTGACCACTGTCGTCACGACCGTGCGGGACACTTTTGACACGACGTGGGTCATGTTGTTGCTGCCGGACGGGGAGACGCTCGTTCCCGCGGCCACCGCGGGACACGTGAGCGAGGACGACGTGCGACGCGCCGTGTCGTCGGAGGTTCCCCACTCCCTCGCGCTTTCTCGTGACGCCACCTTGAGTCGGGTCGCGCTCACCGCGAATGGTCGCCCCGTCGGTCAATTGGTCGTCGCCGGTGCGACCCTCACCGCATCGCAACGTGACGTGCTCGGTACCTTCGCGCACCAGGCCGCCCTCGCCATTGAGCGCAGCCAATTGACCGAGAAGGCCCAACGATCAGAGGTGCTCGAGGACGCGGACCGCTGGCGCAACGCACTCATGGGCGCCGTGTCGCACGATCTGCGGACGCCCCTCGCTTCAATGAAGATGGCGGTCTCGACACTCCGGCACGATCTTTCACAATTGAGCGAGCACGACCGGGATGACTTGCTTGCGATGATCGAGGACCAGAGTGACTTCCTCGCGCAACTGGTGGCGAACCTGTTGGATATGGCGCGCTTGGAAGCTGGGGGGCTCTCCCTGCGACGCGAGCCGCACGCCGTGGCGGACATTGTGGCGTCGGCGGTGACCAGCGTGGCAGGCGTGGTCAAAGATCACGATGTCGTGGTGGAGGTCGACGAGGATCTGCCTCTGGTCGACGTTGACGTGGTCTTGATCACGCGGGTGCTCGTCAATTTGTTGTCCAACGCCGCAGCACACGGCCCGCTCGGCTCGACGATCCGTGTCACCGCGGCGGTCGAAGATACAGTCATGCGGGTGAGCGTCTGCGACCAGGGACTGGGCGTCGACCCTGCGGACCGAGAGCGGATTTTCAAGATGTTGGACCGTCGGGCGGGGAGTGGTCGCGCGGGACTGGGACTCGCCATCTCCACCTCATTTGTGAGCGCCCACGGTGCCACTCTCATCGTGGACGACGCTCCTGGGGGAGGCGCGCGTTTTAGCTTCACCTTGCCGTTGTTTGCCGATCGGAGCGTTGACGCGTGACGGGCGAGAAGATTGTCGTGGTCGATGACGATCGATCCCTTCTGCGGGCTCTGTCGATTGGGCTACGGGCGCACGGGTACGACGTAACCACCGCGGTCACGGGCGAAAACGGCGTGGTGCAGGTGTCGCTCGTCCAACCCGACGCAGTGGTGTTGGACATGTCTTTACCGGATATCGACGGCGTGGAGGTGTGCGCGCGTGTGCGGATGTTCTCCGACGTTCCCATCATCATCCTGTCCGCTCTCGGCAGCGAGGTGCGCAAAGTAGAGGCACTGGACGCGGGGGCGGACGACTACGTCACGAAACCCTTCGGCATGGCCGAACTCGAAGCCCGCCTCCGAGTGGTGTTACGACGTAGTCGCGGCCCCGTGGAGGTGAATGACGCGACCGAAATCATTGTCGGACCCTTGAAGGTCGACTACGTGCATCACATGGTGTTTCTCGACGGCGCCGATCTGCATCTCACCGCGAAGGAATACGAACTGCTCGCGTTCCTGGCGCGGCACGTCGGACGTGTGTGTACGCATCAGATGATTCTGCGTGAAGTGTGGGGACAGATGTACTCAACGGAATCCAATTACCTGCGGGTGTACTCGCACCGACTGCGTCGCAAACTTGGTCCGTACGGCGACATGCTGGTAACGCATCCCGGGATTGGCTACGAGCTCTGCGTGATGAATTGACGATTTGTTAACGGACCTTCGAGCGCGTTAACGACGCGTTGACGACGACGAGATCAACACTGTCGTCATGGGAAATGTGATATCCGTCATAGGGATCATCGGCGCCATCGGCGCCATGCTCTCCCTCATTGTTGCCTTGGACCACGTATGAGTTGGAGCCAAGCCATTCTGTTAGTGCTCGCCGGGGGACTCTTTGTCTATCTCGGCTACGCACTCATTAAGCCGGAGAAGTTCTAGCCATGGACTTCACCCTTACTCTCATTGCACTCGTGGTGTGCCTTGGTCTGTGTTGGCGGTTTCTCGGGTCGTATCTCGTCGCCGTCTTCGAGGGTCGTGTGCGGTACTTGCGCGTGATCGAGCGACCGATCTATCGACTGCTCCGCACGGATCCCGACGCCGAGCAGACGTGGCAGCGCTACGCCGTCTCTCTCGTCATGTTCTCGGGCGTCACGGTTCTGGTCACCTATCTCTTCCTCGTGACCCAGGGCCACCTGCCCTTCAATCCTCTGCACCTTGGCAACGTGACGCCGGCGCTCGCGTTCAACACCGCCGTGAGCTTTCTCACCAATACGGATTGGCAGAATTACGGCGGTGAGACGACGATGTCGTACTTCTCACAGCTCATGGGGCTGGAGTTTCACCAGTTCCTGTCGGCGGCCGTCGGCCTCGGCGCTGCGATCGCCGTGATTCGCGGACTCGCCAATCGTGGCAAGCCGACGATCGGGAACTTCTGGGTCGACACCGTGCGGGGCACGTTGTACGTGCTGGTTCCCGTGTCCTTTGTTCTCGGCGTCATCTTCGTGGCGCAGGGAGCGATTGAGACTTTTGCGGGTCCGGTCCACGTCCACAACGCATTGACGGGCGTCTCCCAAACCATTGCGAGGGGACCCTTCGCGTTCATGGAGTCGATCAAGCAGTTCGGCACCAATGGCGGAGGTTCTCTCAATGCGAACAGTGCGCACCCCTTTGAGAACCCCACTGGGCTGACGAACTTCTTGTCGATCGTGGCCCTCCTCGCCATTCCGGTGGCTCTGACGTATGTGTTCGGCCGGATGGTGGGACGGCTGCGTGAAGGCGTCGCCGTCCTGCTCGCGATGGCGATCCTCTTCGGCGCCTGGACCGGGATCGCGGCCTTCGCGGAACACCAGTCCAACCCGGCGGTCGCCAGAGGCGGCGTCGTCACGCAGGTGCAGGGGAACCCCGAAGGAAAAGAAGTGCGCTTCGGCGAGTCCTCGTCCGCACTCTTTGGGGTGTCGTCCACCATGACGTCGACGGGTTCTGCCGACAGTGCGTACGACTCGTTCACCCCCATGGGGGGTTTTGCCCTCATGACCGGCATGATGCTGGGGGAAGTGAGCCCTGGTGGCGTGGGTTCGGGCATGTACACGATCTTGCTCTTCGCGATTATCGCGGTGTTCATCGGTGGCCTCATGATCGGACGAACGCCGGAGTATCTCGGCAAGAAGATTCAAGCTCGAGAGGTCAAACTCGCGGGCATCGGTGTGCTCGTGATGCCGTTGACGGTTCTGATTCTCACCGCCATTGCGGTGTCCATCCAACAGGGTCGTGTCGGCGTCGGGAATGCGGGACCGCACGGGTTCAGCGAGATTCTCTACGCCTTCACGTCGCAGGCCAATAACAACGGCTCGGCGTTCGGAGGCCTGACGGGCAACTCGCCCTTCTACAACATCACCGGCGGTATCGCCATGCTGATCGGGCGCTTTGGAGTGTTAATCCCGGCGCTCGCCCTCGCGGGTTCCTTGGCGGCAAAGCCCGTTGTCCCCGCTGGTCTCGGCACGTTCCGGACCGACAACACGATGTTCGTGGGGCTCCTCCTCGGGGTGATCTTGATCGTGGGCGGGCTGACGTTCTTCCCCGCTCTCGCGCTCGGCCCGATTGTTGAACAACTCAGTCACGGAAGGTTCTGGTAATGACCGACACACTTCACGCAGCTCACGACGACGCGCGTGTCAACAGCCCGCACGGCGTCGCCCAACAACGCAGTCTCTTTGATCGCACGATCCTGCGACAGGCGTCCTTGGACGCCCTGCGCAAGCTCGACCCGCGCGTCCAGGTGCGTAACCCGGTGATGTTCGTGGTCTACATCGGCACGATGGTGTGTCTTGCGTACTGCGTCTCGCAGCCGTCGGTCTTCGTCATCTCCATCACCGCGTGGCTCGCCCTGACGGTGCTGTTCGCGAATTTCGCCGAAGCCATGGCCGAGGGGCGCGGAAAGGCACAAGCCGACACCCTGCGCAAGATGCGCTCGGACACGACCGCCCGCAAGATCGGCGCGGACGGCGTGGAGTCACTCGTCCCCGCGGGAGATCTTCATAAGGGTGACCGCGTTATCTGCGAAGCGGGCGACGTCATTCCCTCGGACGGCGAAATTGTCGAAGGTGTCGCGTCTGTCGACGAGTCCGCCATCACTGGAGAATCCGCACCCGTCATCCGGGAGTCTGGCGGCGACCGGTCCGCAGTGACCGGGGGAACAACGGTCTTGAGTGACCGGATCGTCATCGAGATCACGGCGGAACGGGGCCACACCTTCCTCGACCGCATGATCGGTCTCGTGGAAGGCGCCAACCGTCAGAAGACACCGAACGAGATCGCCCTCACGATTTTGTTGGCCGTGCTCACCATTGTGTTCCTGCCGGTCGTCGTGGCTCTACAGCCCTTCGGGAAATACGCGGGAGCCCCCGTGAGTGTGGTCGTCATTGTCGCCCTGCTCGTGTGTTTGATCCCGACAACTATCGGCGCATTGCTCAGTGCGATCGGCATCGCGGGCATGGACCGACTCGTGCAGCGCAACGTGCTCGCGATGAGCGGCCGTGCGGTCGAAGCAGCGGGGGACGTCCAAACTCTCCTGCTCGACAAGACCGGCACGATCACCCTGGGTAATCGCATGGCGAGCCGCTTCTTGCCGGTCGGTACGCACACCGAGGCCGACGTCGCCAACATCGCGCAGCTCGCGTCACTAGCCGACGAAACGCCGGAAGGTCGATCCATCGTGGTGCTCGCGAAGGAGAGGTTCAATCTTCGCGAGCGTGATCTCGGCACTGGTCACGTCTTTGTCCCCTTCACTGCCGTGACGCGCATGTCCGGGCTCGACCTCGGTGAACGACAGATTCGCAAAGGCGCGTCCGACTCCGTGCGTAACTGGGTGGAGATGGCGGGCGGCGTGGTGCCCCCCGACCTCTCCGCGGTTGTTGACGGCATCGCGCGTCAGGGCTCCACGCCGCTGGTCGTCGCGGACGGCACAGACATTGTCGGTGTCGTTGAGCTGAAGGACATCGTGAAGCAGGGGATCGCCGAGCGCTTCGCCGAGATGCGCGCCATGGGTATCCGCACGATCATGATCACCGGTGACAATCCGTTGACCGCAGCGGCGATCGCCCAGGAGGCGGGTGTCGATGACTTCCTGGCCGAGGCCACACCCGAGACCAAGATGCGTCTCATCAAGAAAGAGCAAGAGGGTGGCAAGTTAGTCGCGATGACCGGCGACGGCACGAATGATGCACCTGCGCTGGCTCAGGCGGATGTCGGCGTGGCCATGAATTCAGGCACGAATGCGGCGAAAGAGGCCGGCAACATGGTGGACCTTGATTCCAACCCCACCAAGCTGATCGACGTCGTGGAGATCGGCAAGCAATTGCTGATTACCCGCGGAGCCTTGACGACGTTCTCTATCGCGAACGATGTGGCCAAGTACTTCGCCATTATTCCCGCCTTGTTCGTGGCGACCTATCGACCACTCAACGCTCTCAACATCATGCACTTGCACAATTCGCAGTCCGCAGTGCTGTCCGCCGTGATCTTCAACGCCCTCGTGATCATCGCGTTGATCCCGCTGGCGCTGCGCGGCGTGAAGTTCCGACCGAGCTCGGCCGCCGCCCTGCTGCGCCGCAATGTGTGGATCTACGGCGTCGGCGGCATCGTTTTGCCGTTCGTCGGCATCAAATTGATCGACCTTCTTCTCACCGCGACGGGAGCCTACTAATGCGTACTGCCTTTTTCCGATCCGTCACCCTGACCATCATCATGTTGGTGATGGTGGGTGTTGTCTACCCGCTGGCCGGTTGGGCGGTGTCGGAGGTGGCCTTCCACCACCAAGCCGACGGTTCGCTGACGGCGAACGGCTCTACGTTGATTGGTCAACCCTGGAACAACGGGACATCCATCAACCCGATGTGGTTCAACGGACGGCCGGACGCTGATGACCCGCTCGTCGTGAACGGCGTCGCGGGGGAGAGTGGCGCAGCCAACTTGGGTCCTCGATCGAAGGTCCTCGCACAGAAGGTGTCGGCACTGGTCGCCGAGTGGCGTGCGGTCGGGGTGACGCCGACCCCGGACCTTGTGACCTCGTCGGGTTCGGGCCTCGATCCGGATATTTCACCGCTCGACGCCGAGGTGCAGATCCCGATGATTTCTCATTCGCGAGGTCTGTCACCAGCGGTATTGCGACACCTCATCAAAGAACAGACCCACGGCGCACAACTGGGTTTTCTCGGTAGCCCCTACGTCAACGTTCTGGCGTTGAACGAAGCCCTCGCCGCCCTCGCGAAGTAGCGAGCGGCGAAGGGCGGGGACCGGAGTCACTCGTGGCGCGGCAAGGTCGTAAGTTGGATGTGTGGACAACGTCGAGCACAGCGTTGAGGAAACGCCCCGCCACCTCAGGGACGATCTTCGCGAGCGATCCCCCATTCTTCGGGTCCTCGCCCTGGTGGCCGTCGTCGTTCTCACGGTGGGCGGCATCTTGTTGTTCGGACCCACGTCTTCGGAACAACCGACGGGATCCGTTGATGGACTCCAGACGAGTGTGTCGGAAAATCTCATCTTGAATCACGTACCAGCGTCGGCGTTCATGGTGTCCGTCTCCTTGTCGACCGTTGATACACACTGGGCGGAATTCACCGTGACACCCACAAAGCTGGCCCACGGGGCAGTGAGTGAGTTTTACGGATACGCGCACTTCCAATCGCACCGTTGGGTCGTGATCACGACCGGAACCAGCAATGTCGGATGCGCCACGGCTGCCGCCGGGGCTCTGGTGCCGGGCAATGTTCTCGACGGATTTGGCCGCGCCTGCCCCCCGATGTAACACCGGGTGTCACTTCGGTTAGGCTAACCGAAGTGACGCGGCATCTTCAGACTGTCAGTTTCGGCCTCGACGGGCGTGATCGATGATTCCGACTTTCGTCATTTTTCTTCGGGAAGGCATCGAAGCCTCCATGATTGTGGCCATTCTCTTGGCGTACCTTGACGGCATCGGTCAGCGTCGTTATTTCCGTGATGTGTATACGGGTGTCGGTGCGGCCATGCTCTTGATTCTCGTCGGCGGCATTGCCGCGTACGTCTTCGTGAAGAGTTACGACGGTTCGACGGTGCAGACGGTCTTCGAGACGGTGACGTATGTGGTGGCGGCGGTGGCGCTCACCTACATGACCTTTTGGATGCAGTCGCACGCCGCCAATTTGACTAAGGAGTTGCAGCGCCGTAGTGACGATGCGATCTCGTCGGGATCACGACTCGGCATGTTTGCCCTTGCGTTTACCTCAGTGGGGCGAGAAGGTCTCGAGACGATGGTGTTCACCTTGGCGATTGTGTTCGCCAACGCCGAACAGGCGGCGACCAGCCGGGGGAGTACGCGTCAATTGATTCTGGGCGCCGTCGTCGGACTCGCCGTCGCGCTGGCCTGCGCGGCCGCCATCTATCGCTTCGGCCGGCGCATGAACATGCGGCGCTTCTTTCGGGTCCTCGGTTTGATTTTGATGTTCTTCGCAGCCGGACTCGTGGCCGACGCCGTGGAGAACATGCAACAACTCGGGTGGTTGCCGTGGGGACGAAGCGTGGTGTGGGACACCAGTACGTTTATGTCTGAGGCGAGCTCCGTCGGCGACGTTTTTCATTCGCTCCTGGGATACGCCGATCAGCCCACGGTGCTGCAAGTCATTGCGTGGTGCGCGTATCTCGCAATCGCGGGTGGCCTCTACGCGCGTCGCACGCGCGGACGTCGCCCACCGGCACCCGTGGCGGCATCAGCTTCCGGTCGTGCGTCGTGACGGCGGACCGCGACGACGCCACCCGTTCGGCGGTTGTCGACCGTTATCTCGAGTGCATTTTCTATATTGACGCTGAGGGCGATGTGGTGCGGCCCGGACGACTCGCCACCTGGCTGGGGGTCGCTCCACCCACGGTGACGGAGACCATTCGGAGGCTCGAGCGCGATGGCTGGGTCGTCGTGGCGACAGATCGATCAATCGCCCTAACGAACCGTGGGCGCGACGCCGCCTCGGATCTCGTGCGCCGGCACCGCGTGTTGGAACGTTGGCTGACCGATGTCTTGGGTTTCGACTGGGTGACGGCGGACGTGGAAGCAGAGCGACTCGCGACCGCGATGTCGGATGAAGTCGTGCAACGACTAGATGACGCCATGGGTCACCCGGCGACGTGCCCGCACGGCAACGTCATCCCCGGGCGTCAAGTAGGGCTCGACTCGTCTCTCACGGCTTTGTCTGATGTGCGAAGCGCACGTGAGGTGACGGTTCGCCGTATATCGGAGGTGGCGGAGCACGACGGTCATCCGCTCCTTCGCCGACTCGCCGATGCGGGCGTGAGCGAAGGTCAGGTGGTGAGCGTGCTGGGCACTGATGCTGACTCCATCACTATTGACGTGTCGGGATCTTCCTGCACGCTGCCACTCTCGTCGGCGTCATTTGTGTGGGTTGAGGAGTGTGTGTCCACGCAGTGACGAATCTTCGGCGAGATTCGACGCGTTGCGTTGAGCCCTGCTGTGCAGAGTAAAGGTGATGGGGTGTAGACATGGGTCGAGGTGGCGAGAAGATGACCGACTTTTCCACGGGTACGAGGACATTCGACGGGCATTCCTTCGACCCGGCCTCAGTGCGGTTACTTCGACCGAATCTCTCGACGGGTGGCGACCCTATTTTCCCTGGCCAAGTCGGTCAAATGGTGGGGCGAACCTCGACGTCGACCCGTGGTGGGCAACGCGAGATCAACTCGCAGACTCACCGGGAAGATGACGGTCGTATGACAAATCTTGACGGTCTGTCACGTTC
The DNA here is from genome assembly GCA_903873775.1 of uncultured Actinomycetes bacterium. GTDB lineage: Bacteria > Actinomycetota > Acidimicrobiia > Acidimicrobiales > RAAP-2 > RAAP-2. Next base: position 23,027 of record CAIQPR010000025.1, read on the forward strand.
ACCCCTAGACTGTCGAAGAAAATATTTTCTATGAGTCGACTCTGATAAAGGACGTACCGGGTGACAACGGTTCCCACTAATGCTCTTCGTCGCGCACTACGCGTGGCAACCGCTCTGGCGGTCTCGATCGGCTCTGCAGCGGTGCTCCTCGGCGCCAGCGCAGACGCAACGACTGCGCACGCCGCGTCGCTGCACTCCGCGGTCAGTCACCCGCACACCGGAGGCTCCGGTGGATCATCGACCACCGTTCCCTCGGCGCCGCTGTCACCGGCCGCCGCGGTGAATGGAACACAGGGCGCCACTGTCACGTGGGCCGCACCGAGTTCCGACGGCGGAAGCTCACTCACCGGTTACGTCGTTACGTCGCCGGAGAATCCGTCTCTCAGTGATCACGTGTCGTCAACGACGACGTCGGTGACACTGACTGGCCTGGCTGCGAACACTCCCACGACCTTCGACATCGTCGCGGTCAACAGCGTTGGCTCGAGCACCGCAGCAGTGACGAATGTCATCGTGCCGGCGGGAGTTGGGGCGTCGTGCTCTTTGTATTGGACCGGCGCGGCAAATTCCAATTGGAGCGATGCGGGCAACTGGTCGGCGTCAAACAACGGAACGAGTGCGGGTCGCGTCCCCACGTCCTCTGACGTCGTGTGTTTCTCCAGTGCACCAGCCACATCGTCAGTGGTGCTGTCCAGCAGCGCGACGGTGAAGGGAATTCAGTGGCCGGCAGCGGGAAGTGTGACGCCGGCATTGACGATCGCGTGGAACGGTTCGCTCTCGGTCACCGATGACCCAGCGAGCGATGTCGCGACGTTGACGCAGAACGGTCCGCTGAGCCTCGGCCAGCAGACGGCGCTTCGCACGTCCTCGTGGACGACCGGCGGGGTTCCAGTTGTGTCGGGACCCGGGTCGATCATCGTGTCTGACGGTGGTGTGGCAAATCTTGGTGGTGAATGGCCCACCTTGAATAGCGGCGCCACGCTGATCAACCAAGGCACGGTCAACCTTCCGTCCGGCTCAACGTTGTACATCGGGGGCCACTCGGTCATTGACAACCTTGCCGTGTTCAACATGGGCAACCAGACCGACATTTGCAATCTCGATTCTTCCGGTAATTACTTCGATAACGGCTTCGGCGCCACGCTGAACGCCAATGCCACGACGGGCGCCGCGCAACTCCACGTCGCGTACTCGAACCAAGGCACCACCGATGTCAATGGTGGATCCCTGGTGATGTACTACGGCACGGCGACAAATATCCCCGACGCCGGTCCGTGGAACGTCGCTACGGGTACGCGTCTCGTCGTTGACGCCGCTCGCTCATTCTCGAGTTCCACTCCTGTGTCGGGTCACGGAACCTTGGTTGTTGACGCGCCAGTCAGCGCCGGTCCGTCCTCCATTTCGTCATCGCTGGATGTGGAAGCTCCGCTGACCTTGACCGACAGCGCCAGCCTCGACGTCTACGCCCTCACCCTCAATTCGTCGGTCACTGGTGGATCCTTGACGGACTCGGTCTCCCTGACGGTGCCGACGGGCGCCACGCCTTCGCTGGTCGGCACGGTCGTGACGAACGCGAGTGGTGCGAGCGGGTCGATCGGCAACAACGCTCACGTCACGATTACGAATCACGGTGCTATCGACAACGCTGGCAGTTTGTCCCTCGCCAACGCAGCTTTGATCGAGAGCACGGACGGAACAGGCTCATTCGCTAACACCGGTACGACCACCGTGACCTCGGGAACCGCGTCGGTCAACGTGGCGTCCTCGAACTCAGGAACCTTGGTGCTGGGCTACAACACGCTTGACTTCAATGGCTCGCTGACCGAAACGTCGTCGGCGATCGTGAAGGCGTCGATCGACAACGCGGGATACGGTTCGCTCAACACCGGCTACGGAGCGGTGTTGGCGGGTGCCGTCATTGTCACCGTTGACCCGTCGCTCACGTTCTCAGGCACGAGTGCGTCGTACACGATCGTCACCGGCACCTCGGCGACGAACACGACCGTGGCCTCAACGCCCGGCGTTGTGTCACTGTCCTCGGTGACCTCGAGCGGTACAACCGTGACGCTGTACACCGCCCCGCAGATCACGAGCTCGAATACGACCACGTTCATTGCGGGATCCTCCGACACGTTCCACGTCACCGTTGACGGTCTCGGAACAATTACGTACGGTGAAACCGGCACACTGCCCACTGGCGTGACCTTCAACACCACCACGGGCGTGCTCTCAGGAACCGCAACCCAGTCGGGTTCCTTCCCCATCACGATCACGGCAACCAACGCCAAGGGAACGGCGACCCAGTCGTTCACCCTCGTTGTCGACCAGGCGCCGAACATCACGAGCGCGAACCACACCACATTCACCACGGGCACCGCGGGCACATTCACGCTGACCTCAACGGGTTACTTGCCGGCGACCTACAGCGAGACCGGCGCCCTCCCCACAGGAGTGACCTTCAACGCGTCAACCGGAGTTTTGTCAGGAACACCCGCCGCCGGTACCGGCGGTTCGTACACGTTGACGTTCACCGCGACCAACGCAACGGGAACGTCGACGCAAACCTTTACGCTCACCGTGGTCCAGCCTCCGGTCATCACGAGCGCGAACCACACCACGTTCACCACGGGTGCGGCGGGGACGTTCTCAGTCACCTCGACTGGCTTCCCGACGGTGTCGTATTCCGAGTCCGGTGCACTACCGACCGGCGTGACGTTTAACTCAACGACGGGTGTGCTGTCGGGTACCCCGGGTGTCGGTACGGGTAAGACCTACTCGATCACGATTTCGGCGACGAACGGCGTGACGACGACCACGCAGAGTTTCACTCTGACGGTCAACCAGCCGCCCGTGATTACCAGTGCCTCGAACGCGATTTTCACGGTCAACGTGTCGAACACCTTCACGGTGACGTCGACCGGGTTCCCGGGCGCGACCTACAGCGAGACCGGCACCCTCCCGTCGGGAGTGACGTTCAACACGACGACGGGCGTGCTCTCGGGAACTCCCGCGACCGGCACGAACGGCGTATACCCCATCTCGATCACCGCCACGAGCAGCGCGGGCACCGCCACGCAGAACTTCACCTTGACGGTGAGCCCCTGCATCACCTCGGAGAATCACACGACCTTTACCGCTGGTACTAGTGGCACGTTCACGGTGACCTCTACTGGTGTCACGAGCCCCGTGTACTCCGAGACGGGCACCTTGCCGACCGGCATCACTCTCTTGACGTCAGGCATTTTGTCCGGCACTGCCGCGCCTGGAACGGGTGGCACGTACGTGATCACTCTGAAGGCGTCGAACAGTTCGGTGTCGGCAACGCAGACCTTTACGTTGACGATCAACCAGGCGCCAGTGATCACCTCGGCGAACACGACCACATTTACGACCGGTACCGCGGGCACCTTTACGGTGACCGCAACTGGCTTCCCCGCCCCGATCTTCTCTGAAACGGGTGCGCTGCCCTCCGGCGTGACGCTCAACACGACCACCGGCGTTCTCTCGGGTACTCCGGCCGCCGGCACGGGTGGCACGTACATCGTGACCGTGAAGGCGACGAACGCATCTGGTACCGCGACCCAGACGTTCACCCTCGTGGTGGACCAGGCGCCGGCGATCACGTCCGCGAGTACAACCACATTCACGACGGGCGCCAGCGGCACGTTCACGGTGACGACGACCGGTTACCCCACGGCGACCATTACGGAATCCGGGACGTTGCCCTCTGGCGTCACCTTCGTGGACAATGGCAACGGCACGGCCACTCTCTCCGGCACGCCCGCGGCGGGCACGGGTGGGAGCTACACCATCACCATTGCTGCGGCGAACGCTGTGTCGACTGCGCACCAGACCTTCACTCTCGTTGTGAACCAGGCGCCGGTGATCACTTCGGTGAACGCCGCGACATTTACTACCGGCAAGTCGAACACCTTCACGGTGACCGCGACCGGGTACGCCGCCCCGACGTTCTCAGAGACGGGCACCCTGCCCTCAGGTGTCACCCTCAACGCCACCACTGGCGTGTTGTCGGGAACTCCGTCCTCGACGAGCGGTGGCACGTACGTAATCACGATCAAGGCGACGAACGCCGCGGGCAGTTCAACGCAGTCCTTCACGTTGACCGTGAACCAGCCGCCGGTGATCACGTCGGCGAACAACACGACCTTCATTGTCGGCACCGCGAGCTCATTCAAGGTCACGACTACCGGGTACGTGGCGCCGAGTCTCACTGAGTCCGGCAACCTGCCGAGTGGTGTGACGTTCGTTGACAACGGCAACGGTACGGCGTCCTTGGCGGGAACTGCGGTCGCTGGCAGTGGTGGCGTCTACGTCATCACGATCACCGCGACGAACGAAGCAGGAACCGCCACACAGACCTTCACCCTGACGGTGAACCAGTTGCCGGTGTACACCTCAGCTGCGACCACGACGTTTAATGCGGGAGTCGCCGGGACGTTCACGGTGACGACGCAGGCCTATCCGAACGCTCGGTACAGCGAGTCCGGTGTGTTGCCGAACGGCATCATCTTCACCGACAATGGCAACGGTACCGCGAAGTTCTCCGGTACGCCCGGGTTGCACAGCGGTGGTAGTTACACCGTCACGATTTCCGCGACCAATGTCGTCGGTACGACCAAGCAGACGTTCACCCTGCTTGTGTACCAGGCGCCATACATCACCTCTGCGTCGTCCACGACGTTCACGACGGGCAAGGCGGGCAGTTTCACGGTGACGTCCACCGGTTACCCCGCTGCGACGTACACCGAAACCGGGACCCTGCCGAGTGGTGTCACTCTCAGCAGTTCCGGCGCTCTGTCCGGCACGCCAGCGGCAGGCACTGGTGGGTCGTACCCGATCACGATTACCGCGACGAACTCGCTCGGTACCGCTACCCAGCACTTCACTTTGGTTGTGGACCAGGCACCGGCGTTTACATCGGCGAGCACGACCACGTTCTCGGTTGGCACGGCCGGTCACTTCACCGTGACCACGTCGGGTTACCCGAACGCGAGCTACACGTACACCGGCACGCTGCCCTCGGGGGTCATCCTCGTGGACAACGGAGACGGTACGGCCAGCTTCTCGGGCACTCCGCGCTCAGGCTTCGGCGGTAGCTACACGATCACGATCACTGCCAAGAACGTCGCGGGAACCGCGACGCAGACCTTTACCCTGGTCGTTGATCAGGCCCCTGTGATCACGTCGTCGAACAACACGTCATTCGTCGTGGGCACCGCGGGATCATTCACTGCGACGGCTACGGGCTACCCGGCGCCGACATTTAGTGAAACCGGCACTCTGCCCTCGGGTGTGACGTTCTCGGGTGGCAAGTTCACTGGAACGCCCGCCGCGGGCACCGGTGGTGTGTACCCGGTGACGATCACCGCGACCAACGCCTTCGGAACGGCGACGCAATCCTTCACGCTGACCGTGGATCAAGCGCCGTCCTTCACCTCCGCCAACAACGCCACCTTCACTGTGGGTACGGCGGGCACCTTCACGGTGACGACCTTCGCCGTGCCGAACGCGTCGTACTCTGAGACCGGCACTCTGCCCTCGGGCGTGACGTTTGTTGACAATGGCAATGGCACGGCCACCATCGCCGGTACGCCGGCGATTGCGTACGGCAAGGTGTACACCTTGACTATCACCGCGAAGAACTCGGTGGCAACGGTCACGCAGACCTTCACCCTGACGGTGAACGAGGCGCCGACGATCACCTCGCTGGCCCTCTCGACGTTCACGGTGGGCACCGCCGGTAGCTTCCAGGTTGTGTCAACGGGCTACCCGTTGCCGACCTTCTCCGAGACCGGAGCGCTGCCGAGCGGGGTCACCCTGAATACGACCACTGGCACGCTCTCTGGTACGCCGGTGGCGGGAAGCGGTGGGGTGTACACGTTCACGATTAGTGCCACGAACATCTACGGCACCGCTTCGCAGACCTTTGTTCTGACGGTCAACCAGGCGCCGACCTTCACGTCCAGGGCTACAACGACATTCACTGTCGGCACAGCGGGAAGCTTCCACGTCACGACGATCGGTGTGCCGAACGCGACCTACACGTACACCGGCACTCTGCCGTCGGGCGTTGTCCTCGTGGACAATGGTGACGGAACGGCGAGCTTCTCGGGCACGCCAGCGGCGGGCTTTGGTGGCACCTACACGGTCACGATCTCGGCGACCAACATCGTGTCCACCGTGACGCAAACCTTCACGTTGGTCGTGGACCAGGCCCCGATTATTACTTCGGCCTCCTCGACCACGTTCACGACCGGTACCGCGGGTACCTTCACGGTCACTGGCACGGGCTACCCCGCGCCGACCTACTCAGAGACCGGCACCCTGCCGTCCGGTGTGACGTTCTCGGGCGGCAAGTTCTCCGGCACCCCGGCCGCGGGCACTGGTGGCGCCTACGTCATCACCATCACCGCGACGAGCGGCTCACTGACGACCCAACAGACGTTCACGCTGTACGTGAATCAGGCGGCCGCGTTCACGTCAAGCGGGAGCACGAGTTTCACGGTGGGTACCTCGGGCACCTTCACCGTGAGCACCTCCGGCTACCCGGTGGGCTCACTCTGGGAGACGGGCGTTCTGCCGTCGGGCTTGACATTCGTTGACAATGGCAACGGCACGGCGACGCTGTCGGGTACGCCGGCCGCTGGCACGGGTGGCACGTACACATTGACCTGGACGATTCTCGTTGGTTCGACCAAGGTCACCCAGACCTTCACTCTGACGATTGCCGAAGCGGCGTCGATTACCTCCGGATCGTCGACCACGTTTGTCGTCGGCAAGTCGGGCAGTTTCTCGCTGTCGTCGTTCGGATTCCCGGGCGTGACCTACTCCGAGAGCGGCGCGCTGCCGAGCGGTGTGACTTTCTCGTCGAGTGGTCTGTTGACCGGTACGCCGGCGGCGGGCACGGCGGGTACCTACACCTTCACCATCACCGCGTCCAACTCGGTGACGTCAACGACGCAGCGATTCACGCTGATCGTCACGACCACGGTGACCACCATCACGACTGTGGTGACCGAAACATTCACCGTGGGAACGGCGAGTTCGTTCACGATCACTCAGGGATCGGGCACCGGACACCTCACCGAGACGGGCACTCTCCCGGGTGGCGTGACGTGGAAGGACAATGGCAACGGCACCGCGACCTTGAGCGGGACGCCAACTGTTGGCTCGGGCGGTTACTACACGATCACCGTCACGTACACGGTGAACACCACCGTGGAGACCGAGACGTTCACCATCTACGTTGACGAAGGTCCGACTGTGACCTCCTCGTCGACAACGACCTTTACGGTGGGCACCGCGTCGAGATTCCTCTTCACCGCAAGCGGCTTCCCTGGTCCGACGTTCTCGTACACCGGCACCCTGCCGTTGGGCTTGAACTTCAATGCGTCGACGGGAGTCATCTACGGCACCCCGGCTCCGGGTACGGGTGGTAGCTACAGCTGGACCATCACGATCAAGAACAGCGTGAAGACCATTACGCAATCCTTCACTCTCGTGATCGATCAGGCACCCGCACTGACGTCGGCATCTACGGCCACGTTCGCGGTCGGTACCTCGAGCGTCTACACGTTCGCCGTGTCGGGTTACCCGACGCCCACGTACTCGTACACCGGCAACCTCCCGTCGGGTGTGACCTTCAATACCTCGACCGGCGTGATTTCTGGTACGCCGGCTGCGGGTACTGGTGGCAACTACTCGATCACGGTGACCATTACGAACACCGTGACCACGTACACCTTCACGTTCGTGCTGGTGGTGACGCAGTCGCCCGCTGTGACGTCGACCAATAGTGCGACGTTCACTGTCGGTACCTATGGATCGGCGACCGTGACCAGTTCGGGTAACCCCAACGCGACGTTCACCGTCTCGGGAACCCTGCCGTCCGGCATCACCTTCGTTGACAACGGCGATGGGACTGCATCGTTCTTCGGTACCCCGGGACTCGGCGCTGGTGGTGTGTACACCGTCACCGTCACCGCGAAGTCGACCATCGCAACGACAACCCAGACGTTCACCATCACCGTGGACGCCGCGCCCGAATTCTCTCCGTCGCAGTTGCTCACGACGAACTTCACCGTGGGCACAGCGGGCTCCTTCACTTTCGCAGCGAAGGCCTACGCGGCAGCCAGGTGGTCGGAGACCGGGGCTCTACCGTCCGGTGTCACCCTGAACGCCACGACCGGCGTTCTCTCGGGAACGCCCGCGGCGGGTACCGGTGGCTCCTACGTCATCACGGTGACGGCCACCAATGTCACGGGTTCTGCGTCCATCACGTTCACGTTGACGGTGGCGCAGGCTCCGGCCTTCGTCTCCGTGAATACGACGACCTTCACGGTGGGCGTTGCGGGGACGTTCACTCTCTCAGCCTCGGGTGCTCCGAACCCGACGTACACCTACACAGGCACGTTGCCCTCGGGCGTCGTCCTGGTCGACAACCGCGATGGAACTGCCACGTTGTCGGGCACGCCGGCCGCGGGCTTCGGTGGGAACTACAGCATCTCGCTGACCGTCACCAGCACCTCGGGGACCGCCACGCAGTCCTTCACGCTCGTCGTTGACCAGGCCCCGGCCTTCACGTCCGGTGGTTCGGCGACGTTCACCGTCGGTTCGGCTGGTACGTCGACCATCACCACGAGTGGAAATCCGAAGGCCACGTACAGCGAGTCCGGCAACCTGCCGAGCGGCGTCACCTTTATGGGCAATGGCAACGGAACGGCGACGATCGCGGGCACGCCGGCGGCAGGAACTGGTGGCGTCTACAGCATCACCGTGACGGCCACCAACACCATTGGTTCGGTGAGCACGAAATTCGTCCTCACCGTGCAGCAGCCGCCGACCATCACGTCAGCTTCGACGGTCACGACCACCGTTGGCAGTGCGCTCAACTTCACGACGACAGCATCGGGTCTGCCCGGCGCCTCGTGGACCGCGAGTGGCACCCTGCCGAGTGGTGTCACGTTCGTGGACAACGGCGATGGCACGGGCTCGCTGTTCGGTACGCCGGGTATCAACACCGGTGGCTCGTACACGTTGACCTTGACGGCGAAGAACGCTGTGGGCACCGCGACGCAGACCTTCACGCTGGTCGTACGTCAGGCGCCGGTGATTACCAGTGGCGCATCGACGACGTTCACCGTGGGCAGCGCGGGAACCTTTACGGTCTCGAGCACGGGATACCCCGCCAACTCCTTCACAGAGTCGGGCAACCTGCCGAGCGGCGTCACCTTTGTCGATAACGGCAATGGCACGGCGACCATCGCGGGAACGCCAGCGGCGGGCACCGGCGGTACGTACACTTTCACGATTGCGGCCACCAATGCGCTCGGATCAACGACCCAGAGCTTCACATTGACCGTGAATCAGGCGCCGACCTTCGTCAGTGCGAACACAACCAGTTTCGTTGTGAGCACGTTAAGTTCGTTCACGGTTTCGCTGCAGGGCTACCCAGCTCTCTACATGACCGCGGCGGGCGTCCTGCCTGGCGGCGTCACGTTCATTGACAACGGCGATGGCACCGGCAGTTTTGTGGGCACGCCGCAAGCCGGTTCGGGCGGCAGCTACCCGGTGACGATCACTGCAGTCAATGCGATCGGTACCGCGACCCAGACGTTCACTCTGGTGGTGGATCAGCCTCTCGCCTTTACTAGCAGCACCTCCGCGACGTTCACAGCGGGAACTGCGGGTACGACCACGATCGCGACCAGCGGTTTCCCGGCGGCGACCTTCTCCGAAACCGGCAACTTGCCGTCGGGCGTGACATTGAACGCCACAACGGGTGTCCTCTCGGGCACGCCCGCGGCGGGCACGGCTGGCACGTATGTGATCTCCATCACCGCAACGAATGTGCTGGGTTCGATCACTGAAAGCTTCACGGTGACGGTGAACCAACTTCCGGTCGTGACGTCGGCGAGCACCGTGACGTTCGCTCAGGGAGTGGCCAACACGTTCACCGCGACCGCGACCGGATTCCCCACTCCGACCTTCTCGGAGACGGGCACGCTTCCGTCCGGCGTGACCTTTAACGCAACGACCGGTGTCCTCTCGGGTACGCCGGCGGCCGGAACTGGCGGCACCTACGCGATCAGCTTGAAGGCCACCAACGCGGCCGGATCGGTGACGCAGGCCTTCACGTTGATCGTCACGCAAGCGCCGGCGGTGACGTCGGCCAACTCGGCGACCTGGACGACGGGCGTCGCTGGCACCTTCTCCGTGACCTCGACGGGTTACCCGACGGGAACGATCACCGAGACCGGCGCGCTGCCGACCGGAGTGAGTTTCGTTGACAATGGGAATGGCACTGCCACGTTGTCGGGCACGCCGGCGGCGGGCACGGGTGGCACCTACGTGATCACGATCACCGTGTCGAACACGGTCTCGTCGGTGAGCCAGACCTTCACCCTCACCATCAACGATGCGCCCGTGATCACGTCGGCGAATGCCACGACGTTCACCGTGGGCGACTCCTCGAGTTTTGGTGTGACCGCGACAGGATTTCCGGCGGCGACGTTGAGTGAGCTCGGGGCGTTGCCAACGGGGATCACTTTCAGCAGTGGCACCTTCTCGGGTACGCCAGCGGCGGGCACTGACGGGACCTACGTCGTCACCGTCACGGCGTCGAACACGGCCGGGTCCGTGAGCCAGACCTTCACGCTGACCATCGTCGGCTGAGTCCAGTACCTCTCGCAGAATGCCGCCGCACGAGAGTGCGGCGGCATTCTGCGTTACGGGTGGCAAACTCGTACGCGTGGTGTGTCGTGGTCGATGACTTCTACGGTGTTCTCGGCGTGTCGCGGCGCGCCACGACAGAGGACATTCGGGCGGCCTATCGGGCCCGCGCGAAGATGTTGCACCCTGACGCGGGGGGAGACGCAACACATTTCGCGCAGTTAACCGAAGCGTACGAAACGCTCAGCGATACGTCGCAGCGACGGCTCTATGACACGTGGCTGCGAGGAAATACTCGCTCGAACGCAGCTGGGCAATCAACCTCGGGTCTCGACGATGACGTTGCGGTCGCTGTGTTGCTGCATCAATACGCAGCCATGCGACGGTCGGCGCTCGAGAACTTGAAACGCTCGTTGATGTGGGCCGGAATCTCTTTATTCCTCTGCGTGATCTCGCTCGCGGGGGCTGGTGATGGCGTGACTGAGTCACTCATCCTATGGGTGCCGGCGCTGTTCGGCATTAATCGCAGTTATCGCATCTGGCAGCACTACCGCGCTATCACTGCGGCGGAACACTCATTGCGCGCGCGGGTTCGAGGGCGTCGCTAGCGCGCTTTCGAGATTCTGACAGTACGATTGCCAATTGTCAGCGCACGTCGACCGTCGGAGGTAAGCATGACGTCACAACGAAGAGTGGCACTCGTCAATGATGCACGTAGTTACGTCGGGCCGGCCCTTGCACGTGAGTTCGCGCGCCGCGGTCACGACCTCGTCATTGGCTCGCCGGCACCCGGGCTCGAGGAGGAACTCCGCGGTCTTGGTAGCACCGTTGTGTCGGTGGACGGTGCGCGCAATTTGGCGGAACCCACTGCGGCAGATCGCCTGGTGAGCGCGGCCCTCGACGCGTTTGGTCGTATTGACGCCGCCGTCGCATTTTCCGGACAGATCATCGGGGGGTCGTTTCTTGAGTCGACGGACGAGCAGCTCGATGCTCTTTTCAACGGATGCGTGCGTGGCCCCTATCACTTCTTGAAGGCAGTTGCAGCGCCGATGGTCGCACAGAAGAGTGGCCAGATTGTCTTGATCACCAGCGCGTCTGCCGCGCGGCCGACACGTGGGGCGTCGTTGTATTCCTCCATGCGAGCGGGAGCCACCATGATGGCCAAGAACCTCGCGCAGGAGATCGCACCCACGGGAGTACAGGTCAATGCCCTGGGCACGAACTTCATGGACTTTCCCGAATTTCACGAGGCCGCCGGGACTCACGATCCCGCCGTGCGGGAGAGATTGGAAAGTCGTGTTCCCCTGCGACGCATGGGAACTCTCGAAGAGTTCGCCGCGTTCTCCATGGCGTTCCTCGATGGCACGAGTGGCTTTACGACAGGTCAATTCGTGGCCTACGCGGGCGGTTGGGCGTGATCGACGCCCCCGCGGAGGACGCCGCCGCCGTCGACGGTCGCACAGCCCGGCGAGACCGCAATCGTCAGTCGGTGCTCGACGCCATTCTCGAAATCTTTTCCGAGAACATTGACCCGACCCCCGACATCGTCGCGTTACGAAGTGGCGTGTCACCCCGCTCTGTGTATCGCTACTTCGAAGACCGCGACGAACTCTTACGCGCCGCGATCGCCCGGAAGATTGAGACGGTGTGGCCGTTGTTCACCATCACGGACCTCGGCGCGGGGCATTTCGACGTGCGCCTCGACGTGTTCGTGGCGTCGCGGGTGCGGCTCTTTCTTGAAGTTGCCGACACCGCACGAGCAGCGCGCCATCGGGCCGACCGCGTGCCGGCGATCGCGGCGCAGATCGCCGAGACCCAACGCGCGCTGCGGGACCAACTCGAACGCCACTTCGCGCCGGAAATTTCTGAGCTCCCGGCGGACTGCGCCACCACAACAGTGCGGGCCGCCGACGTGGCATCTCAGTTCGAGTCGTTGGAGTATTTGCGCCAACAAAATATCGACGCTCAGGGTATTTGCGATATTCTCAGGGTCACACTCACCGCTCTCTTCCGACCGCCGTCTACGGTCGTCGGTTGATACCACCGCATCTGGGAGGTCGTTTCATGCGCCACTACGAGCCATTCGAGGGCAAAATCGAGCGACTCCAAAAGGACTCGACGCCGTGGTGGCCGACACCGGCGCACCCGGGAACGGACGCTCCCAATGTGGCCGTCATTCTGATCGACGATCTCGGGTTCTCCCACTTCGGATGCTTCGGATCGGATCTCGTGACGCCGAACATCGACCGTCTCGCGGCGGGTGGGTTGCGATACTCCAATTTCCACGTCACGCCCCTCTGCTCCCCGACGCGCGCGGCGCTCTTGACGGGTCGCAATCACCACACCGTCGGTATGCGATCCATTTCCAACTTCTCCTCGGGGTACCCGCACATGCGCGGACATATGTCCAACCACGCGGCCACGATGGGAGAAGTGATGCGTGAGGCGGGTTACACCACCTTCGCTCTCGGCAAATGGCACCTCAGCGCCATGGAAAACGCGTCGTCCGCGGGACCCTACGATCAGTGGCCCCTCCAGCGGGGTTTTGACCGCTTCTACGGATTTCTCGACGGCGAGACCGACCAGTTCGCTCCCGACCTCGTCTACGACAACCACCGTGTGGATCCGCCGAAGACTGTGGACGAGGGATACCACCTCAGTGAGGACTTGGTCGATCGCGCGCTGTCGTTCATTCACGACGCCCGTTCGATCCGCCCCGACCGTCCGACGTTCACCTACCTCGCCTTCGGCGCCATGCACGCGCCGCACCAGGCCCCGGAGTCCTACTTGCAAAAGTACCGGGGCACCTTTGATGACGGATGGGACGTGGCCCGCGAAAAGTGGTTCGCCAAGCAGAAGGCCCTCGGCATCATTCCCCCCGAGACGGAACTCGCTCCTCGTAATCCCGGTGTCGAGGCGTGGGATTCGCTCCCCGAGAATCATCGTCGCTTGGCGGCTCGTCTGCAGGAGGCGTACGCCGCGTTCTTAGAGCACACGGACGCGCAAATCGGCCGATTCATTGACGAACTCGATCGTCTCGGCGAGTTGGACAACACGATCATCATGCTGATGTCGGACAATGGAGCCAGTCAGGAGGGCGGGCCTTTTGGTGTGTTGCACGAGATGAAGTTCTTCAATTTCATCATGGAGACCCCCGACGAGGCCGTGGCTCGACTCGAAGAGATCGGTGGACCCGACTCCCACACGAACTACCCGTGGGGTTGGGCGCAGGCCGGTAATACGCCCTTCAAGTGGTACAAGCAGAACACGCACGAAGGTGGTGTGCACGTGCCGCTGATTGTGCATTGGCCTCGCGGCATCTCCGCACGCGGTGACATTCGACACGACTTCACCTACGTCACCGACATCGCGCCGACGATTTACGACGCCGCGGGCGTGTCCGTCCCCGAGGTCTATCGCGGCTACGAGCAGATGCCGATTGCTGGTTCGTCGTTTGTGCGCACCTTCGCCGCCGACGATGCACCGCGCGCGGACCGTGTGCAGTATTTCGAGATGATGGGCCACCGCGGGCTCTACGAAAACGGTTGGAAGATCGTCACGCGACACCAGCCCGGTACGTCTTTCGACGACGACACCTGGGAGCTGTACAACGTCGACGTGGATCCTTCGGAATGCCACGATCTCGCAGCCCAGTACCCGGAGCGCGTGCAGGCGATGATCGAGACCTGGTGGCGAGAAGCGGAAGCGAACGGCGTTCTTCCTCTGGACGACCGCACGATCGAACTCTTCGGCTCACGTTTCCGCGACCACTCGCCCCACCCGGCGTCGCGACACTACGTGTATCGCCCGCCAATGACGTCTATTCCCGCACAAGTCTCCCCGAGTATCGGGGGTCGCAGCTGGGACGCAGTGGCCACCATTCATCGTCGCGAGAGCGATAATGGCGTGTTGTTCGCCGTGGGCAACACCGCGTCGGGGGTCTCTTTGTTCATCCTCGACGGCTACCTCTGCTGTGACTACAACATCTTCGGTGAACACCACGAGGTGCGCTCCGAGGTCATGGTGCCAACGGGTGACGTGGAAGTGGGAGCCCGCCTGCGACGCCACGACGGCACGACCGGGACCGTCACTCTTCTCATCAACGGAAAACCCGTGGGCGAGATCGACGTCCCATTCGTCATGCGCATTATCTCGAGCACCGGCATGAGCGTCGGACGCGATCACGGCGCCCAGGTGAGTCGCCTGTATCGCGGTGCCTTCCCGTTCACCGGCACCTACGACCGACTGGACGTCATTCTGCAGAGTTCACGGTCAGCGTCGTCGGCGGACGACGCGGCGACCGACGAACGCGCCAGCATGTCGCGCCAATAATTAGGCGAGGAACGAGCAGATGTAGCCAATGCGGGGATCGATACGACCCTCGAGAACATTGAGATATGTCGCCATGATGTCGTCGGGACCGTGCAGGTGCCGCACATCGAGCCAATTGCGAACATTCATCGCGAAGGATTCCCACGCTGCGCCCACGGCGTCTTCGAAGCCGTCGCGGCCCCACTCGGCGCGTCGAGCGCGGATCCGATCGGGCGCGAACAACAAGGTGGGCTTGGGTCCCGGGAGCGGTGTGGTCGGCGCGACATCCGCGTCCCAGTGCGTGTCGCCCACGATCATTGAATACCGAAGTTGATCACCGTAGTGACTGTGCACGCGGTGAGTGACGTCGCGTCGCCCCGCGACATCTATGTAGACGGCGTTCGACAGGGGCAGCTGATCGAGATCGTCATAGGACAGAACATCGTCGTACAGACCCGTTTCCGAAGTGAACTCCAGATTCGAGCGTGACGTCAGTCCAATGACGTGAATACCGAGGCGCTGACCACAGAGATGCGCGATACCGAGGGCGGTCTTGGACGATGCGCTCGACACGATGACCGTGGTCGCTCCGAAGACATCGTGATACCCGAGGAAATCATCGACGACGAACGAGGTGATGAACAACGGGCGAAAGAGGATGGTTTCGTCTTCGTGACGGGGATCGTATAAGGGGTCGTGGTCAACGTAGGAGTACCGGTTGTAGACGCTGGGTAGTGACGCGCGATGTTCGGCCACATCAGAAAATCCCGCCGCGTCGCTTCGGCCGGGTGTGAGCGTGACGGCCGTCGACATCGGGAAGTAACCAAAAATCCGCGAGCCTTCGGGCACGTGGGGTGAGTTCGACTCGGCGATGCGCGCATATCCCCATGTGGGCACCCGTCCCCACGACGGATCGTCGGAGGGAAAGAAGTCCCAGTAGCGCATCGATTCGCCCATCACGGCGTACGTGATGTTGTTCGCCGAAATCCCGAATGACTCGATCCGCGCCGAAACTTGACCGTCGAGGAGGGTCACGGGGGGCGCGGGGCGAACCCGCACGGTGTGAAGGTCCGACTTGTCTACTTCGATATTCATTCACCGGATGGTAACGGTGCGGTCACTATCCGCGCTGGTCACCCGTCGCATCCGCCGCCGCTGTGTGAATTCCGCCAATTCCTACGAACGAAGTCGAATTTGGCTGGTAGTTTGGCCGATAGTCGACGTCAACGACAACGGAGGGTATTGCTGTGAAAAGTGCACGTGGAATTCGATTGGCCGTCGCCTCGTGCACGGCACTCGCTCTCGGATTATCAACTTTCGCGACGAGCGCCGGAGCCACCGTGACTCCCGCTTCCGGTTTCAAAGCCATTCAGGCCGGGGTCGTCGCTCCGAAGGGTGACCGCGCGATGGGCACGGTCCCGAGCTCCCAGAAGCTGAGCTTTGCGGTGTACTTGAATTCTCGTGACCCTCGAGGACTCGCCGCATACGCCGCCGCGGTGACCAACACGCACTCGGCCACCTACGGCCACTACTTGTCGCGAGGCGCGTTCGCCAGCCGCTTTGGCGCATCCGCGTCCGCCGTCGCGTCGACGATCTCCACGTTGCGGGCCGACGGCTTATCGGTGTCGTCGAAGATTCTCGACGGGACGATTTTGCACGTGTCCGGTTCCTCCGCCACCGTGTCCTCCGCCTTTCACACGCACCTCGAAAGCTTCGCTTTGGTCGGTGGCGGCACGGGAATGGCGACGACCTCGGCCATCAAGGTGCCGTCATCGCTGGCCGGCAACATTCTCGCCGTCGTCGGTCTCAACACTCTGACGCACCCCACCTCCAATGTTGCCAAGCGTCACTCCGCTCTCGCCATCAGCCAGATCAAGCGCCCGACGGCCAAGAATCTTTCGAGTGCGCGTCACTTCACCGTGCGCCCGAAGCTGACGACCGGCGCGCCGAACGCGTGTGCGGACGCCGCGTCGTCGACCGAGCAGGGCTACGGCGGCATCACGGACGATCAAGTCGCATCGTCCTACGGCTTCTCCGGCCTCTACTCGTCGGGCGACTTCGGCCAGGGCCAGACAGTGGCTGTGTACGAACTCG
This sequence comes from uncultured Actinomycetes bacterium, assembly GCA_903873775.1. Lineage (GTDB taxonomy): Bacteria > Actinomycetota > Acidimicrobiia > Acidimicrobiales > RAAP-2 > RAAP-2. The sequence continues at coordinate 40,124 of CAIQPR010000025.1, forward strand.
AGCCCTTCTCGCTGTCGGACGTTCAGAAGTTCGAACAGTGCTACTTGGGATCTGACAACACGGCGAACCTTTCCACCATCAACGTTGACGGTGGTCCCGGCGTCGGTACTGGTTCGGGAGAATCCGCACTCGACATCGAGAATGTTGCCGCGCTCGCCCCGCAGGCCAACATTGAGGTGTACCAGGCATCGCCAACGAATTACGGTGCGCTCGACGCCTACGCCCAGATCGTGTCCGATGACACGGCCAAGGTCGTGACGTCCTCGTGGGGAGAATGCGAATCAACCCAAGAGCTCTACTCGCCCGGCACTTTGGCCGCCGAGAATTTGATCTTCGAGCAGGCGGCCGCACAGGGCCAGAGCGTCTTTTCCTCCGCGGGTGACGACGGCGCCGACGACTGCGCGGGACACGGCTCGTCGCCCGTCTCGCCCAACCTCTCGGTCGAGGACCCGGCGTCCCAGCCGTACGTCGTGTCGGTCGGTGGCACCACCGCTCTCAGCGTGACGACGCCGCCGGTTGAGCAGGTGTGGAACGACGGGGCCACGGGTGGCGCTACCGGTGGCGGCACGTCACTCATTTGGCCGATGCCGTCCTGGCAGAAGAATGTGGCCAGTGTCGCCAGTGCCAGCAGCTCCAAAGTCTGTGGTGTGGCGGGAGCCGACCAGTGCCGGTCGACGCCCGACGTGTCGGCGTTCGCTGACGAGTACACCGGAATCACGATCTACTTCCAAGGGTCTTGGTACACCATCGGTGGCACCTCATCCTCCGCGCCCATCTGGGCCGCGGTGCTCGCGGAAGTGAATGCCTCTCACGCCTGCACCAGCAATCCCGCGACCTCGCACGGTGTGGGCTTCGTGAATCCGTTGCTCTACGAAGTCGGTGGCAATCCGACGCTCGCGGCGCAGAGCTTCAACGACGTCACTGCCGGCAACAACGACATCTTTGGTGTCAACGGTGGCAAGTACGCCGCTCAGCCGGGCTACGACTTGGCGACGGGCTTCGGCACGCCGAATCTCGCGAACAACGACGGTTCGGGTCTCGCGTCCAGCTTGTGTGGTGCGGCGCAAGAATCAACGTCGTCGTCTCTCACCTCGGTGTCCCCGGTGGTCGGTTCGGTCGTTGGTGGCACCAAGGTCACCATCACCGGTACCGGCTTCATGACGGGTTCGACCGTCAATGTCGCCGGCGTGTCCTTCGGTGACTTCCCGGCCAGCAGCTTCACTGTGAAGTCGGCGACGACGATTGTGGCGACGACCGCCCCGGCGGGCCAGCCCAAGTTCATCGGCGTCACGGTGCCGGTGAGTCGCTCGTCTCTCGTTGAGGTCACCTACAACTCCGGTCACGTTGCTGTCGGTCCCTCCTTCAGTTACTTGCCGAGCGCGAAGAAGGTGGGCGCCCCGGTGGTCGTCAACGTCGGACCGTACGGAGGTCCGACGGCGGGTGGCAACACCGTAGAGATTCACGGATCCGGATTCACGGGAACGAAGTCGGTCACCTTCGGGGGTGTGCCGGCAACGTCGTTCGTCGTGTCGAGTGATTCGTTGATCGACGCCGTTGTGCCCGCAGAAACGTCATCGATGTGCTTGTCGTCAAGCGCGACGTCCACGTCGGGACTGTGCCAGACCCAGGTGCGGGTGAAGAACTCTGTCGGAACGTCGTCGGTTGTTCCTCTGCTCCCTCCGCTGTTGGGACAGTTGGACTACAACAATCAGGGTCTTCCGTACGCCCCGGCCAAGTGTCAGTGTGAGGTCTTCCCGACCCTCACGGAGTACGACTTCCAAGCAGCTCCCACCATCACGAGCATGAAGACGACCCTCTCCAAGGGTTACACCGGCGGTGATGTGAGTGGCGGCGACGTGGTCACGATCAAGGGAACGGGCTTCAATTGGTTGACCATCAACTGGGTCAACATGGGTGACGCCACGTTGGCATCGAGCCAGAGCTTCAACGTGGAATATGTCACGTACAACGAAGTCGTCTTCCTGTCCAGCTCCGACCCGGCGCCCACGCTGTCGGGAAACACTGTGCCCGTGAGCGTGGACACCATGGGAGGCGTGTCGAATACGGAGACATTCGCGTATGCGGCGACGCCGATCATCACGGGACTGTCGACGCCCGTCATTTCTTCGGCGGGCGACCGACCCGGCGTGCAGAGCCTGACCATCACGGGTGGCGGCTTTACGCACGTGCAGGAGATCGTGTTCGAGGCCTACGGCAAGACGCCGTCGACCGCCCTGTACGCGAAGAGCAACTTCACCGTGGTGTCGCCGACGGAGATCAAAGTTGAAGAGCCCAGCTTGGTGCCCGGGACCTACCAGGTCATCGTGTGGACCACCACGGGCTATTCGGCTGCGTCGGACATTGGCTTGAACCCGGTGGCGCCGTCCATCATTCAGGCCATCTATCCCGGCGAAGCCGCCGTCATCAGTACCTCGAGCAACACGACATGCACGTATGCAGGTGGTTGCTCCATCGACGTGTACGGGGTCAACCTCGGAAACCCGAGTGACATCGTGCCGGTGTTCGGCGGTATCGTCGCCGGCGAGGTCACGAACTTCAGCGAGACGAACGGTGTGGAC
>CAIQPR010000026.1 GCA_903873775.1 uncultured Actinomycetes bacterium
GACCGGAATACTCGACCTCGAGACGCGTCAACGAATTGAAGAGGCGGGTTGGCAGCTCGGCAGTCGCCTGTTGTTTGTCACCCGACCCCACCTCCGGGGCGATGATGTCGCCGTATTGCAAGAGAAACTGGCCCTCCTCGGTTTCGACCCCGGACGTATTGACGGCATCTTCGGCGTTACGACCGAGCACGCCGTCTCGGATTTTCAGAGCAACTGTGGTCTGGAGCCGAGCGGCGTCCTTACCCGTGCGACGTTCCAGGAACTGAATCGACTCTCCGCACGATCCGCGGGTCGCCGCCCCGTGACCGAGGCCCGAGATCACGCCGGTCTGCGCGCTGCGCACCACAGTGGCGTCATCGTCGTCCATGGTTCGGGACACTTCCCCGCAAACTTGGCCGCCGCACTGTCCGAGAACTTCGACGTCACGTTCACCGATAGTCGAGAAGATCTAGAGAGCACTGCTCTCGCAAATAACATTGGCGCCGCCCTTCTGATTGCCGTCACCGAGCAAACAGACGAGAGCGTCGAGATTCACTACTTCGCGTCGTACCGGTCCCGTTCCGTTTTGGGAGAGCAGCTGGCGACATCTATTGCGGCCGGTGTGAGGCCGAAGATGCAACCTCCCGTGTCCGTTCGCGGCATGTCGCTGCCGATCCTGCGGGAAACCTTCATGCCCGCCCTGCACCTGGCGGTCGGTCCTTTGAGTTTGGACACACTTGAGGCTTTAACCTCAACGATTGTCGCGTCTGTCGATCACGTTCTCAACAGCGCTCGATAATTTTCTACTGTAATTGCAAGGATTTTGGCGACAATTACGTGTTGCCCGAGTGAACGTTACGTGAAAACCCACAACTTCATGCACAGGTTGGGGATAACTTCAACTCCAACGTTACGTTGAAGGTTGAATGTCTTACGACTTCACCTTCGAGATCGCGTTGTAGATTCGTTCGAGGTCGTCAAGGTCGGCGAACTCAATGACGATCTTGCCGTTCTTGCGCTCCTTGAGGTCGACGTGGACGCGTGTGTCCAGGTAGTCCTCTAACAGGCGTTCGAGCTCCGCCATAGAGGCGTCAGGTACTGGACGGAGTCGTGGCGGTGTCGACACGGTCTCGTCGTCCGTCTTCACCCCGGGCAGCACCGTGACCCCGCGAGGCTCCAGTGTGGCCCGCACAGCTTCTTCGGTTGCGCGCACCGACAGGTCACTGGACACAATTCGCTTCACGAGCTCCGCCTGAGCCTCGGCATCGCTGAGCCCCAGGAGAGCGCGTGCGTGGCCCGCGGAGATCGCGCCATTGGCGAGGGCCACCTGGGCGGGCTCGCCGAGATTCAGGAGTCGAAGCGTGTTGGTAATGGTTGCTCGACTCTTCCCTACGCGGGTCGCCACTTGCTCGTGCGTCAGATCAAACTCGTCAATCAGCTGTTGGTACGCCGCCGCCTCTTCGAGGGGATGAAGGTCAACGCGGTGAAGGTTCTCGACCACGGCCTGCTCGAGGCTGAGGCGGTCATTGACGTCATCCTGGACCAGCACAGGGACGGCCTCAAGGCCGGCCATGCGCGCCGCGCGCCAGCGCCTTTCACCGGCGATCAGCTCGTAGCCTTCATCATCACCCAGCGGACGGACGATAAGCGGCTGGAGAACACCCATCTCCTTAATCGAGGCGGCGAGCGCCTCGATCGACTCTTGCGCGAAGGCGGTGCGGGGCTGGTAGCGATTCGGCTGAATCTCACTCACGGCGACAGTGCGGAAGGGACCCGTCGCCAACGGTGCGGTGTCTTCCGACGCTTCGTCTGCTTGGGCCTCGGGAATGAGTGCGCCAAGCCCCTTGCCTAGTCCGGTCCGTCTAGCCATTGCTGATCTCCTCTGCGAGTGCGACGTACGCCTTCGCTCCCTTAGACGCGGGATCGAACGACGTGATGGGTTGTCCGAACGAGGGCGCCTCGGCGAGGCGAACCGTTCGAGGGATGACTGTGCTGCACAACTCCTCTGGGAAGTGGCGCTTGACTTCCTTGGCGACGTCAAGGGTCAGTGTGTTGCGAGGGTCGTACATGGTGAGAACGACCTTAGATATCCGTAGCGACGCATTCAAGTTCTTTTGCACCAGGTCAACAATGCGCTGGAGCTGGGTCAATCCCTCCAGGGCGTAGAACTCGCACTGGACCGGCACCATGATGTCCGTCGCAGCAGCGAATGCGTTGATCGTGATGAGGCCCAGTGATGGCGGACAGTCGATGAAGACGTAGTCGAAGTCGCCGTCGACCGATTCGAGGGCTCTCTTGAGGCGTAGCTCACGGGAAATAACAGCCGTGAGCTCCTGCTCGACGGCCGCGAGGTCCAATGTCGCAGGCGCCACGAAAAGGTTGTTAAAGCCAGTCGGCTCCACCACATCGACCAGTGGGACGTCATTGAGCAGCACGTCATACATAGAGCGTTCGAACTGGCGTGCATCGACGCCGACACCAGTCGTCGCGTTCCCTTGGGGGTCGAGGTCGACGACCAGAACCCGAAATCCCAGCTGCGCGAGCGCAGCACTCAGCGAGATAGTGGTTGTCGTTTTGCCCACGCCGCCTTTTTGGTTAGCGACGGCGAAGATTTTCGTGGGCTTGGACTCTGACATGACCCTCATTTCCGGTCTTGGACAGCTCGCGCGCTCGTGCCGAAGCCTCTGCCATTCAACTCGGTATCCACTCCCCCGTCAAGTATCAAAATGTTTCACGTGAAACAGTGGCTCCTCAGAATGCTTCGTAAGCCCGTCACACATGGACATAAGGGGCGAGTGAGATCCCACAGATATCTTCGAGTCGCGGGGCACAGCACGCCGAAGTCTCAGTGAAACACTGGGATACGCGCGGGGGAGAGGAACGAACCTTGCCCCGGACCGCCCCTCCAAGTGTTCCACGTGAAACATCACGCTCCGAAAAAACTGAGACTCTCTTCCGGATGGACCGAGCGGTGTTTCACGTGGAACATTCCCCGGGCAATCCTCGCCTTTGGTCCCGTGAGCGGCTTTATCACCTTTCTGCCTAGACATCCAGACCTACCGTGGAGGAACAACCTCCACTCTCGTCAGATACGTACTAACAGGGCTGCCCCTACGGAGAGACTCAGAGGACGCCTTGTTCTCACTCCACTCGACGCTGGGCGGAACAGAGCGAGGTTCCCGGGGGAGACTCGGACTCGCTTCGTCAGCAGAGGGGATGCTCCCGGGTCGATTCAGCGCCCGCGCCAGTCGCCGGTCAGGTCCGGATCTCTCTACCTTGATCTATCGAACGCCCGAAGAGCCTCGTGATGTTCCACGTGGAACACTCCTCAACCCTTGAATCACCCTTATCCCTCGTACGCCCGTGCTGAACTCCGACACCACTCTCGTGGGAGGAAGTGGTTCACTCCCGCCGGTTTGTCAACGGAGGATGGCGCTCTTCGCACTACATAGGAGGGGTCTCTCGCGGTCGCCAGATGGGACCACGGGCCGACAATTAGAAGAGAGGCCGCTTGGCCGGCACCCCGCTACGGCGGGGATATTGCGCGGGCGTTGGTTGAGTCTTGCGCAGAACCTGGAGCTTTGCCCCACTCTCGACCATTGAAAGTCTCTCAAGCCCGAGGGTTGCGAGTCCCACTGGATCCCAGCGGCGTCCCGCCTCGTCAGTTGGGGGCTCGGACACGATGAGATATCCGCCGAGTCGAAGAAATCTCGCCGCACACTCCGCAGTCGTAGCGGGCGGACCAAAGGATCGAACGACTACGAGCTCAAAGGCTTCTTCGAGGTTCGCGTCGTGAGACAGCTCTTCAGCGCGGCCGTTGTAGACCGAGGCGCCGGTGGGGGAGTCGGGCCAACGAAGAACCTCGCTGAGGAAGTTCGTCCGCTTCGCCATGGCGTCAAGCAGTGTGCCCGGTGTCGACCACACCGTCAGAAGATAGAGCCCAGGGAGACCGCCCCCACTCCCGAGGTCTAGCCACGTTTCGGGGTCTTTGGAGGATACGGTTGCCCACGCCTCCACGTAGCCCTTGGCGTGCTCGAGGTGCGGCTCTACGGCATGAGGCCCTAAAAAGCCTCGCGCCCTCGATTCCTCGAGGGCGCGAAGTAACCAGTCTTGTGTCACGTTGGTAATTATGCCGGAGCGACCACCACAAAGCGGCGAGGCTCTTCGCCCTCGGAGCGCGTGACGATGCCGTCAGCGTCGGTCAGCGCATCGTGAACGGCCTTACGGTCCGCCGCGGACATCGGCTCGAGGGCGCGCTCTTCACCCGACTCGAGAACGTCCTGAGCCACTTGCTGGGCAAAGCGTCCCAGAGCTGCAACTCGACGCTCGCGGTATTGGGCCACGTCAACGAGAATGCGGTCCGTCCGAGACGGGCTCTTGGCCTGAACAACGGTGCGGGTGATTTCCTGGAGGGCCTGCAGAGTGGTTCCGCGCGGACCCACGAGCACACCGAGTTCCGTGGGAGGAGTGGCGTTCACCGACAGCTCAACGGTCTCTTCGTCGATCTCCTTCACGGAGACTTCCGCCGTCAAGTTCATCGCGGCCAGGAGTCCGGTCAGGAACTCCTTCGCGATGTCGGCCTGTTCGGCCAATGTGATTCCTTCTGCCATGGTGTCCTCCTTGGGTGGACGCTGGTCCCTTGATTGAGAGTTGCCGGATTGTCCGGATCGATTGCGACGACGCTGCGCAGAGCGGCTTGTCCCCTGTCCCGGGGCCTCGCTGCCTGACGCTTCGTCAGACTTGGCCGCACGGGGTTCCTTCTGTGGGCGAGTGTTCTCGGCCGCGGACTTTTCAGCCTGCGACTTCTGACGACTTCCATCGCCGCGACCTTCACCCTTCGGTGAGCTTCGACGCGTGCGCTTGGGACGAGGGCCCGACGGGCGGACGCGGGCTCGCACGCGGGCTTCACCGCGCGTGCGTCCGAACAGACCAGTCTTGGGCTCCTCGAGCACTTCGACGTCGGCGTCTGCAACGCTCACGCCCAGGTGCTCCAGGGCGCGTTGGGTTGCTTCATCAATGGTTTTACCAGTGGTTTCGACCCAATCCATGGGCTACCGGTCCTTTCGTGGCCGCTTCGCTTTAGAGCGAGGGTGTGCTGCGGGCTTGGGGGTTGAAGGTTGAGACTTTTCAGTCTCCTCCTCTACGCCTTTTTTTTGCGCCGGGAGCTGACGCCCCTGCTGCTTGAGAGGGTTCGACACGCCCGATCGGAACATGATGTCCTGCGTCAGGATGCGGATACCCGACGACACGATCATGTACACGACCACGGCGGCCGGGATGATGATGTAGAAGTAGGCAAAGAGAATCGGGAAAAAGCGCTGAAGAACCTGCTGCTGCGACGGTACAGTCTGGCCAGTCTTCTTGTTCCGATTGTTGATTTGCGACATTTGGAAGTACTGCAAACCGACTGCAATAGCCACTAATACAAAGTAAGGAACTGCCGCAATCCAACTCGAGTGAGGGCTAAATGGCTTGAGAGCGAGGTCGATGCCAAAGGACTCCATTTTGCCATTCGATGCGATGAGTGCGTGGTACATTTTGGAGTCCGTGGGGATGTACCGCGGCATTGAATGACCGTCGACTTTGTTCGTGATTCCACGAATAACCCCGTACAAAATGGCCAAGAACGGCATTTGAATGAACATCGGGAGACAGCCGCCGAGGGGGTTGACGCCCTCTTCGCGGTAGAGCGCCATCATTTCCTCGTTCAGAATCTGGCGATTCTCGGGGCCCTTGTACTTTTGCTGCAACTTCTTGATTTCTGGCTGCAGGCGCTGCATGGCGACCATGGATTTGGTCGACTTGATCGTGAACGGCGTGAGCGCGCCCATGATGATGATCGTCAGAATCGCGATCGCGATCGCGTAGTTGGGAATAATCCCGTAGATCGACGCCAGCAGCCACCCGAAGAAGTGGAAGATCGGCTGGAAGATGGATCCGAAGAAATGGACAATGCCGGATGTAGCGAGCATGTGAGCTAACTCCTCTTCTCTCGAGGCAGGGGAACAAGGTCCACACCATGGGGACCGAAGGGGTTACAGCGAAGAATGCGACGAGCGGAGAGGTACGCACCGCGAACAGCCCCGTGAGTATTCAGAGCCTCCACGGCGTACTCCGAACAGGACGGATAGAAACGACACGCGCTCACGCGACCGCCGCGAAGCACCTGGTACCCACGCACACCCGTCAAGAGCAGACGGGTGACAACACGCGGACTATTCGAAGGTTCCGGCACGCCGGAGGGCTTCTCGTACATGGTGTCGTAGTTCGTCATAGGTCAGTTCACTTGTCCCAATACCGCACTTGATCAGGTATAATCCCGGGAGAGTGTGGGCACGACACTCGTCCATCAGCGCCCGTAGGCGACGACGGATCAAGTTGCGCGTCACTGCTCCTCCGACGGATTTCCCAATCGCGTAGGCCACGCAGAATTCCTCCGACGATTCACTCGGTTCCACAAAGTGGATCCGCAAAGGCCCGCTGCGACCCCTATGTGTGGGTTGCGCGAGTCGAGCGAACTGCCGGCGGGTCTCTACCGGGCCCGGCACGTCAGGCTCAAACCGTCAGGGAGTGACGGCCCTTGTCGCGACGTGACTTCAGGACGTTTCGGCCCGCACGCGTGCGCATGCGAGCTCGGAAGCCGTGGGACTTGGCGCGCTTGCGCTTATTTGGCTGGTACGTACGCTTCACGAGAACCTCTCTCAAAACTCATCTAGAGTCGCCACCTGGTCTCCTGGAGACCGGCGCCGACACCGCAGGGGTCCAGTCTATCCCTTGGGAGAAATGCCACTAGGCACGACGCGCGGATTAGGTGTATGGTGAGCGTCCCCAGTGAGGAATCCACAGCTCCTCGGGACCGTGGAAACCTGTGGATAACTGTGTAGAAGGCCTGTGGAGGAACTGGTGCAAAGCAGCGAGCAGATTTGGATGGACATCCAAAGTGCCTTGCGTAGCAAGGCATCTGACGCCGCGTGGCAGTCCGGACTCAACTCCCTCCGCCTTGTGGATTACTCTCACGACACAATTACCCTCGGCGCGCCGAACCGACTCCAGTTCAACCGCATCTCCCAACGGTACCTAGGCCTCGTGACCGAGCAAGTCCAGTCGGTGATGGGCCCTTCCACACAGGTAGCTCTCACGGTGGCCGAATCCACCGACGAGCCGTCGGCACCAGCGACCGTGACAGTGGCCGAGCCGGTCGAGGAGACCCCGGAGCCCATCAATCGCCCCGCGTTCTTGACGGGCGTCGACCGCGCCGGACGCCTCGATCCGCGAATGACGTTCGACAACTTCGTTCCCGGAAATTCGAACCGCCTGGCGTTCGCCGCAGCGCAGACGGTGGCGGAGACACCGGGTCGGGCCTACAACCCCCTGTTGATCTACGGGAACTCCGGACTCGGGAAGACGCACCTGCTCCACGCCATTGGTAACTACGTCAACGAGAACTATCCGAACAAGCGCGTTCTCTACGTGTCCACCGAGACCTTCTTGAATGACTTCATTCGCGCCATTCAGACCCGCACGCAGATGGCGCTGCACGATCGTTACCGCGAGTGTGACGTTCTACTGATCGACGACATCCAGTTCATGGAGACCCGCGGCGACACGTTCCACGAAGAGATCTTTCACACCTACAACGCCCTGCACAGCGAAGGTAAGCAAATTGTCCTGACGTCGGACCGCTCTCCGCGAGACCTCGCCGGCATCCAAGAACGCTTCCGTTCGCGCCTTCTGCAGGGACTCCTCACGGAGGTGGACCAGCCCGACCTCGAAACGCGTATTGCGATCTTGCGCACGAAGGCCGAAGCCGACGGTGTTGATCTGCCGAATGACGTTGTTGAGTTCATTGCCAATCGCGTGCGCGACAACATTCGTGAGCTCGAAGGGTCCATCACCATGCTGCGAGCCTTCGCGAATCTCCGCCAAGAGCCCATCACGCTGGAATTGGCCAAGAAGCACCTCACCAATCTCGGCCAGGAGCAGGTTGTCCTCAAGCCCGAGACCATCCTGGAGGCCGTTGCCAATTACTACGGTCTCACCGTGGAGGAGATTCGTGGTCCCAAGCGACTCCGTCCCCTCGTCAACGCGCGCCACGTCGCCATGTTCTTGATGCGTGAGCTGCTCACCGACTACTCGTTCCCGATGATCGCGAAGATCTTCGACGGGCGCAATCACACCACGGTGATCAGCGGCGTCGAGAAAATCAAGGGGCAGATGGCGGAGAACTCGGAGATGTTCACGCAAATCAATCAGCTCCGTCGTCAGCTCCAGGGCGACGTGCGATAGGTGTGGACAATCGTCGGGTTGTCTTGTTGATTACACGTGTGTTCTCCGTGAGTGGTGCACATCACGCGAAACTTGAATCTGACGGGTTGAAACTTTTGGGCACAGGGCTGTGGATCACAACCTTCGTGGAACAGGGCCAGTGATCAGGAACAATGTGAAACAATCCACAATCCACAGCCCTACTACTACAAGAACTTTCTCTCTATACACATCACCTCGTAACCTCAGAGCCAACGAAAGGGATTCCCATGAAGTTCAAATCTGAACGCGACCTCCTCGTCGAGGCCCTGGGCACAGCTGCGCGTGTTGTCGCCACACGTTCACCGGGCGCGACGTCGGGCATCCTGCTGACGCTCACCGGCAACCACCTCACCGTGACGGGCACCGACCTCGACCTCACGGTGCGCACCACGGTCGACGTCATTGGCTACGAAGACGGCGCCACTGTTGTTCCCGCGCGCTTGATCGTGGACGCGGTGCGCTCTCTCGCGGCCGGTGCGGTGACCATTGACGCACAAGACGACACCGTGGAGATCTCGCTCGATCGCGCCAAGTTCTCACTTCGCACCTTCGCGCTGTTGGACTACCCGAAGCTTCCCGCGGTCTCCGAGCCCAATACGTCGCTCGCCGCTCTCGATCTGGTTCAGGGCCTCTCGCAGGTAGTGCGGGCCTCCTCTAATGATGAAGCTCGTCCTCTGCTCACGGGTGTGTTGTTCACGAGTGAAGGAGGCGTGCTCCGTCTTGTCGCCACGGACTCGTACCGACTCGCGATTCGCGACCTGACGGGTGTGAAGTCCGTGGTGGGAGAGCGCGACCTCCTCGTGCCGTCGAAGGCACTGGTTGAATTGCAGCGCGCCGCCTCCAGTCTGAAGGTGGACGCCGAGATCGGCGTCGCCCTCACTGACGCGGAGATTGTCTTCGTCGCGGGCGTCACGTCGATCTCGTCACGTCTCATAGACGGGAACTACCCGGACTACCGCCAGTTGATTCCGTCCCAGTACCCGAATCGTCTTCGAGTTGCGAAGGACACCCTGCTCACCTCACTCAAGCGCGCCAAGCTCCTCGCGAGCGACCCCACGTCGTCTGTTCGCCTCACCATGAAGGACAACGCCGTCGACATCACGACGCAGAGTCACGACAAGGGCGAAGTGGTGGACACTGTTGACGGCGACTACACCGGCGAAGAACTGACGATCGCCTTCAATCCGAACTTCTTGATCGAAGGTGTCGAGGCCACCATTGGCGACGAGATTGTCTTGGAGTCTTCTGACTCCACGCGCCCGGCCATGGTGCACGGGGTAGAGGACGTTCAGTACCGCTACCTGCTCATGCCGGTTCGCGTCCAGTAGCGAACCTCGTGGGGCTGCAGTCACTCGAACTGAGGAACTTCCGCCTCTTTGACGAACTCACGCTCACGCCCGATCCCTCGGCCGTCACTGTGTTGATCTCACCCAATGGGACCGGAAAGACGTCCGTGCTCGAGGCGGTCTACGCACTCGCGACAGCGTCGAGTTTCCGCACCACCAGTGCTGCCGACATGATTCGCAACGGCACCACGGTGGCGGAGGTGCACGGCATACTCACCCACCGTGAACGCCGGCTGCAGGTAGATCTCACTATGTCGAGAGGTGCGCGCAACGTGGTGAAGCGGATGCTGGTGAACAATCAGAAGCCCTCCTCGAGAGCCGATCTCGCCGAGGCCCTTCCGGTGACGGTCTTCACCCCGGAGGGTGTCGACATGATTCGCCAGGGACCCGACGGACGACGTCACTTCCTCACCACCTTGATGACTGACGTCTACGTTCACTCGTCCGATGTGGTGGAGCGTTTCGAACGCGTCCTTCGTCAGCGCAATGCACTTCTTCGCTCCGCTCAGACCGCGCCCTTCACCGCCGACAGTGCGCGAGAGCTCGATGTGTGGACCCAGGACGTCGTGACCATCGGCGAGGAGCTCGTTCTCGTCCGAGAGGACATCGTTCGCCGCCTCCAACCACTCGTCGCGGCGAACTATCAAGACTTGTCCGGGCGATCCGAATCCGTGCGTGTGACCTACGAGCGTTCGTGGGTCGGAGATCTCGGTGAGGCGCTCGCGCGCTCGCGCGACGACGATCGTTTTCGTGGCTACACGACCGTGGGTCCGCACCGCGACGACATCCTCGTGGCGCTCGACGGACGTGACGCTCGGCGCCAAGCATCCCAGGGAGAACAACGGTCCCTCGCCTTAGCGCTACGACTCGCCGGACACGCTCTGGTGCGCGACGAACGCGGGGTGGATCCACTTCTTCTTCTGGACGACGTGTTCTCTGAACTCGATCCGGTTCGTAGTGAGCGTCTTCTCCATCTTCTTCCCCACGGCCAAACACTCGTGACGACCGCCTCCCCGCTCCCCACAGCAATGGTGCCGGCGGCCGTGGTCGATCTCACCGCGAGGGCGTCGTGACGAGGCGCAAAGACGGGCCGGTGTCGCTGGGTGAATCTCTCGCGTCCCTCGCCTCGCGCTACAAGAAGGTCGACCTCTTGATCATCGACGAGGTGCGCGCCCGGTGGCCCGCGGCGGTCGGCGAGGTGCTTGCGGAGAGGTGTGTCCCCGAACTCGTGAAGGACGCGAGCCTCGTGGTGCGGGTGCCGAGTGGGGCCTTCGCGGAGCGACTGCGGCGCGACGAGCGGACCATTTTGGAGGCGTTCGCCGACCTCGGAGGTCGTGCTCCGACCAGCCTCACGATTGTTGTCGGAAAAGCGCAAAAACCTTTGTAAATCAGCCACTTTCGGCGCGGAGTGTCACACCGTGTCGGGTAGGATTGGAGCCGACAACGGCGTCTTTTTCAAGCGCCGTCGCGCAATCTTCGCTTCTACGAAAGGAATGCTTCGTGGCCGACACGACCAAGGGGTCTTCTAGCTACGGAGCCAGTGACATCACCGTTCTGGAGGGCCTCGATCCGGTTCGAGTCCGTCCGGGCATGTACATCGGCTCCACGGGACCGGCGGGACTCCACCACCTGGTGTGGGAAGTCGTCGACAACGCCATTGACGAGGCTATGGCGGGCTACTGCACCCGCATCGACGTCACGATTCTGAAGGACGGCAGCTGCCGCGTGGTCGACGACGGACGCGGCATCCCCACCGACGAGCACCCGCAATATCCCGGTAAATCAGCCGCCGAAATCGTGCTCACCGTGTTGCACGCGGGCGGCAAGTTCGGTGGTGAGGGTTACAAGGTCTCTGGCGGCCTCCACGGCGTCGGCGTGTCCGTCGTGAACGCGTTGTCCACCAAGTTGACCCTCGAAATCGATCGAGACGGAAAGCGCCACGAGCTGGTCTTCAAAGACGGCGGCAAGCCCCAAGGCAAGTTGAAAGTGGCCGGGGATGCCCCGCGCGGACGCACGGGCACCACAGTCACGTTCTCGCCCGACCCCAAGATTTTCGAAGACATCGACTTCCGTTCACAGACGATCGTCGAGCGACTCCAAATCATGGCCTTCTTGAACAAGGGCATCGAGATTCGTTACGCCGACGAGCGCGAAGGTCGCGAGATGAAGGAGACCTTCAAGTACTCCGGCGGCATCGTGGACTACGTGCGCCACATCAACGCCTCCAAAGAGTCTCTTTTCCGCAAGGTCGGATCCTTCGCCGTGGCGGAAGAAACCCAAGAGGTCGAAGTGGCCTTCCAGTGGAACACCGGGTACTACGAGAGCATCCACTCGTTCGCCAACGGTATTTCCACCACCGAAGGCGGCATGCACGAAGAGGGTTTCCGCACCGCACTGACGACAACGGTGAACAAGTACGCGCGTGCCCACAACATCCTGAAAGAAAAGGAAGAGGCGCTCAAGGGTGAAGACATCCGCGAGGGTCTCACCGCGATCATCTCCGTCCGTCTGCGCGAACCACAGTTCGAGGGTCAGACCAAGGGCAAGCTCGGCAATGTGTCGATGCGCTCACTGGTGCAAAAGGCGACGAACCTGAAGCTGAACGAGTGGATGGAAGAAAATCCCACCGAGGCCAATCAGATCGTGAAAAAGGCCATGCTCGCCGCGCGGGCGCGTATCGCGAGCCAGTCGGCGAAGGATCTCACCCGTCGCAAGAGTGCCCTCGACGGCGCCGGCCTGCCCGGCAAGCTCGTCGACTGTTCCTCGCGCGATCGACGCGAGTGCGAGCTGTTCATCGTCGAAGGTAACTCCGCCGGTGGTTCGGCCAAGGACGCTCGCGACCCGCGCGTGCAGGCCATCCTGCCGATTCGCGGCAAGATTCTGAACGTCGAAAAGGCCCGTACCGACAAGATTCTGAAGAACACCGAAATTCAGGCTCTGATCGCGGCTATTGGCGCCGGCGTGGAATCGGAGTTCGACGTCACCAAGATTCGCTACGACAAGATCATCTTGTTGGCGGACGCCGATGTGGACGGCAGTCACATTCGCACGCTCTTGTTGACATTCTTCTTCCGTCAGATGAAGGCCCTCGTTGACGAGGGACACGTGTACGTGGCGCAGCCGCCGCTCTACTCCACGCTCGTCGGCAAGGAGAAGCTCTACCTGAAGGACGACGCCGCGAAGGCGGCGTACCTGGCCGAACACCCCGACCACAAGAACGACTTCCAGCGTCTGAAGGGTCTCGGCGAGATGGACTACGACGAGCTGAAGGACACGACGATGGACGCGACCAAGCGTTCTCTGCTCCAGATCACCGTGGAGCAGGCGGCGCTCGCCGACGAGGTGTGTTCGATTCTCATGGGTGACGACGTCCCGCAGCGTCGCCACTTCATTCAAACCAACGCGAAGGATGTGCGCTTCCTAGATATCTAGGAAGCCGGAGGACTATGGCACGCAAGAAGGGTTCCGGCGACGAGACGCCCAACAACGACACCGGCGCGGTGATCGGCTACATCGAACCGATTGAGATCAATCTCGAAATGGAGCGCTCGTTCCTCGAGTACTCGATGTCGGTCATCGTGTCGCGCGCCCTGCCCGACGTGCGCGACGGCTTGAAGCCGGTGCACCGCCGCATTCTGTACTCGATGTTCGACCAGGGTCTGCGCCCGGATCGTCCGCACACCAAGTGCGCCAAGGTCGTCGGTGAAGTGATGGGTACCTATCACCCGCACGGTGACAGCGCCATCTACGACGCGCTGGTGCGCATGGTGCAGGAGTTCTCGCTACGTCACCCGCTTATCAGTGGTCACGGCAACTTCGGTGGCACCGGTCCCGACGACGGCGCCGCGGCGATGCGCTACACGGAGTGTCGTTTGGCGCCGCTGGCGCTCGAAATGCTCGACTCCATCGACGAAGAGACCGTCGACTTCGAGCCGAACTACGACAACTCGACCATGCAGCCCACAGTGCTGCCGTCGCGCTTCCCCAACCTGCTCGTGAACGGCAGTCAGGGCATCGCCGTGGGTATGGCGACGAAGATTCCGCCGCACAACCTCGGTGAAGTCATCGACGCGACCCTCCACCTGCTCGCAAACCCGAGCGCGACACCCGATGACCTCATGGCCTTTGTGAAGGGTCCCGACTTCCCGACCGGCGCGCAGATTCTTGGGCGTCAGGGAATTCTCGACGCGTACCGCACGGGTCGCGGGTCCATCAAGATGCGCGCCGTGGCCGAGATCGAAGAGAGCGGCAACACGGTCGAGATCGTCGTTACCGAGTTCCCGTACGAGATCTCGGTCGAATCGATCGAGCAGAAGATTCACGACCTCGTGGAGTCCCGCGAGATCGAGGGTATTTCGAAGGTCAACAACTCCTCGGCCGGCAAGAAGCCCCGCCTCGTCATCACGCTCAAGCGCGACGCCAACGCCAACGTGGTGCTGAACAAGCTCTACAAGAACACCTCGTTGCAGACGACCTTCGCGGTGAACATGCTGGCCCTCGTCGACGGTGTGCCGCGCACGCTCAATTTGCAGCAGGCGTTGACTCACTACATCGCGCACCAGGTCGAGGTCGTGACGCGACGCACGCAGTTCCGTCTGCGTAAGGCCGAGGCGCGCGCCCACATCGTGGAGGGTCTGCTCAAGGCCATCGACATGCTGGACGCGGTCATCGCCGCCATTCGTAGTTCCGACGACCGTCCCGCCGCGCGCGCTGCGTTGATGACGGCCCCCTTCGAATTCTCCGAAGAGCAGGCCAACCACATCCTCGACATGACACTGGGTCGTTTGACCCGACTCGGTCGCACGGAGCTCGAAGAGGAAATGGCAAAGTTGCGCGAGACCATTGCGTACTTGCAGTCCATCCTCGCGGACGACGTCAAGCTGCGTGCTGTTATTGCCGAAGAAATCACTGCGCTGCGCGACAAGTACGCCAACGAGCGTCGCACGCAGATCGTGAACGACCCGGGTGAGCTCGGCGTCGAAGATCTGATCGACGACGAAGACATCGTGATCACGATGACCCAGGCGGGTTACATCAAGTCCGTCGCGGCCGGTGCGTTCCGCACGCAAGGTCGCGGGGGACGCGGCATTCAGGGTGCCAAACTGAAAGACGAAGACTTCGTCGATCAGATCGTGCACACCACCACGCTCGAGTACGTCTTGTTGTTCTCGAACCGTGGTCGCGTCTTCCGCCTGCGCGGACACGAGATCCCGATGAAGGAACGAACCGCCAAGGGCACCGCCGTGGTGAACCTGCTCAATCTCGCCCCGAACGAGAAGATTCAGGCGATCGTCACAACGAAGGACTTCCCCGCGGACAAGTTCCTCGTCTTCGCCACCGCCAACGGAACGGTCAAGAAGACGGCCTTCTCCGAATACGACAAGTCACGTCGCGAGGGGTGGATCGCCATCAATCTCCGTGACGGCGACGAAGTCGTGCGCGTCGTGGCCACCAGCGGGGACGACGACCTCATGGTCGTGACCTATCGCGGCATGGCGATTCGTTTCACCGAGCGCGAAGTTCGTGAGATGGGTCGCGACGCCACGGGTGTGCGCGGGATTCGCTTGAAGGATGACGACAAGGCCATTTCGCTGGACGTCGTGCGCGACGACGCGGATCTTCTGCTCATCACGGACACCGGCTTTGGGAAGCGCGTGAAGGTCGAGCGCTTCAATCGTCAGGGACGCGGTGGTCAGGGCGTGCGCGGGATTCGTCTCACGGCGGCCCGTGGCTTCGTGGTGGCGGCGTCCATGGCCTCCCTACGCGACGAGGTCCTGCTGGCCTCGAGCGGCGGCGTGCTCATTCGCACACCGGTGAAGGAAATCTCGTCGCAGGGTCGCGACGCCACGGGTGTGCGCGTCATGAATCTTGACGAGGGCCACACCGTCGCGACCGCGGCGGTCGTGCCGAGCGAAGACGAAGACTAAGACACTCGACGCGACCAGGCCCGACGAAGGCCGGACAAGATCTCTTCGGCGCCCCGGGCGCCCGAGATCATGAACTTGCGGTCGAGGACCATCGACGGCACACCGGAGATACCGAGCTCCATGGCGTCCTCCTCGTCGGCGCGGACGTCGTCGGTGAAGTCCGCGCTGTCCAACATCTCGCGGGCGCCGGTGACGCCGACGTCACTCGCGAGTTCGACCAACGTGTCGTGGTCTGAGACGAGTCGTCCTTCGACGAAATACGCCGCAAACAGGCGCTCGACCATGGCGGCACCCCGGCCCTGGGTCGTGGCGAGAGCAATCAGGCGGTGAGCGTCGAAGGTGTTGGTGGGCTGCGCGCTCGCCATGGACCACGTCATGCCGAGAGCGGCCGCTTCGCTCTCCAGGCGGTGGTGGAGCCCCTCGGCCCGCTCCACGGGCATGTCATATTTGCGCGCCACCAGCTCGGCCAAGGGGCGGTCGTAGGAGAGGCGGGCGTGGGGGTCGAGTTCGAAGGCGTGGTGCGCGATGACCACCTCGTCGGCGTGTTCGAACTCTGTGAGGGCCTGGGCCAGCTGTCGTTCACCCAAGTAACAGAACGGGCAGACGACGTCGCTCCAAATATCGATGGTGAAGGGTGTGCTCATAACTCCATCGTGACATAGGCCCAGACATCATCGGTAAGACTGTGTGGGTGAGCCCCCAATATCTGAGCCCCGACGAGGCCGCGGCCCTGCTGCACCCCGACGACGTGGTGGGGATGGGGCTGGGACCGGCCAATCCCCACGCGCTCCTCGCCGCCATGTCGCGACGCACCGACTGGACGAATCTGACCATTGGTGGCGCCCTGGTGCTCGGGCTGTTTGATCTCTTCACCCATCCGAATGTCCACTACCGGTGCGGATTCTTCGGTCCCGCCGAGCGGTATTACAAGTCCGTCGGTGGCGACGTGCAATTGGTCCCGGCGGGATTTCGGCAATTCGCCCCCATCCTCGAACGGTTGGCCCCGCGGGTGATGATGGTGCAGGCCACGCCGCCCGACTATCGAGGATTTGTGAATCTGTCGTTGCATCACGGGGCGACGTTCGATTCCCTCCGCCGCGCCGGTCGTGACCCGGAACGCATCTTGATGGTCGAGTGCACTCCGCACCTGCCGCGCACGCGCGCGCTGGACGGGCATCCCAACGAGATTCACGTGGACGAGATTGACGTGCTCGTGATGAGTGATGAGCATCCGGTGTCTCTGCCCGAAGAAGCACGCACCGCGGTCGACGAAAAGATCGCGGAGATCGCCGCCACGTATATTCCCGACACAGCCACGTTGCAGACCGGCATCGGCAGTGTGCCGAGTGTGGTCGCCGAAACCTTGGCCGCGCGCGAGCACGGGGCCTTCGGCATCCACTCGGAGATGTTCACTGACGGCTTGTGGAAGCTACACCTCGCCGGCAAGGTGCGCAACCAGGCCAAGGGGATTTTTGACGGCGTCTCGGTGACCACCTTCGCGCTCGGCTCCGCGGGACTCTACGAATGGCTCGACGGCAATGAGGAAGTCGCGTTCGGTCCCGTGCACGTCGTCAATGACCCGACCATCATCGGTGAGAACCGCACCTTCGTCTCTATCAACGGGGCCATCTCCGTTGACCTATTCGGTCAAGTCGTCGCCGACTCGGTCGCGGGACGACAGATCTCCGGTGTCGGAGGACACGAGGACTTCGTCGCGGGTGCCGAACTGGCCCTCGACGACGTCTCTCTCATTTGCTTGCCCGCGACGATCGAGATCAACGGGGTGCTCACGAGTCGTCTCGTGGCCCAGCTGCCCCTTGGCTCGGTGGTCGCCACCCCTCGTCACCACACGGCCGTGGTGATCACCGAATACGGGGCTGCCGACCTCCGCGGCGCCACGGTGCGTGAGCGCGCGGAACGACTGAGCGCCATTGCCCACCCCCAGTTTCGCGACGAACTCTTCGCCGCGGCCGCAACGTTGGATCGTTAAATGCTGATTGTTCGAGATTTAGGTATTGAAATCGGCGCGCGCCGACTGCTGTCCCCGGTGTCCTTCACGGTGGGTGACGGCGAGAAGGTCGGCATCGTCGGCCGCAACGGAGCGGGCAAGTCGACGATGTTGTCCGTCCTGCTCGGCGAACAGCCCGAACACCTGCGGGTGACCGGCACCGTTCAGCGACTCGGCTCCTGGGCCCATTTGGCGCAGGAGCCGGTGCCCGGCGGGCTTGGCGTGGACCCCATTGGGTTGTCCCACATCCTGTCCGCGCGAGGGCTCGACCGATTGGACGCCGACATGCACGCCGCCCGAGCGGCCATGGCGGCCGACCCGACGGAAGAAAACATCCATCGCTTCACGTCGTTGGAGGAAGACTTCCGACACCGTGGCGGCTACGAAGCCGAGAGCGAAGTCGCGCGACTGGCGGCCGGACTGGGTCTCGAAGAGGAGTTTCTTCTCGAAGACTTGAATTCCCTGTCGGGTGGTCAGCGACGTCGCGTCGACCTGATGCGCGTGCTCTACGAGCAGCCCGAGACGCTGGTGCTCGACGAACCGACGAACCACCTCGACAAGTCGGCCAAGCGCTGGCTCTTCGACGAACTCGAGAAGTTCCCCGGGACCGTCCTCGTGATTAGTCACGACCTTCCGTTGCTCGACAAGGCCATCGACCGCGTGATCGCGATTCGAGATGGCCAACTGCGCGAGTACAAGGGCAACTACAGCAAGTTCTTGGAGCAAGAAGAGGTCACTCGTCTCTCCGAAGAGAAGACGGCCGCGCGTCAGGACGCCGACATCGCGCGACTGAAGAACCTCGCCAACTCGATGCGTGGGCAAACCGAGAAGCGGGCCCGTTTGGCCAAGGTCTTGGACCACCGCGCTGAACGCTTGAGCAATGAGCGCATCGAAGTCACGAAGAAAGAACGCACGGTCGTCTTCAAGTTGCCGCCCCCGCCGCGCAGCGGCGACGTGCCGCTCGTCGCGGAGTCCATCTCCGTGCGCTACGGCGACAATGACGTGCTGACCGACGTGAATTTTCGTACTCGCCGCGGCGACCGCATCCTGATTGTTGGTCGCAATGGTGCGGGAAAGTCGTCGTTGCTCCGCTGCCTCGCCGGCACCCAGACACCACGCACCGGCTCGGTGCACTTGGGCGCGAACGTGACCATGGGCTACTTCGCCCAGGAGCACGAGCAGCTTGATGACACCAAGACCGCGCTCGAACACTTGGAGAACGCCACGGTGGTGACCGAGGTGCAGCGCCGCAGCCTCCTCGGAGCCTTTGGTCTCAAGGGATCCGCGGCCCACCAATTGCCCGGCACGTTGTCGGGTGGGGAAAGGGCCAAACTGGCGCTCGCGATCATGGCTTCTTCGGACGCCAATGTGCTCATCCTCGACGAACCGACCAACAACCTGGATCCGGCGTCGGTCGTCGCGGTGGCCGAGATGTTGCGGAGCTGGAACGGCACCATCATCGCCGTGAGTCACGAACGAGGATTCGTCGAAACGTTAGAGCCCACGCACGCGGTGCTTCTCCCGGAGGAGTATTTCGATCTGTGGCGCGACGACTACATCGACATGGTCGAGCAGCGCTAGGGGAGTCTCCCTAGTTGCGCACCTGCGCGGGACGACGACGCTGACGCAGCATGAACACCGCGAAGGCGGCGCCCGCGAGCAGCGTGACACCCACCACACCGGTGATGCCAGCGGCCGGCAGGTCGGTCTGGTCCGGGGTCAGAAGCACGTTGGCCACTTCATTGCCGTAGGACGGGCCATTCGAGCAACCCGTGGACACGCCCTGAAGCTCGAAACGAGTCAGCGTCTGGCCGGCGGGCACGGTGTAGGTGCCCGAGTAGGTGGTCCAGCCGGAGTTGGAGTCGCTCATCACGGCGACGGTCGACAGCGAGCCCGAGGCGCTACCAAACTTCACGTTGGCAACGTCTGCGGTCGAGCAACGACCGGCGTGCTGAACGCTCCAGAGGTAGGTCACACCGGGGGTCAGGGCCAGGTCTTGGTAGATGCCCGAGATCACGTTGGCGTCCAGTTCGACGGACTGGTTGCCGTTCGGCACGGCGGGTCCGGTGGGGTGGTTCCAGACCTCGATGGCGCCGTCGGCCTCGGTGGAGGACCAACCGGGCACGTTCGACTGATTGGTGATGCTGTAGCCACCCGCGCTGAGGGCGGGCTGGGAGAAGGTGCCGTTGACGAGGGACGTCGACGTGCCACTGGTGGTGGCGCCCGCAGACACCGTCAACAGCA
>CAIQPR010000027.1 GCA_903873775.1 uncultured Actinomycetes bacterium
TACGACGCATCTTCGTTGCCACTACTTACGAACAGCGATACCAGTCCTTCTTGCGCACGACCGAGCAACGGGGGAGTTGTGACGGTGGGGGCTCAAGGATCCCTCACGTTGTGTACGTCTGTGACATCGGTACCCTTCATCTGGAACTCCGGCAACTCTCCCTTGTCACAGCACTATGTGTCCATGTTCTTAGGCGGGGTGTTTGCGTGGGCGACGGGCGTCGCAACGGACTCATCGGGAATGCCCCCCTTGGCTGCCAGTGCCTCCACTTGGCCGGGGCGCACATATCAACACCTCACTGCGACGGACTTCCTCGGGAACCTCCCACTCGGCGTCTCGACGTCGACTTCTCAACCCGTCATTTCTGCCGATGTGTCGGCAGAGAACATCGACGGTGGTTCCCTTGGCTATGTCGAGGCCCGTGTTCCCGCCACCGTGAGTCAGAGGACCTTGTGTCGGGCGACGATGACATCACCGTGTCCGGGTCGCGTGTCGTTTGTTCCGTCCTCGGGCCCGATCGTGATGCGCTACCTCATTCACAACGGCCTCGCTCACCCCGTCGGTATCCACGCCACGGGACAATTTGTTGATGTTCAATTCGGATGTACGGCAAATGGGTGCAGTTCGGGACGCTACGTCGTGACACCGAGCAGCCATCGCCACGTGAAGGGCTGCTCGGTATCGTCGACCGCCGCGATTGCGGCCAACGGGAATGTCACCATCTGCGAAGTTTTTGAGACACCTCCCGGATCGGTGCTCAGCACCGCTGGGATGTACTTCGCGACTAGCGGTGGCGGCCTCGCGGACGGGAACCCTTACTTCTTTGCGTACCCGACGGGCAACTACTGATCGTTACTTCTTACGTCCACCAGTAGACGAAATGTGACGCTGCGCCCGCCCTACGCGGGAAGTGGGGGAAATGCGAGAACTGCGCCAGCAGCGGTGGCCAGGGCGCACAGAAGGGGAGTGCCGAGAAGGATGATCAGTGGTCTGATACGTCCGCCACGACGCCACTCAAGAAGCGGAATGGCCAGTGCTGACGAAAAGGTCGTGAATCCGCCGCAAAAGCCCGTCACCAGGGTCGTATACGCGAGATCGATCTGCTGCTCCCATCCCCTGGCGAAGAAGAAGTGGACGATGGCACTCCCGCCGACGACTGCAATAAAACAGCCCAGCGCGTTCACGGCCATTGTGCCGTACGGTCGCCACGAGACGCGACGGAGCTCGACAATTTCCTCTATGCCGTAGCGAGCGAGGGCGCCAAGGGCGCCGGCTAAGGACACGAGCACGAGATTCATCGACGAGCCGCCCACAGTCCGATACATCCCGCGAGGAGGCCCGCCGCCAGAGCGCCGCCACCGACGACGAAGGACGCCCACCAGGTGGCGTCCCAGAGAATCCGTAGAGAGACAAAGAGGCTCGAATAGGAGGTCAATCCTCCGAGCAGGCCGGTTACGAGAAGGAGTCGAACGGGGTCGTCGGGAGCGCGGTGCCGAAGAGGTCCCGCTAGCCACCAGGTCGCGAGAAATACGCCCACTGTGTTGATGACGAGTAGTCGCAAGGGAATGTCCGCCGTCCACGCCGGAACACTGCTGAGGGGTATGTACCCGACCCACCCGAACACATGGGCTTGTGGGGGCCCTCCGACTTCCAATATCCCTGCGCGGATCAGCGTGCCGAGAAAACCCCCGGCCATGACGCCGAGGATGGCACGTGACGGGCGAAATGCCCGCAAATCGTCGGCATGATTGTTGCTCACGATGCCAAGATAACGGACGCGAGAAAACCCGCCCGTTACTCTGATGCCGTGGCGGAGCGCAGTGGTTCGAAGTTTGTCTTGGCGTTGCTGGCCGCCTCAATGTTCCTAATGGCACTCGATGCGTCAGTGATGAATGTGTCCATTGCCAATGTGGCGCGTGACGTCAATTCGAACATCCACGGCATCCAAATTGCGATGAGCCTCTACACGCTCGTCATGGCATCTCTCATGATCGCGGGCGGAAAACTCGGGAGCCAAATTGGTCGACGTCGGACGATGTCGTTGGGTCTCGTCATCTACGCGAGCGGAAGTGGCCTCACGGCGCTCGCGCATTCGCTACCGGTCTTGATTTTCGGCTGGAGCCTGCTGGAGGGGATTGGGGCCGCCCTCATCATGCCGAGCATCGTGGCATTGATCGCCGACAACTTCCCGCCTGACGTCCGCAGCCGCGCGTACGGCATTGTGACCTCCGCGAGCGCCGTCGCCATCACCGTAGGCCCGGTGGTCGGGGGACTTGTGACGTCGCTGGCGTCGTGGAGATACGTCTTCACGAGCGAAGTCGTGATTGCGGTGTTCATCCTTATCAATATGCGTCGCATGGCCGAGGGTGGCGTCGCCGCACGAGAGCGATTTGATGTTCCCGGCTTTCTCGTGTCCGCGCTCGGGATGGTCACTCTTGTCTTTGCGGCCATCCAAGCCGGTGAATGGGGGTGGTGGCACGCGAAGTCCCACGCGCCATCAATTGGCCGACTTTCGCTCGTGCCGTTTCTGTTCGTTGGCGGCATTCTTGTGTGGATTGGCTTCGTCCTTCTCGAGCGGTCGCGTCAGGGGAGAGGGAAGTCCGTGCTCTTGGATCCCCGCCTTCTGGCACAGGGGCGCATTCAGCGGGGCCTGGCATCCTTCTTTGTCATGAACGGAGCGATGTCCGGCATCTTCTTCGTGATGCCCCTCTTCCTCGTCGTGGCGAGTGGGCTCACGCCACTCGGGTGCGGGCTGCGAATGATTCCTTTGTCCATCGCGTTGCTCTTTTTCGCTGGCGTTGGTCCACGATTCTTGGCGGGCGCTTCGGTGCAAAAGATGGCGATGGCCGGCATGACGTCGCTTCTCGTAGGAACCTTGCTCTTCGCGCTGTGGATCTCCCCCGACGCCTCACCGATCATCGTCGCGCTACCTATGTTGTTCGTCGGATCGGGTCTCGGGCTTCTCTCGACGCAATTGGGTGCAACCACCGTCTCAGGGGCCCCGCTGCAGTTGGCGAGTCAGGTAGGCGGGCTCCAGAACACCTTTACTAATTTGGGACTGAGTCTCGGAACGGCCGTCGCTGGGTCGATCATGATCGCCTCCTTGGGGGCACACGTCCTCGCCGGTTTGTCCGACATTCACGGATTGAACGAGGCGCAACTAGCGAGCGTGACGGTCGCGGTGACTGACAATTTGGCCATTGTCAGCAACGCCCAATTGAGCGAGGCAATCGATAAGACGGGCGCGACCGAGGCGCAAAAGCAAGAAGCAATTGCTGTGAACGAGAATGCGCGAGCCAAAGCCCTCGAGGCGTCGCTGTGGGGCGTCAGCTGCATTGAGGCGGTCGGACTCTTAGTGGCGTGGCGTCTGCCGCGGCAGCGAGTGGGATCCTTAGAGCCTCCCGAGACGATCTCTTCCTAACTTTACATAACGCACATTATCGGCGGTCGTACCGGAATTGATGGCCGCGTCGGAGTCTTGTCCTTTATCCGCGGCAGGCTTGCTGCACCCGGCGGCGCTCGATGTCGCTCCCGGTCAGCACACTGCTCGCCGACTGATCGCGACAAATTCGGAAGAAAGAATCATGTCCTCTACGCGATTCGCGGCCAGTGAGCGCGCCGTGGCGACGCGCGTCTGCGTAGCGGGGGCTGCGCTCGATGCGACCGTGTGAGAGCCGATCATGTCGGCAATAGATCCTCGAAGAGCTTGTGTGTAGGCCGACGACACAACGCCGTGATAACAGCCCAGCGACGAACGGTCGGTCTTCACGTTTTCGAGCACGTAGTGATAAATGCCGTTGGGATATCCAGGCACCGCAGAAAAGAGCCCATTGCACTTGTCGAGGGACGACACGGGGATTGTCTTGCCGTTGTTGTCAATGTTGTCGTAGATCCCGTAACCGTCAAAGGCGAACCCGATGAGCACCGGCTTCTTCTCGGTGGCGTTCGATTCGGCGACTGCCGTCGTCGTGGCGCCGGTGAATTTGGTCACCGAGACCACCTGCGTCGACTTCCCCGTCGCTACGTAATCGACGAGGCACGTGGGCACTCCGTGATAGTGGTACTGCCCGCCGGGACCCGGGTGCCCGTCGCAGTTGTCAATGAATGACGCCGTGACGCCCTTCTTGGTGACGGCGAAATTGTCATTCGTGGCGACGGTGGTCTTATTGGCTTCGTAGGGGTTGTACAGCACCGTACCGTTCACCATGACGCCAATGGCTCCCATATTGGTTGTCGTCGTCGAGGAATACTGCGGTGTCGTGGGGATCGTGAAGTTGTAGTGCTGATTCTTGAGGACGCTCGAGGTCGCCACAATGCTGGCGTTCTTGGCTGACACATTGAAGGGGTTTGCGGGGACCGCGTAATTCTTGGCCGTGAAGATGGTGGCCGGAATGCCCGACGACGTAAATGTCCACTCCCCTGACCCGTACGAAATGGCGACATTGGACGTCCAGGTCAGGCTCTTGATTGCCGTGAGCTCACTCTGCGGTGTGGCTGCCGTGACACGTGGCTCGGCGCTCGTGCGAGAAACGGACGCGGCCGATGACGTCAGGGGCTGTGCGGCGGTGACGACGAGGCCACAGAGAACGACGGCGAGCGTGGTGGAGCGTGGAGCGTGCATAGATGTCTCACTTTGGGTTCACAAGGGACACCCGGACTGTTCCCTTGCGCTGAGCGTAGCGAGGCCTCACCCTGTGATCCATAAGAATTCTCATAGATGTCTCTAGGATTTGGCGTGGCTAACGTTCCTCGTATCGGCACTGTCCTCTTTGATCTGGACGGGACTTTGATTGATTCGCGGCCGGGAATTGTGCGGTGCGCCAACGCAGCGCTCGCCGAGCACGGCATGCCGCCTCTTCGCGCAGAACAAGTGGCGAGTTTCATCGGACCGCCGCTACGTGATTCATTTCGTACGCTGGATCCCGACGAGGCCATTCTGGAGTCCCTCGTGAGTACGTATCGCTCGTATTACGGAGCGGGCGGTGTGTTTGAATTCGAGCTCTACGACGGTGTGGCGTCACTTCTCGAGCAACTTGCCGAGAGCCCCATCTCGGTAGGTCTCGCGACCTCAAAGAGCCGCACATTCGCGGAATTGATTCTGCAGCGCGTCGAACTGGACGGGTATTTCGACACCATCGCGGGTGCGTTCGACGATGGCACCAGGGCGCAAAAGTCGGACGTGATGCTGCGGGCGCTCAGCGGCCTGGGCTCCCCACTCCCCGACTCTGTGGCCATGGTTGGCGACCGGATCTTCGATCTCAATGGCGCCAGAGAGACCGGGACCCATTTCTTGATCGCGGGCTGGGGGTTTTGTGAAGACGGAGAATTCGATCACGACGAGGACGCAGTATTTCTGGACCATCCCCGCGATGTGGCGCGCTGGATCACTCGCAGAGCCTCGTTGAACGATATATCGTAAGACGATATAATACGAATATGGCTCCTCGTCCGCCAGCACATCACTCAAAGGCCGCCTACACCCGCCGTCGGCTTCTCGTCGGTGGTGTGGCGGCGAGCGTGGGGGCGTTGGGCTGGTGGGCAGTGCGTGAAGCAGACGCCGCTTACCACGACATGCTGGCCTGGAGTGGACTCGATCAGGGCGCGTGCAACAACACCTCTCGCGACGTCTGCGGCGCCCCTGGCGCCAATATCACGGGCACGTTCTTCTCGTCGTACCGCCACACGAAGGTGACCTACAGGGTGGGGTATCCACCTGGCCACGGCCCTGGTAGTGAGATCCCTCTGGTGTTCATGTTGCACGGATTTGGGGGCAATCACGCCTCGGGGGTGGCGGGATACTCCCCCGCGCAAGCAGCGGCGCTGCAGCGAGATGGCGTGTCACTGCCGCCCGTTGCGATCGTGACCATGGATGGTGGTCAAGGGTATTGGCACCCACATCCCGACGACGACCCCATGGGGATGGTGGTCTACGAACTACTTCCCATGATGCAGCGGCAAGGTCTCGGTCGGCGCCCGGGCAGCGTGGGAGTTATGGGTCTCTCCATGGGTGGCTACGGGGCAATCGCCTTTGCCGAAAACCATCCAGGAATCTTTCGGGCGGTCGCCGCCATTAGTCCGGCCATCTTCGTGACGTACGAGCACGTGCACTACGTCAACCCCGGGGCGTATTCCAGCGCCGCGGAATTCGCCCGTTACGACGCCGTCACGCACACCGCGCCACTGCGCGACGTCCCACTACGCGTCGCGTCAGGAGCGAGCGATCCCTTTCACTGGTGGGTGGAAGACTTCGAGGCTGCGCTGCCCTCGGGTTCTCCGGCACAGTTCTTCTATCCGCCCGGAGCTCACAACCAAGACTTCTTCCAGCCTCAAGCCTTTCCCTCTCTGGCCTTTCTCACGTCGCACCTGGCATCCTCCTGACTCGCTAGCGTCAGATGGAAATGACCATCTACGACGGCACTTCTCGGGGGCCCTTCCTGTGGCGCGTGATGTGGGGGTCGATCGCACGTCCCGGTTTCACCCAGGAAATCGTGGAGGCTTTCGACGCTGAGGAAGCGCTGCAGATCGCGCACGAACGTCGTCCTGAATTGATGCGGCCTCGTGTGGCTCTCCTCGTCGGAGGCCACCGGGCCGAGAGTGACGGCTAGGCGAGACGGAGTCGGTGGCGGCGAGCCCCCATCTTCTACAGTGGCGTCCATGAGTGATCTCTTCAGTGTGGACGGCAAGGTAGTTCTCGTGACCGGCGGAAGCCGCGGCATTGGTGAAATGATCGCCCGCGGCTTCGTTCGTGGTGGAGCGAAGGTCTACATCTCGTCGCGCAAGGCCGATGTGTGTGAAGCGCTGGCCACGGAACTGAGCCGTGACGGCACGTGTATCGCGGTGCCGGCGGACCTCTCGACCGAAGACGAGTGTCGTCGACTCGCGGCCGAAATCGCGGCGCGCGAGGATCACCTCGACGTCCTCGTTAATAACGCTGGCGCCACGTGGGGTGCTCCCATGGACGAGTACGACGAAGCGGCCTTTGAGCGCGTGCTGGCTCTCAATGTCAAGGGTGTCTTCCACCTCACGAAGTTTCTGCGCCCCCTCTTGCAAGCGCACGCCACCGCGGACGAGCCAAGCCGGGTTATCAACATTGGGTCGATCGACGGCATCCACGTTCCCATGATGGAGACCTACGCCTACTCCGCCTCCAAGGCCGCGGTCCACCAGTTGACCCGGCACCTAGCCAAGGCACTGGCGCCCTCGACCACCGTGAACGCGATCGCCCCGGGACCCTTCGAGTCGAAGATGATGAAAGCCACGCTCGACGCGTTTGGTGACCAGATCGCCAGTGGTGCGCCGCTGAAGCGCATCGGCCGACCTGACGACATGGCGGGCGCCGCTATTTACCTCGCGTCACGAGCGGGTTCCTACGTGACGGGCGTCATTCTCCCCGTCGACGGTGGCATCGCCACCGTCGGGTAGTTGATCTAGCTCGGCAGTTCACCCAACGTTGCCGTGAGGGTCAGTCGTTGACCGAAGCGATTGACGTGGATGGTCACGGTCTGACCGGGCTTCTTTGACTGAATGGCCTTCGTGACGTCGAGGGCATTGTTGATCGTGCTCTTGTCGATCTTCGTGATGACGTCCAGAGGTTGCAGTCCTGCCGCTGCCGCCGCCGTGCCCGGTTCCACGGTGTCTACGATGGCGCCCGTGGAGATCGAGAGTCCGTTTGCTGATGCGGCGCTCGAGGAGTTTGAGGTCACCTCGACGCCGAGATAGGCGCGACCCTTCTGCTGCAGGACGGTGCCCTTCAACAACGAAGGAATGAGCGACTGGATTTTCGCGATCGGAATCGCGAAGCCAATGTTCTGAGCGCTCGTTCCGTCCGGCAAGGTTCCCGCCACTGCGGTGTTCATGCCAATCACTTGGCCAGCGGCGTCCAGGAGTGGACCTCCCGAGTTTCCAGGGTTGATCGCGGCGTCCGTTTGAATCATGTTGTACAGCGTCTCGGAACTCGAACCTTCCGACGCCGTCACCTCACGACCGAGCGCGGAAACAATGCCGGCGGTGACGGTAGGTGTCGACGCCGAGAGGCCCAGCGCATTGCCGATCGCGACGACGGAGTCCCCGGTGACGAGTTTGTGCGAATTCCCGAGAGTAACCGTTGGCAGACCGGAGACACCCTCGGCGCGAATGAGGGCGACGTCGTCGGTGGCGTCAGTGCCCACCAGGATGGCGGGAATCGCCTTCGTCGTCCCGTACCGGGTGATGGAGATCGTTCCGCCGTTAAGAGAATTCGCGATGACGTGGTTATTGGTCAAGATGAGACCGTTCGACGTCAGGATCATTCCCGTCCCTTCGTCCTCTTCGACCGGGGACTTCACGTCGATGGTCACAATCGACGGAGCTACGCGATCCACTAGTTGCGGGATGGTGACGTTGCCGGTCAACAGTGCAGCGGTGGGTGCCTGATTAGACGTCGAGATCGAGTAGGTCCCGCCATTGGAGCCTGATGACGCAAAGTGGCCCGCTAAGGCGCCCACGAGGGCGGCCACCAGCAACAGAGTTACTCGCGGGCGCCAATCCGTGCGACCCGACTTCTGGCCACCTGCCATCGCGGGTGCCACGACCACGGGCGTCGTGGGTCGAGGCCACTCGGGGCCGCCTGACGCTGTCTCTTCGTGGGACTGGGTCGTCGTGCCCTCGTCAGTCGCCTCACCGGGTGCGGGAGCAACGAACGGTGGCACGTCAGATGTTGCGTGAAGTGACGAGTCGGAGGAGTCGGGTTCGAGTGACGCCCACAAATTCTCCCCAGAGTTCGACGACTCGTTCTCAGATGGGATGTTCGTCTCTTCTGTCATGTGTTCATGCTAGGCAGAGTGCCTAAGAAATCATTGAGAATCTGCTGAAATTTCTTGGCACGCGCCACCGGCTAGATTGTTCGGGCTATGTCCCGACGGATCGATATCGAAATCACCAGCATCAATGGCACGAGCGCTACGTGGCGTGCCGCGGGTGCCCGCCAACCTAAAGGCACGCTGGACACCAGCTTGCTGACGGAAGGCTTCGTCGTGGGCAGTGTGTACCGCGCCGAAGTCGAGCAGTACATGGAGGGTGTCGATGTGCTGTCGGTGGCTCCGCCGAAGACGGCCTCGCCGGTCGACCCCCGCAATGAGCGCATCGCGCTGATTGCACCGGAATCGAAGGGTCCCGACGTCCAGGTGACCTACGCGCCGAAGGGCCGTGGCAACCGCCGTGACGACGACCGCCGTTCGGATCGTCCCCGCGGAGACCGTCCTGACCGCCCGCGTGGTGAGCGACCCGAACGTGGTTCCTCTGAGCGCAAGCCGCGTGAAGGAGCAGAGCGCAGTGAGCGCGGCCCGCGTTCCGGAGGCGACCGTCGGTCCCCTCGTCCCTCGGGTCCGGTCGCCGCGCCCGTCACGACGACGCACCGTAACGCGTTGCTCGCGACGCTATCCCCCGAACAACTGCCGGTGGCGGAGCAACTGCTGCGCGGCGGCATGCCGGCCGTGCGCACGGCAGTCGCCGAGCAAAACAAGAACGCCACACAGCAGGGCCGTCCGACGATCAACCCGGAAGTTATCGACCGCATTGCGGAGGAGTTGCTCCCGAAGACCAACCTCGCCTTCTGGAAGGACCGTGCCGCTGGTGCGCTCGGTGCCGGCAAGGAATTGCGTCTCCGCGATCTTCGCGCTGTCGTGACGTCGGCGAAGACGGTCAGTCTCGACGACGAGGCTCGTGGTCAGCTCAAGGAGCTGCAGACGCAGCTCAATGCTCGCGTTGATGCTCTGCGCACCGAGTGGACGAACAAGCTCGATAAGGCTCTCGCAAACGGCGATGTGCGCGAAATGCTGCGACTGGCGTCACGGACACCGGATCCGTCGACTCGCGTGAGCAGTGAGAACGCGACGAAGATTGCCCAGGCCGCGTCCGACGCCCTGACCGCGTCGGCCGAGCCCGCAGTGTGGACGGAAATCGTGGCCCTGGCCGTTGAATCACCGGTACGCCGTTTGATCAAGCCCGCCGGTATTCCCGCCGACGAGGCGTGCAACGCGCTGGCCGTGAAGAGTGCCGGATCAATTCCGGAATTCGCCAAGATGCTTGGGATGAAGGTTCCTCCCCCGCCGCCGCCGGTTCGCCCTACGCGTCGTCCGAGCGCGGCTCGCCGCTCATAGTCAGCAGTCGGGCTTTCCACCCGGCTCGCTCGTAAATCGATTTCATCGCCCGATCACCGGGGAGTGACCACGCGTCGACGGGCGGATTTTCCCGCTTGAGCAACGTTTCGAGCAACGTGCGGCCCCACCCTTGACGGCGATCTTGTGCACGCACGAAGAGCGCCCGAATCGTGAGGGGCGACGTGGGACTCAGAATGGCGAATCCTCGAAGGATGCCGTTGTCGTACGCGGCTGTGACGCAGCCCTGCGCAACCAGGCCGCTCAAACCGGCGTCGGGCGACGCGCTGGCATTGCCGAGAATTTCCTTGATGAGTGCCGGTCCCCCACGGTGCTCCCGTAGTTCACCCAAACCGTGGTGGAACAGTGACGTCAACTGTTCGTCAATGACGCGAACAGTCTCGATGGACGTCGTCATTCCACCGGCGTCGTCAATGCGGCGAGAATCGTCTTTCGTCCACGCGTGGCCGCTTCGTACTCACGCACTTCCGTGCGTTCTGCGTCTGAGAGGCCTCCGAGGAGGGGGATGATTTGTGCCGCCGACAAGTTCTCGTATCCCGGGACGCCGCTGGGCGTCGGGGGTTCATCGGCGGCGACAGATGGCGCTGCCGAACGTGACGCGCTGTTGGTCGGTGGTGCCGCCGGAGTGGGTTGAGGCATCAGTCGGGCCTTGAGCTGCGACGTCACCGACAGAACCGTGAATTGACCAACCGCGCGCGCTTGCCGAAGCTCGCGCGACACGCGCTCCGAGACGGGTCCCAACGCAATCACGGAATCGATCGCCACCTTCTCGCCCAAGTGGACGATAGATGACGCGACCTTCTCCGTTGATTCCTTCAACGCGCTGAAATTGGGACGGTCAGACACAGTCTCGGCACAGGGTGCGTTCTTTGTCAGCCAGCTGGCTGACCTTCTTCAGCAGGCGGCAGGACGAACAACGGAATTCGTCATCCTGCTTGGGTAGGACCGACTCGACCAACTCACCCTTGTCGTCCGTGTCGGGAACGGCGTCTTCGTCGTCGTCAACTTCTGTGGTGAGGCGCATGGTCTCCGCCAAAACCTCATCCAGCGCGAGTTCCACGTCCTCGTCCAGTGCGAGATCGTCTTCGTCGTCCACGACGACGGGTTCTGCAACAACGTCCGCTTCAACGACGTCGTCGACGTCGTCTTCCGCGTCGTCAACCACGACGGCAGCATCTTCATCAAGAGCTTCGGGGTCGATGAAATCATCACCCTCCGCGTCATCACCGTCAAAGCCCTCGGCGAGATCTTCTTCGTCGAAGACTTCGTCTTGGTCCATATCTTCTGCCATATCAGTCCTTCGTTAGGCGGTGGCAGCATAGACCGATATTGTCCCCGTCAAGCGCCATTTAGGCGGAGAACCCGGACTACTTAGGAAA
>CAIQPR010000028.1 GCA_903873775.1 uncultured Actinomycetes bacterium
GCGCGTCGGCCCGAAGTCGTCCAGCTGGTCAAGGAACTCGCCTGGGACGATGCTCTCGAACCGATTGGCGCCAGCGGAGCGTGGATCTATCTCGCGGGTCACCTCAACCCCCTCCCGAGCGGACTCCAACTCGGTGTGCCCACGGTCGACGCCGACTTACGTCAGGTGACCGGATTGTCGCGGCGCGCGCGGCGTGACCTCTGGCGTGACCGACACTTCCCCCGATCTCTCGAGGTCGGCGATGACGCGACCATTGGCGAGATCGTCCGCGCCAAACTGGGCGACGAGATCGCCCTGCAATTCGTAGAGCCCATGATCGGCGGCATCCAGGCCGGCCGAATCGACAACCTGTCCGCCGCGGCCGTCTTCCCCGCGTTGCTCAGCGCCGCGCGACGCGGCGGGTCGCTCCAGAAAGCCCTCGCCAGCCCCGCAGCGGCGACGCCAGGACCGACCGCCCCGCCGGCCACGGAAGGACCGGCGTTCTACACGCTCCGCGACGGGGTGGGATCCCTTCCGCTCGAACTCGAGAACCGCCTGCGCGCCCGAGGCGTCATCTTCTCGCTGTCGACACCGGTCACGGCGCTGCGTCGCAGTCCCACCAGTTTCTACGGATGGGAGGTGGACACCGCCACCACGACCACTCCGGCCAATGCCGTGGTCGTCGCCACGCCGCCCGCGGCGGCCGCCCGACTGACCGGTGGACTTCACGCCGATCTGTCCGCGCTCGGTGGCATTTCGTCCGCCAGCGCCGCGATGGTCACGCTCTCCCTCGACGCGTCCCAGATCTCCTTGCCGCCGACCGGCACGGGCATCCTCGTTCCCCTCGGCACCCCCTTCGCCGACGAGTCGCTCATGGTGACCGCCATCACGTTGCTCGATCGCAAGTGGCCCCATCTGCGTCGCGACGGACGCGCGCTGGTGCGCGTGCACGTCGGTCGCAGCGACGACACTCGCTTCTCGTCCCTGTCCGACGACGAGCTCCTCGCCCGCGTCGTGGTGGAGTTGGGCGTACTGCTGGGCGGCTGTCCGACCCCGCGAGCATCACTCGTGGTGCGGTGGCCGAACGGGCTCCCGCAGTACCACGTCGGACACCTCGACCTCGTGTCGAAGGCGCGCGCGGCAGCGGCGCCACTCCATCTGCATCTCGCGGGCAACGCCTATGACGGTGTGGGTATTCCGGCGAGTATCGGTTCGGGGCGTCGCGCGGGCCGCGATGCGCTCGGGTCGCTCGCCTCGTCCGTCTCCTAGAGGTAGTACCCGGAGTGGATGTAGATGCAGGGCACGCCCTCGCCGACGTACATCGCGTGATTCTTCGGGTCGTCGTCCAACGCGAGGCGTAGATCAAAGCCCCACGCGCGCAAGTCACTGACGACGCCACGCTTGAAATTGTCAACACCCGAATAGTCACCGAATTCGCGCATGATCAATAGATCCCACCGGATGCCGTAACGCTCGAGCCACGCCAACGTGTGCGGTTGGACGCGCTGGGGGCGCCCCGTGACGAGGATGATCGCGAGCGAGGGATCCAGCAATTCGAGCAGGCGCTCGATCTCTTCAATGACGGGATCATCGCCACAGGCGTCGAAAAAATTGCGCCAATCTCCCCAGTCCAAGAAATGCTGACGGCCAGCGGCGTCGGCGAGAACGCCATCAATATCGAAGATCACGGCCTTTGACGGATCGAGCGGGCCACTGCGCCAACGCCAGTTCTCTTGAGTATTGCCTTCGATACGCGTCATGACGCGACGCACTCCCGTTCTCGACCGAGTTGGTTCTGCGAGACTATTCGACGTGAGTACCACGGAGCGATTGACCCTGCCCGTCCCGTACGGGCATCGGGTGTACGTCGTCAGTGATCTCGACTTCACCCCCGAGACGGATCCTCGCTCCTATGCCGTCACCCAATTCCTCGAATTATTGAACGACATTGACGACGCCGCCGTCGTCATCATCGCCGGAAACCTCTTCGCCCCACCCCCCACCGCGGACCTCGCCCGGTGGGTCCGCGCGTCCCTCGCCCACCTGCCCCTCGTGAGCCAGGCACTCCAACGCTTCACGAGTGTTGAGTACCGCCAGGTCATCGTGCTCCCGGGATCGAAGGATCGCGAGCTCGCCGAGCACGACGAGGCCCGACAGATCCTCGACGACATGAAGATCACTGTGGCGAGCGACGTCATGCTCCAAGTGGCCGCGGCCCGAGGTGTGCAAGAAATCGCCGTCGTGGCGGGCACCGCCGACCTCGACGTCGAGGCGGTAGATCCGTCGGAGCGTCGCGACGCGACCCTGATCGACGACCCGACGGCGATCGGCCGATTCGCCGCCTCGCGACTTCTCTATCGCCGCCTCTCCAAATGGGTGTGGTTTCCGGTGTGGGCGCTGGTTCTCTTTGATTTCGCGGGAACGCTGGCCGCGATCTTCAATCACTTCACCCACGAACACCTCCACGTCACCCATACGCACGTCCACGACATCTATTCGGTCATCCTCATCAACCTCATTGCTCTGGCGGTCTTTGAGGCGCTCTTGGCCCTCGGCGCGGGCGTGGTGGTGCGTCGCCGATTCCGTCGCCGCACGCCCTTTGCGGCGGCCTCCGTTCCCGCCGAACCTCTCGCGGTGACGCGTGTCAACGAAACCGACGCCATGGAATACGCCCGACGCGTCATTGATCGTGGTGGCGTGGGCGCCATTGTGGGCGGCGCACCCCGACCTTCACTCGCCTTCATGGACCGCGGGGTGTGCGCGAGCCCCGGACCGTCGCGCACCACCGTGGCCGAACGATCCGGTCGGCTGGGGTTGCCGCCGGTCTTCATTTCCGTCGAGCGCATGGGGGCTGTCGAAATTGAGGCGGGGACGGCGCTGCGCGTCCGCCTCCTCGGGGGCGAGGGGACGAGCATGCCCGCGACGCGCTTGGAACGTTGGTTTGGGGGCCCGTCGCGTCTCAGCGCGCCCGACTCGTTCGTCGCCACCCTCGGCGCGTGGCCCACGGGCGACCCCTGGCCGCTTGCTCCCGACCGGTTGAAGGACCAGCGTCGACGACGGACCATCCGTCGTATTGCGAGCATTCTGTTGTTGATCGCCGGCATCGCCGACGTGATCGTCGCGGTCGCCCCGGCGGCCCGGGGACGCCTGCACGATGTCATGTCCGTCTTGCCGGTCGGCGTCGTGCAGTCGGCCTCGGCCCTGACGGGCTTGGCGGGCGTTGCGATGATCATGATGGCCCGCGGCGTACGGCGCGGGCAGCGACGCGCGTGGCTGGTTGCGGTGAGCATGTTGACCGTCACCATCGTGACGCACCTGGCGCGTGGGGGCTCCGTGAGAGGGTCGCTGGTGGCGCTTGTCGTCTTGGCCGTGCTGGTGTTTGGTCGCGGAAACTTCACTGCGACGACGGATCGCTCGAGCTTGCGCACCGCACTCCCGCAGCTCGGACTGGTCGCGATTGTGGCGATCGTGGGCGCCACAATCGCCGTCGAGGCCGCGGCCTTGCCGAATCACGAGACCTTGCCGGGACTCGGCAAGGTCATCCTCGCGTGCACCGAGCGGCTCGTGGGCATCACCGCCATCAAGCTTCCCGACAGCGTCTCGGACATTCTGAATCCCACCATGTTGGCAATCGGGATCTGCCTCATCATCACTCTGCTGTACGTCATCACGCGCCCGGTGGTGGATCGACGACTCTCCGAACACGGATCCACCACCGAACGTCGCCTGGCCGAATTGCGCGCACGGGACATTGTTCGCCGTCACGGACGCGGGACACTCGATTACTTCGCGCTGCGGGACGACAAGCAGTTCTTCTTCTATCGCGACTCGCTCGTCGCCTACGCCGTCTACGGCGGCGTGGCCCTGCTCTCTCCCGACCCGATCGGACCCATCGCCGAGCGCACCGAGATCTTCAGTGAGTTCCGCGCCTACGCCGAGTCACGGGGATGGACCATCGGCGTGGTCGGGGCCGGCGCGGAGTGGCTCGCCATTTACGAGGCCGCGGGCCTGCACCACCTCTACCTCGGCGACGAGGCGGTCGTCGATTGCTCGACCTTCACTCTGCAGGGCGGAAAGATGAAGGGGCTTCGTCAGGCCTGCACCCGCATTGCGCGCCACGGGTACACGGTGGAGTTCTTGGATCCGGCCCACATTGACCCCACCGAGGTCACCAAGGTGGTCGACCTCATCTCGAAGCTGCGACGCGGCGACGGAGAGCGCGGTTTCTCGATGATGCTCGGGCGTCTGTTCAACCCGAAGGACCAGGGCTTGATCCTGACCATGGTCAAGGACCCGGACGGTAACCCGGCGGCCGTGTGCCAATTCGTGCCGAGTCCCGCCATTAACGGCTACTCGCTCGACCTCATGCGTCGTGACCCGGGCGAACACCCCAATGGTCTGCTCGACTTCGCGCTGTGCTCGACCATCGAGCACCTGCGCGACATTGGCGGCCGCGGGCTGTCCCTGAACTTCGCGGCCTTCCGGTCGGTGCTCGACGGGGAACGTGGCGACGGGACCTTCACGCGCATTGAGCGTTGGGCCCTCAAGCGACTCTCGGGTGTCTTGCCCATCGAGACGTTGTGGAGTTTCAACGCGAAATACGATCCGGCCTGGCTCCCGCGCTACCTCTGCTACCCCGCCGCCGAAAGTTTTGTGCCCGTGGTGGCCGCAATTTTGCGCGCCGAGGCCCTCACGGAAATCCCGGTCATTGGTCGACTGCTCGCGAATGACCCGTCGAACCGACCCGGCACCGTGGTGCCCGACGAAGTTCTGGAGCAGGCCCGCGAGGCCGACCTCGCGAAGTAGTCCCTAAGGCTGAGGAGTGCTCGCGGGCGGCGAGACCGGCGCACCCGTCTGGAACGTGTTGTCCGCTTGCGTCTCCAGGTACTCCATCTCGGACTGCGGCTGGCTGGCGCCCGCGGCGGCCCCGCCGGGAATGTGACTGGTGAGCATGCCCTGGAGTCGACGCAGCGAGTCTTCCATCGTGGCGATGTTGCCGTCCAAGAAGATCGTGTTGCCCTTGCCGTCTTTCACGACGTCGTGCAGTGTCTCGGTCCACAGAGTGAACGTGAGAATGTCGGGGCTGATGCCTCGGGTCTCCAAGATGTCGGCCGATTCCGAAATGCCCTGCGCGAGCGCCCGGCGAAAGCCCGCGAGTCCCTCACCCCGCAGTCGCGCGGCGGTGGCCTCATTCTCGGCGGCGATACGAATGGCGGCACCTTCGGCTTCGGCCTGCTTGGTGCGCGTGATCAACAGGGCCTGACCTTCGAATTCTGCGGCGCGTTGGGCGTTGGTCGCCGCCACCACCCGACTCATCGAGTCCATCACCGCGGCATCAAAGGCGATGTCGTTGATCGCGAGGTCTACGAGTCCGTACCCCCACGAGGCCAGCTGTTCGTTGAGTGAGTCCTTGGCGTGATGGGCAATATCTGTGCGCAGTCCGAGTACCTCCACCTGCTTCTTCGTCGCTACAAATTCACGAACGCTCGCTTCCACCGCGCTGGTCATCGCGGTGGTGAAGGACTTCGCGTCAATGAACTTGAAGGCCACGAGCTGGACCGTCTCCGGGGAGTGGTCGTTCACGGCGAAAATGATCGTGGCCGTGAAATGCACCGCCGCCTGGTCTCCGGTAATGGCCGAGAATCGCAACTGCGACGTCTGGTTCTGCACCGGCACGCGGGACTGCACGCGCTCGACCAAGGGAATGACGAAGTTCAAGCCCGGATTGATCACGCGCCGGTATTTTCCGAACATCGTGACCACGCCTACGTGCGCTTGGTCAATCGTCTTGACCGACAGAAACACGACCAACGCGATCACCGCCACGAGAATCAGAACAATTGCCAGCGCCATGTCGGGGTCTCCTTACGTGCTCAAGGAAATCTTACGCCGACGACGCCGTCGCCGAGCGCGAGTGTTCCTTAGGTCGCGTTGTGTTAGGCGAGCCCGGGTGACGACAGCGTGCCGAGGCGGGCCACGATCGCGCCCGCCAGCGTGTGTGCGATTTGGGGACGATGGGTCAAGAACAACGACGGCTCGACGAGTTCGAGCTCCATCAGAAGCCACGTGTCGCCCGAGCGCACGAGGTCGACGCGGGCGTAAAGGAGATCCGACGCGCCGGCGGCCGCCAGCACGCGGTTCGCGGCTTCCAGCAGACCCTCGCGGGGTTCGTCGGGCGTCATGGACTCAATGAGGTACAGACGCGTGCGATCCATCTCGCGCGCATTGAGCATCGCGGCCTTGTTCATGACGTGCGCGAGCTGGCCGTCAATGAAGATGACCGCGAACTCGCCCTCGTCGTCCACGCTCGCCACATAGGGCTGAATCATCGCCACGCGGCCCGCGTCGTGCAGCGACGTCATGTGGACCTCCGCGCGGTCCCGCTGGGTGAAGGTAAAGCGTTCCGCGCCCCGGGAGCCCGCACCCACGGAGGGCTTGACGACCATGTCACCGCTCGGCCACACGGGCGTCTCGTGGGGGGCAACGAACGTGGTGGGCACTACGTCGACTCCGGCGCGTGCGAGTTCCCCGAGATAGCGCTTGTCGGACGACCAGCGCATGATGGCGGGCGGATTGAGCAGACGCGGCACCCGGGTCGTCCACGCGAGAAAGTCTTCGTAGTGGTCGGTGTAATCCCACGTCGAGCGCACCACGGTGAGGTCGAAGTCGTCCCACGGCACACTCGGGTCATTCCAGACCACGAGGCTCGGCACCACACCCAGTTCCCGTAGCGCCGCGAGAACGAGGGGTGAATCGGGATCAACGTCCTCGCCGGCGCACGTCGCAATCGCGACGCGGGCACTCACGGCTTCTGAAGGAAGAGCAGCGTGGCGTTGTGCGCCAGCGCCGCCAGCGGGGTCACCCACACACCGAACAAGACCGCCGTGCCCGCCCCGAGGCCGATGACGGTGCCACTCGCCAGAGGCACGTCGACACGCGCGGGGGCGTCGGTCGTCTCGGCGGCGTCCGTGGCGTCATCGGCGTAGAGCGCGAGAACCAGGCGGAAATAGAAGTAGGCGGCCACCGCGGCACCGATCATCGCGAGCACGGCCAACGGGGCGCCACCGGCGTCCACGGCGGCGGCGATGACGGAGTACTTGGCGAAGAAACCCGTCGTGAAGGGGGCGCCGGCCTGGGCCAACAGGAGGACCGTCAACGCGCCACCGAGGAGCGGTTGGCGACGCGCCAGCCCCCGGTAGCGATCAAGGGAGTGACTGTCGTCTCCGAGCCCCGAGACCAGAGCCA
Source organism: uncultured Actinomycetes bacterium (assembly GCA_903873775.1). GTDB lineage: Bacteria > Actinomycetota > Acidimicrobiia > Acidimicrobiales > RAAP-2 > RAAP-2. The sequence goes on from CAIQPR010000028.1 coordinate 7,225, forward strand.
CCACCGCGAAGGACGCGATCACGACCGGCGTGTAGGTCATCACGTAGTACAAGGTGCCGGCAACGCCGCGAGCCGTGCCCGACCAGAGACCGAGCAGCATGAACCCCGCCTGGTTGATGGAGGAGTAGGCCAAGAGACGCTTGATGTTGCGCTGCACCAGAGCGATGGAGGCACCGACGAAAATCGAGAGGACCACCAACACCCACACCACGGGACGCCAGGCCTGGACCTGCGTGCCGAATCCCGAGGCGAACACGCGCAAGAGAGCGGCGAACGCGCCCACCTTCACCACCGCCGCCATGAAGCCGGTGACCGGTGTCGGCGCGCCCTCGTAGACGTCGGGTGACCACAGGTGGAACGGCACGGCGGCAATCTTGAAGGCGAAGCCGACGAGCAGGAGGCCGAGACCGGCGAGCAGGATGCCGTTGGACGTCAGAACGTGGGTGCCGAGGAAGTACGAGATCGAGGTCAACGTCGTCGAACCGGTCGCGCCGTAGGTCAGGGCCGCTCCGTAGATGAACACGGCCGAGGCGAAGCCCCCGAGCAGCAAGTACTTGAGGGCGGCTTCGGCCGAGTTCGCCCGGCGGCGGTTGAACGCGACGAGCACGTACAGGCCGATCGACAGGATTTCGAGACCGAGGAAGATGACGATGAGGTCATTGGCCTGGGCCATGATCATCGCGCCGGACGTGGCCGCCAGCGTCAGGATCTGGTACTCGACGCCGCCGTGACCCTCACGACCGATCCAGTCGTGGGCCACGAGGGCGCTGAGCCCGAGACCAAGGGCGATCACGCCGGTCGTGACGACGGAGAAACCATCGAGCACCACGGCGTGCGCGAGCGTCGTGCTGGCCCCGTGGACGGCCACGTTGTGCCACTGGAAGAACGCAACGACGAGGCTGGCGATGCTCGACAGCACCACGACAACCGTTCCGACGGTGCGCTCGAGTCGCTGCGGGCTCAAGGCGGCCGCGAACAAGAGCACCACGGCGGCGCCCAGGACGATCAGCTCCGGCAGGATGGCCAGGTAGTGGACAGAGGGAACGTGCAACATCACTTCGGCTCCGTGCTCTGCTCAATCACGATGACGTGGTGGTTCACCGTGGGGGTGATCCGGTCCAGAACGGGCTTGGGGTAAACACCGAGCAGAACGATCAACACAATCAACGGCGCGACAATCCACCGCTCGCGCGACGAGGCGTCGCTGATCTCCGCGTTCGCGCCTTCAGCCTGTCCGTGGAAGACCCGCTGGTAGGCCCACAACAAGTAGAGAGCGGCCAAGACCACGCCCAGTGTGGCCACCGTCGCCCACCACGTGTGTGTGCCGAAGGTGCCAATGAGGACGAGGTACTCACTCACAAACCCCGACAGACCGGGCAGGCCAATCGAGGCCAGCATCACGACCGTAAACAGTGCGGCCAGCACGGGGGCCGGTCGCTGGAGACCCGCCAGGTCAGAGATCTGCGCGGTGCCGCGACGGTGCTCGATGAATCCGATGATCAAGAAGAAGGCGGCCGTGATGACACCGTGGTTGAACATCAACAACACCGCGCCGGTGATGGCGATCTTTGATCCTGAGGCCACACCCAGAATGATGAAACCGACTTGCGCGAGTGACGAGTACGCCACGAGGCGCTTCATGTCCTTCGACATGGCCGCGAGCGCCGACCCGTACAGAATGCCGATGACGGCCAGCGTCATCAGATACGGCTGGACAGTGTGGAGGGCTTCCGGCAGGAGGAAGATCCCGAATCGCAGCAGACCGTACGTACCCAACTTGGCGAGCAGAGCCGAGAGGACCATCGAACCCGCGATGGGCGCTTCGGCGTACGCCAGCGGCGACCAGGTGTGGAAGGGGAAGATCGGGGACTTGACCGCGAAGGCAATCGCGAAGGCCACGAAGATCCACACGGCCGTGCCGTGGCTCAGCGTCGCGGACTGGAGGACGATGTAGTTGAACGTCAGGTCGCCGCCGTGTGCGTGCTGGTAGCTAAACGCCAAGTAGATGAGGCCCACCAGGAGGAATCCGGAGCCGAACAACGTGTAGACGAAGAACTTGAGCGCTGCGCGGGAACGTTCCTTGCCACCCCACTGGGCGATCAGGAAGTAGCTCGGAATCAACGTCAATTCGAAGAACAAGAAGAACTCGAGCAGGTCGAAGGACACAAAGCTGCCGATCGTGGCCGTTGTCAGCAGCAACAGCCATCCCACAAATGCCGGCTCATTGCGACGCTCGCGGGCCCCGAGCAGCGCGAGGAGCACCACAATGGCCGTCAGCAGCACGAGGAAGAGGGACAGACCGTCCACCCCGACCTCGTAGGCGAGACCAAAGGAGCGAGCGATCACCCAGCGGTGCGCGAAGTCCAGCGTGGTGGAGATCGATCCCGGGGTGCATCCCTTCGTCGCGCACGGCAGAACGACCGTGTTGTGCCACGAGTACAGGCCGGTCACGATCGCCGCGAGCACGAGCTCGACCGACGCCGTCACCACACCCACGACAAACGCAGCCCCCGGCACCTTGCGCGACGCGACCACCGCAACTCCCCCGACGAGCGGGACGAGAAGCAGGACGTTGATCCACCAGTAATTGTGCATACTCAGCCGACCCTCACCGCGACGTAGATGACCGCGGCAACGATGATGAGGCCGTAGAGGCCCCACTTCACCGTGCGCGCGACCATCTTCGCGAAGAATCGCAGAACGAACAGCAGGACGATCGCAATGGCGATCGCGATCCAGATATCAGGATGATTCATACCTACCACGACCTCGAAGTCAAGAACACGACGAGCACCGCCAGAGCGGCCACCATCACCAATGCGTATTGACGCAGCAAGCCGGACTGCACCTTGCGCAGGCCCTCACCCGATCGTCGGGTCGCGACCGCGACGCCGGTGACCGCACCGTCAATGATCTGGGGCTCCACAACGTCGGCACCGAAGGCGGCCACCTGTTGCGCCGGGCGTCCGATCGTGGCGTCATAGAAATCGTCCCATCGCCACACGCGCTCGAGGAACGACGATTCGTACCGCGGCCAGGGCGACGTCGACTTCCACAGGGTGAATGCCGTGAGAATGCCAATGATCGCCGCGATGACGTCCGCACTGGCGAGGCCGAATTGAGCCGCGGTTGATGCGTCCGGGGTACCGGGAGCGGCGGCCACCGAATTCGCGATGAAGTGGGCGATGGAGTCGTGGTGCACCCACGGAAGGTCGAGGATGCCACCGAGCGTCGCGGCGACCGCGAGGATCACGAGAGGCAGCGTCATGATCCACGGCGACTCGTGGGGATCGTGACCCGCGGTGATCTCACGGAATCGCTCCTCACCGCGGAATGTGAGAACGAAGAGACGACTCATGTAATAGGCGGTGAGGATGGCGGTGATCAGTCCGAGCACCCACAACGGCTTCGAGTAGCCGTACACGTTGGTCAACACGTCACCCTTGGACCAGAAACCCGCGAACGGCGGAATGCCCGAAATGGCCAACCACCCAATGGTGAAGGTCGGGAAGGTCAGGGGCAGATACTTCTTCAGCGCACCCATCTTGCGGAGATCCTGCTCGCCGTTGAGGGAGTGGATGACCGAGCCCGAACCGAGGAAGAGCAGCGCCTTGAAGAACGCGTGGCAGACCATGAGGAAGATGGCGGCCGAATAAGCCCCGGCGCCGACCGCCAGCACCATGTAGCCAATCTGCGAGACGGTCGAGAAGGCCAGCACCTTCTTGATGTCCTTTTGGGAGGTGGCAATCGTGGCCGCCACGAAAGCGGTGATGCCACCAATGATCGCGATCGTCCAACGTCCCGACGACGAGAGGGCGAGGACCGGCGACATGCGCACCAGCAGGTACACGCCGGCGGTCACCATGGTCGCCGCGTGGATCAGGGCGGACACGGGCGTCGGGCCCTCCATCGCGTCGGGCAACCAGTTGAACAGAGGGATCTGCGCCGACTTACCGGTCGCCGCGAGCAAAAGCGCGAGCACGGTCAAGGTCGCCGTCGTCGGCGTGAAGTCGTGCAGGCGACTGAAGATGGTTTCGTAGGTCAAAGAGTGCGTGGCGTGGAAGATCAAGAACATCGCCAACAACAGGCCCACGTCACCGACGCGGTTGTAGATGAAGGCCTTCTTCCCCGCCGAGGCGGCCGAATCCTTTTCGAAGTAGTAGCTCACCAGCCAGTACGAGCACACACCCACGCCCTCCCAGCCGACGAAGGTCAGCAGGAGATTGTTCGAGAGCACGAGCACCAGCATCGAGAACACGAAGAGGTTCAAGTAGATGAAGAACTTGTTGAAGTCCCGCTCACCGTGCATGTACCCAATGGAGTACAGGTGAATAAGAGCCGAGATACCGGTCACGAACAAACACATCGTGATCGACAGCGGATCCACGAGCAGCGCGGCGTGCACGTCGAGCCCGCCCGTCGAAATCCACGTGAACAGGTTGACGGAGATCTCGCGCGACGAATCGCCGAGAAGTAGGAAGAACGCGATCACGGTGGCGACAAAAGAACCGGCCACGGCCGACGTCGCGATCCAGCCGTACGAGGGCTCCTTCAGCGAACTGCCGAATCCGAGCATCGACAAGAAGCCGACCAACGGCAGCAGCGGAATGAGTAGTGCGACGTGTGACATGTCAGCCCTTCAACTCCGACAATTCATCCACCGCGGTGGACGAGCGGCGACGGAACACCGCGACAACGATGCCGAGGCCCACTGTGACTTCGGCGGCCGCGACGACCAGAACGAAGAACACCGCAGCTTGGCCGCCAATGTCCTTCAGGGAATGAGCGAACGTCACGAAGGTCAGGTTCACGGCGTTCAGCATGATCTCGATGCACATGAACATGATGAGTGCGCTGCGACGGGTCAGAAAACCGAAGGCTCCTACGCCGAAGAGCAGTGCCGCGACGATGAGGTACCACGAGGCCGGAATCGTCATGCGTCCTCCCCGACGAGATCAAGACTGCGCTCCTTGCGCGCAAGGATGACCGCTCCGACCACCGCGATGATGAGGAGAGCGGACGTGATTTCGAACGCGTAGAGATAGGTGGTGAACACCGCGGTGCCGAGCGCCTTGATGTTGTCATTGCCACCTTGGCTGGGAATCCCGTTGGTTGACGCGGACGACGCCCCGGTGACCCAGTGGGAGTGCGCCATCATCACCACCACGCCGGCGACGGTGATGAGAACGCCGAGAGCCGCGAGCGGACGCTGACCGACGAGGGGTTCCCCGGTGTCAACATCGGGTCGGTCGACGCCCAAGAACATGATCACGAAGAGGAAGAGCACCACGATGGCGCCCGCGTACACGATGATTTCGACGGCGGCCAGGAAATGGGCGTCGAGTTCAATGAAGGCGATGGCGATGCCGAAGAAGGTCATGATCAAACTCAGCGCGCTGTGCACGGGGTTCTTCACGGTGATAACCAGAACCGCGCCCACCAGCATGAGGGCGGAGGCGACGACGAAGACAATGACGTCGGGAATTGCGTAGGTGGCCAACATCACGACTTGTCCTTCGGTCCCCAGCGGTCCATCAGAGGTTCCGGCACCATGTCTTTGAGCTTGGCCAGTCGATCCTTCATGGTGTTGCGGCCGAGCGGCACGTCCTCGGGCAGCAGGTGCTTGGAGAACGCGTCGCGCAACTGCTTGCTGCCCGTCGCGGCGTCGTCGCGCTCACCGTTCTGCCCGGCCTCTCCCGCGCGGATGCCCACGCCCAGGTCGCCCGACCACTGCACGACGCCTTCGTACTCGGCGTTACCCGCCGGCGCCGTGGCGCGCATCCATCCGGAGGTCATGTCCGACTCACCTTCGCGCCAGTCCTCCCACGGCAGGCGTTGGGGTTGCCCGTTATCGTCCACCACGAGTTCGGCCTTGGTGTAGATCGCGTCCGCGCGGTTCGTGAAGGAGAACTCGAACATCTTCGACTCGGTGATGGCCTCCGTGGGGCACGCTTCGACGCACATGTCGCAGTGGATGCAGCGGAGGTAATTGATTTCGTAGACGTAGCCGTAGCGTTCGCCGGGGCTGACCGGGTGGTCCGGCGGATTGTCGAGACCGCGCACGTAGATGCAGTCGGCCGGGCACACACCCGCGCACAACTCGCACCCGATGCACTTCTCCATGCCGTCTTCGTAACGATTCAGGACGTGGCGACCGTGCTGACGCGGCTGCTTGGGTCGCTTTTCCTTCGGGTAGGACGACGTCACGCGTGGACGCGAGAGGTGCTGGAAGGTCAGCTTGAAACCGTTGAAGAAACTGAAGGGCGAATCGGCCATTAGTTTTCCTCCTCCCCGCTCTCCACGTCGCCGTCGGTCACCGCGCGCAACTTCTCGGCCGACATCGGGCGAGCGCCCACAACCGGCAGCACCGATTCCGGTCCCTGCTCGCGGGTGGCGCCAATCTCAAAAGAACGTGTCAGGGCGAGAGACGCCACGAGCACGAGCGCGGCCATCGCGAAGCCCCAGGACTTGTTGACGAAGAATCCGGCGACCACGAGCATCCAGCCCAGGCTCAGCGGGATCAACCGCTTCCACCCGAAGGACATCAACTGGTCGTAGCGCATGCGCGGGAGGGCGGCGCGGAACCAGATGTAACAGAACGCGAACACGACCGTCTTGCCGAGGAACCAAAGAATCGGGAACACCCAGCGAATGTGCGGGATGTTGGGCACCCATCCGGCGGGACCGCCGAAGAACAAGGTCACCATGATCGCCGACATCGTGATGGTGTTCATGAACTCCGCGAGGAAGAAGAGGGCGAAGCGCAGCGACGAGTACTCGGTGTGGAATCCACCGACCAGCTCGCTCTCAGCTTCCACCACGTCAAACGGCGGACGGTTCAATTCGGCGGTGATGGCGATCAGGAAGACGGCGAAGGGAACAAGTCCGAGGCGCAGCACATTCCAGTGCCACACGCCGTGCGCCTGCGCGGTCACGATGTCGTGCGTCGACAGGGAGCCCGTCGCGAGCACGATCGTCACAATCGTCATGCCGAGGGCGGCTTCGTAGGAAATCATCTGCGCACTCGCGCGCACCGAGGACAGCAACGGGTACTTCGATCCCGACGACCACCCGGCCAGCATCACGCCGTACACGGAGATGCCCGACATCGCGAGCAGCAACAAGATGCCGATCGGCGGGTCGGCGACCTGGAGGAGGAACGTGTGGCTCGCCACGGTCACCGTGCCACCCACGGGCACAATGGCGAAGGTCAGCAGCGCCGGGATGAGCGCCAAGTACGGCGCCAACTTGAAGACGAAACGATCAGCCTGATTGGGAATCAGGTCTTCCTTGAAGAACAACTTGATGCCGTCGGCGAGCGTCTGGAGAAGCCCGAAGGGACCCCATCGCTGAGGCCCGATGCGGCTCTGCATGTCCGAGATGAGCTTGCGCTCGAACCAAATCATCAATGTCACGGCACCCATTAGGGCGCCGAAGGCCACCAGAACCTTGATCGCGACGATCGCGAGAACCGCCCATCCCACGCCGTTGTCGTACAGCGGGTCGCCGGCGGCAAAGAGAACGAGGTGCATCAGCGGGACTCCAAGCGGATCTCGGTGACGATGGCGTCCGCGTCGATCACGTAGGTGCCGACGACGTCGACCCCGTCGGTCGTGACGGTGTTGAGGTGCATCTCGGCGGTACCCCGCACGACGTCGTCGTCCACGCGGACCGTGACGTCAAAGGAACCCCGCGGCGTCGTCGCGCGCACGACGTCGCCCGTCGTGACGCCGAGTCGGTTGAGGTCGTAGGAGTGTGCCGACACCACTGTCGCCGGAACAAGGGGACGCAGTGCGGCCGTGCCCTGCACCGCGTCGCCGCGGTCGTAGAGACGACGGGTCGCCACCACCCGGAGGGCGTAGGCGTCGGCGAGGGCGATGGACGGCACTGGCTGTTCGGGTGTGTCCGCCATTGTCACGGGCGCCAGCGCCGCGGTTGACGAGGCCACCGGCTCTTCGACAGCTCCCGCGCGCGGTGCGAGACCCACGAGGTCCGCGCTGCGGATACCGGGGAACGCGATGGGGTCGAGCGCGCGGCGCGGCGACGTAAGGTCCGCCCGTCCGACAACGCGACCTTCGACGGCACCCTCCGACACCACTGACGTCGCGGGATAGCCGGTAGTCGACTCGATGGCGACGCTGGTGGCCTCGACGGAGTCAAGACCCAACGTCTGGCCCAATTCTTCGGCGAGCTCGGACGCAATCGCGACGTCGGACCATGCGGCGCCCGGGGCGACCAACTTGGCCGCCACAGCGGTGACGCGTCCTTCGATGTTGGTCACCGTGCCGAAACGCTCGTGGGTGACCGATGCCGGCAGCACCACGTCCGCGGCGGCCGTCGTCGGACCACCGTGACCGGTCACCGCAATCACGCGGGCGGCCGCGAGTGCGGACGTCGCGAGGGCGCGATCCGGCACGTTGGCGAGCACGTCGCCGCCGAGAATCATCACGGCCGTCTGTTCGCCCGAGGTCAGTGCGCGCAATTGCTCGATCGTCGAACGTCCGCGCGCCCCGGCGGTGCGGCCGGGACGCAGTCCGGGCGCGAGCCCCATGTCGAGGGCTCCGAAAATGTTGCCGCGACGCAGGGTCGGCAGGAACCGCGCCTGCGGATATTCGGCGACGAAGGTGCGGATGGCCGACTCAATAACCGCCGCCGACTCGGCCGCGTTCGGTCGTCCGACGATGAACACCACGCCCTCGCCAGTGTCACCCAGCAGTCGGCGCGCGTCCTCAAGGTCCGCGTCAGAAAAGGCCGCGCCCTGGGGGTGCGTGCCCAATTGTGCCAACGCGGAGGAGTCCCCGGCGATGGCGCGCGCCACGATGTGGGCTTCACCCGGACGCGTGGGAAGGGTGACGCGAGACAGCGAACGAAGGGAGTTCGCACCGGTGGCCAGTTCGATGATGTTCGTGCGCCCCTTGACGGCACTTTCGCGAAGACGCAGGAACAGAATCGGCAGTTCTTCGCGAAGGTCCCCACTGAGTACCACCACGGTGCACGCGTGAGCGGCCTCGTCGATGGTGGCACGCGGAATCGCCGACAGCAGAACCGGGTCGAGCCCGTCGCCGTACTGAGCATCGATGTTCTCGGTCCCGACGACGCCGCGGAGCAGGCGCTCGAAGGCGAAGGCCCCCTCATTCGTCAGTGCGGCCCCACCAATGGCGCCAAAGCCGTCGGGCGACGTCGCCGTCGCCTCACGAATAATGCGAGCGGCCTCACCCAGCGCCTCTCCCCAACTCACGGGCACCAAGACGCCATCGCGGCGCACGAGCGGCTCGCGAATGCGCGAGGTCGGATCCGACACGTCGCCCGAGGTGTCCTCGGCGTCGATCGCGTCAATCACAAAACGACCTTTGTCGCACAACCAGCCGTGGTTCACCGGGTCGGAATCGACACCGAGCACGCGCGTCAAGCGGTTACCCGAGGACTGCACCGCCACGCGACACCCGACCGCACACGTCGTGCAGGTGCTCTCGACCTGATCGAGGTCCCAGGGTCGCGCCGCGAATCGGTAGGGCTTCGCGGTCAGCGCGCCCACCGGGCAGATCTGCACGGTGTTGCCGGAGAACACCGAGTCGAAAGGTTCGGTCGGGAATGGGGCAACCTCAATCTGGTCACCACGTCCGGCGAAGTCAATGGCCGCGTCGCCCGCCACTTCGGCGGCGAATCGCGTGCAGCGCGAGCACTGGATGCAGCGCTCGCGGTCGAGCAGGACGAGCTCGCCAATGGAGATGGGCTTGGCGAAGTGACGCTTCTCCTCAATGAAACGGGTTTCGCCCGAACCGTGCGCCAGGGTCTGGTCCTGCAGAGGGCACTCTCCGCCCTTGTCGCAGACCGGACAGTCGAGCGGGTGGTTGGCGAGAAGGAATTCGAGAACGCCGTCTTGGGCCTTCTTCACTTTTTCCGAGTCCGTCGTGACGACCATGCCGTCGGTGCAGCCGACAAAACACGAGGGCTGCAACGTGGCGCCGCGAGGTCCGTCCACTTCGACAAGACACATCCGGCAGACGCCGACGGACTCCATGCGCGGGTGGTAACAGAAGCGCGGAATGTAGGTGCCGGCACGCTCGGCCACTTCAATCAGCATTTCGCCGGGCTGAGCCTCCACGGCTCGTCCATTGACCGTCACGGTCACGGTGGTGCGGGTCTCGGTCGAATCAGCCATGGGTGCATCCATCATTCGTCACGTGCGCCAAGAACTCGTCCCGGAACATCGTTAGCGCCGAGTGAATCGACGACGGAATAGATGAACCGAGAACACAAATCGTCGTCTGCTGCGGAGGCCAGCCAAGACCCGGCGCGATGTTGTCACACAGGTCGAGCAGCAAATCGAGGTCCTCGCGGCGACCACCACCGTGCTCGAGGCGGAACATTATGCGCTCCAACCACCCGGAACCTTCACGACAGGGGGTGCACTGACCGCACGACTCGCGCGAGAAGAACTTGGTAATGCGCCAGGCCGCTCGGACCGCGCAGGTGTCCTCGTCGAACACCACGACCGAGCCCGAACCGAGCATCGAGGCTTTGGCCGCGACTTCGTCCTGGCCGAGTGCGAGGTCTAATTCATCCGGTCCGAACCAGGGTGCGGAAACGCCACCCGGGATGAACGCCTTGAGCTTGCGGTCACCCGGAATCCCACCACCGAGGGCGGGGTCGAAAATCAGATCGCGGAAGGTGTTCTTCACCATCTCGAGTTCGAACATGCCGGGGTTGTTCACGCGGCCACTGAGGGCGAACAGGCGCGTGCCGGTCGAACGACCAACGCCGAGGGCCGCAAAGGCCGCACCACCGTGCGTGACGATCCACGGGAGATTCGACATCGTCTCCACGTTGTTGACCACGGTCGGCTCGCCGTAGAGCCCGATGGCGGCGGGAAAGAAGGGAGGCTTGATGCGCGGGAAACCACGCTTGCCCTCGAGGGCTTCGATCAAAGAGGTCTCTTCACCACAGATGTAGGCACCGGCACCGGGGTGCACGACGATGTCGAGGCTGAAGTTCGAGCCGAAAATGTTCTGTCCGAGCGCCCCGTGCTCGTACGCCTCGTTCAAGGCCTGCTGGACGCGCTCGAGTCCGAGGGCGAATTCACCTCGGAGATAAATGAACGCTTGGTTGACCTGCAACGCGTACGCGGCGATCGTCACACCTTCCACCAATTGGTGGGGGTCACGTTCGACGAGGTAGTGGTCCTTGAAGGTCGCCGGCTCCGACTCGTCACCGTTGATGACGAGGTAGCTGGTCGGCGCCTTGCGCAGCATCGACCACTTGCGACCCGCCGGGAATCCGGCACCACCGCGCCCGAGCAGCGACGCCGCGTCGACTTCGGCCGCGACGGCCTCCGGCGTCATCGACAGCGCCTTACGCAATCCCTCGTACCCGCCGGTGGCGAGGTAGCGCGTCAGCGTGTGGGAGTCAGAAAACTCCGCGCGCAACGAGACGATCTTCGGGGCATCCAGTACCGCCATTACTGACCTTCCTTGGCCGTGCGCTCTTCGCGCGCGGCGCGCTCGCGTGTGCGTTCGTCGGCGATCTGCTGGCGCGAGACGCGCAGTCCCCCACTGCGCTTCACGCGAATCAAGGTGCCGTGCGGAGGAATCTCGTCCTCCCGCTTGCCGTCGCGCAGGTCCGCGACGAGCGCGTCCAGAGCGTCTGGCGTCGTCGTGCGGACGAAGCGGTGGTTGACCTGCACGCAGGGCGCAATATTGCAGTCGGCCAGGCATTCGGTTTCTTCGAGCGTGAACAGACCATCGGCGGAGGTGGCGCCAACGGCGCACCCCAGCGTCTCACTGGCGTGCGCGAGCAGTTCTTCGCCACCGGCGAGCAGGCACGCGATGTTCGTGCATACGCCCACGACGTATTTGCCGACAGGCTCGAGGTGGAACATGTCGTAGAACGCCGCGGTGCCGCGCACCTCGGCCGGCGTGGTGCCGGTGAGTTCCGCGACTTCGATCATTCCCTCGTCGGTCAGGTAGCCGTCTTGCTCCTGCGCCAAGTGCAGCAGCGGCAGCATTGCCGAGCGTCGCTCGGGGTAGAGCGCGACGGTCTCCTCAGCCCGCTGTCGCAATTCCGGACGGAAATGACTCATCGGTCGACCTCTCCCATGACGGGGTCCACGGTGGAAATCACCGTGATGGTGTCGGACATAAGGCCACCGCGCATCAAGAGCGGGACGGCCTGAAGATTGACAAAACTGGGGGCCCGCACGTGAATGCGGTACGGCTTCGGACCGCCGTCGGACACGATGTAGCACCCGAGCTCGCCACGCGGCGATTCGATCGCGGAGTACACCTCACCGACCGGGACGTGGAAGCCCTCGGTGAACAACTTGAAGTGGTGGATAAGTGCTTCCATGGACTCGTCGATACGCGCGCGCGGCGGCGGCGTGACCTTCGGGTCCTGGGTGCGGTAGTCGCCGCGCGGCATCATCTCCACACATTGGCGGACGATCTTGATCGATTCGCGAATCTCGTTCAGACGAATCGCGAAGCGGTCGAAGTTGTCGCCGTACGTGCCGACGATGACATCGAACTCGACCTGGTCGTAGGCGAGGTACGGCATGGTGCGACGCAGGTCCCACGGCACACCGGTGGAGCGCAGCAGCGGACCAGTGACACTGAGGGCCAGTGCCTCTTCGGCGGTCATCGGCGCCACGCCGATCATGCGGTCGCGGAAGATCGGCTGTCCGGTGAGCAACTGGTCGTATTCGTAGGTACGCGCGTCAATCGTGTCGCAGATCACCGTGACGTCGTCCTGCCACCCGTCGGGCAAGTCCGCCGCCACACCGCCAGGGCGCACGTAGTTCAAATTGAGACGCAGACCCGCCGTCTTTTCGAAGAAGGCGAGAATGAGTTCACGTTCGCGCAGACCGTAGATCATCATCGACGTCGAACCAAGGTCCATCCCGTTGGTGGCCATCCACACCAAGTGACTCGAGATGCGGTTGATCTCGCTCATCATCATGCGAATCCACACGGCGCGCTCGGGCACTTCGATGCCGAGCAGCTTCTCGACGGCCATGGAGTACGCGAGCTCGTTATTGATCGGGCTCAGGTAGTCCATGCGCGTGACGTTGGTGGCACCCTGGACGTAGCTCAGTTCCTCGCCCGTCTTTTCCATGCCGGTGTGGAGGTAGCCAATGACCGGCTTGGTGCGCAGAACGACTTCGCCGTCCAGTTCCAACATGAGTCGAAGAACGCCGTGGGTCGACGGGTGGGAGGGACCCATGTTGATGATCATCGTTTCGTCGTCGCGACGCTCGATGTCGATGGACGAAGGGTCGAGGGTCCGGCCGTCGAGACGAAGGACCGCCCCGACTTCGCGCGCCAGCTCGTCGGTGGCGGTCTGCGCGCGCGGCTTGAGTTCCTGCGGTCCCTCGGACGTCTCCGCCGTCAACAGGTCGGCACGCTCAATGGTGCGGTAGGTCGGATCGCTCATCGGGGTCCCGGCGCTTCCTTGAATTGCACGGGCACACGACCCACGCCGTAGTCCTTGCGCAGGGGGTGGCCTTCCCACTCCTCGGGCATGAGAATCCGAGTGAGGTCCGGGTGGTGATCGAAGAGAACGCCGAACAAGTCGTACGCCTCTCGCTCCATCGCCTCCACACCGGGGTACAGATCAAAAAGAGACTCCACGCGAGGGTCGTTCTCGGGCACCTGCACGCGAATGCGAGCGCGCACCTTCTTCGACAAGCTCAGCAGGTTCACGACAACTTCGAAGCGCTCCGGCGTCACGCCGTCGGGCAGTTGACGACCGGGATGCGTGAGGTAGTCCACCGCGCAGAGGTCCGCGAGCAGTTCGAAGCCATCGTCCCGGAAGGACGCCACGAGGTCGTGGTACTGCTCTCGCGACGGGAAGCAGGACACGCCGGTGTCGAGACCTTCGGCGGTCACGACGTCTGTCGGGGCCGTCTCGGGGAGCGCGATCACTTGGGGGTTCCCAATCGAACTGCGACGGAGGACTCGGGCGTCCAGGGACTCTGCGGCGTGACCATGGCACCCGGCTTGCCTTCGGCGCGACGCTTCATGATCTCACCGGTGCGGATCTGCTCGTGCAACGTCAAGATGGCGTGCATCAGAGTCTCCGGGCTCGGGGGGCATCCCGGGGCGTAGACGTCGACGGGCACGATCTGGTCGACGCCCTGGACAATCGCGTAGTTATTGAACATGCCACCACTGGATGCGCACACGCCCATGGATATGACCCACTTGGGCTCCATCATCTGGTCGTAGACCTGACGAAGAACCGGGGCCATCTTCTGGCTGACGCGGCCAGCCACGATCATGAGGTCGGCCTGACGCGGCGAATTACGGAACACTTCCATGCCGAAACGCGCGAGGTCGAAGTCGGCCGCACCGGCCGCCATCATCTCGATCGCGCAGCACGCGAGACCGAAACTCGCCGGCCACACGGACGCGCGACGGGCCCACCGCACCAGATCTTCGATTTGACCGGTCAGAAAGTTGTGCTGGAGATCTTCGAGCGCCACGACTACGCCGCCTTCTCGCGGTCGATGGTGATGCGCGCAATGGTCGAGGACGATGTGCGCGCCGGCATACCGGGCACCAGGCGCTTGACCGGACCCCACGTGAGGGCTCCCTCACTCACCAGGTACAGCAGCGCGCCAAAGACGACGACGGAGAAAATCAGCACTTCGACGAGGCCAAAAGAGCCGAGTTGCTTGAACACCACCGCGAAGGGGTACATGAAGACCACTTCGATGTCGAAGATTACGAAGATCATGGCCACGAGGTAGAACCGAACGGGAAAGCGTTGCGGCGGTTCGATCTCGGGGACAATCCCGCATTCGTACGGTGCGAGCTTGGCGGCCGATGGTCGCTTGTGCGGCGCCAGCAACGCTGACGCGACGAACGACCCCGACGCAAAGAGCGCCCCGAGAATCAGGAGTCCCAGTAGGGGGAGGTACTGGTCCACGGTCATCATTTCTACCAGACGACGAGCACGCGTCATGCACCCGACTTTCCGCGCTCGGTCGACCCGTAGTGTTGACGCGTGACAGAACTCGACTCACCCCTCGCTTCCGGTCCCTTCGACGTCGTCATCGTGGGTGGTGGGCCGAGCGGTTCGTCGGCGGCGTACTGGCTCGCCAACGCCGGCTGGTCCGTGTGCCTGGTCGAGAAGAAGACCTACCCCCGCGAGAAGACCTGCGGGGACGGACTCACGCCCCGGTCCGTTCGTCAACTCGCCGACATGGGACTCGAGAGCGAGGTGGCGGCGCACGGCCACAAGTACCACGGGCTGCGCGCGTTCGGTTTCGGTGCGTCGATCGCCATGCAGTGGCCGGAACACGAGAATTTTCCCAACTACGGCTACACCATTACGCGCTTCAACCTCGATGGTCTCGTGGCCGAACGAGCCCACTCCGTGGGGGCCACCGTCCTCACCGGCACCGAGGCTGTCGATCTCTACGAGCCCTTTGACGGCGCTGACGGCGATCTGCGCGGTGCTCGCGGTGTGGTCGTGAAGGACAAGGCCACCGGTACGACCCGCGTGATTGAAGGTCGGTACCTACTCGTCGGTGACGGACAGAACTCGCGCATCGGCCGCGCCCTCGGGGCGCAGCGCAACCGCGAGTGGCCGATGGGAATGGCCCTGCGCGGCTATTACACGAGCGACCGTCACGACGAGCCGTGGATTGATTCGCACCTCGACATCCGTGACCCCAAGGGTGACGTCGTGCCCGGGTACGGCTGGATCTTCCCCCTCGGCGACGGTCGCGTGAATGTCGGTGTGGGTCTGCTCTCGACCGATCGGGCGTGGAAGGGCGTCAACACCACGAAGCTGCAGGACTACTTCGTCGCCCAGGTCGGTGACGAGTGGGGTCTCAACGAGAGTACGAGTTGCGGCACACCCACCGGTGGCCGCCTCCCGATGGGTCTCGCCATCGGCCCGCGTCGTGGCGCGAATACGCTCACCATTGGTGACGCGACGGCCACCGTCAACCCCTTCAACGGTGAGGGCATTGCCTACGGGTACGAATCGGGCCGTCTCGCGGCGGCGGCCGTGGGAGCGGCGCTCGCGGAGAACGACGCTTCGCACTTGCGCCTCTACGAAGAGAACCTCGAAGCGGCGTACGGCGACTACTACAAGGTGGCCCGCGCCTTCGTGAGGATCATTTCCGAACCGGAAATCCTTGCGGTGTGCGTCGGCGCGGGACTTCGCGTCAAGCCGGTGATGAAGGAACTCCTCGCGATCATGGCGAACCTCATGCGCAACGATCGCCAAGGTCCGGCCGAGCTCGGCTACCGCGCGCTCGTGAAGCTCGCGGACGCGTTGCCAGAACGAGCGTTCTCCATGCTGACCAGCGAGAAGGTCGACGCCTAAGCCCTCGCCGGAGTAGTGGAACCCGGCGCCATGCGCGAAAGTACGGCGTTGAGTCCCGCGTCCACGGTCGCTTGGGCCTGGGTCCAATTACCGACCAGCGCGAAGTAGTTCACTTCGTAGTGACCCCGCGCGGCGAAGGCCGTGGCGAGGTAATACGGCGTCGTGCCACCCGGTAAGGCGACGGTGACCACCGACGTGCGCAGGAAGACGTCACGACGGCGTTCCACGTGCCACGACGTCACCGGAGGCGTCGTCATGGCGTAACTGGCGTTGTTATTGAGGAAGCCGAGAAGAATCTGTGCGTTCGCGATACCCCAGCAGCGTCCGAATTGTGGCGCGCGGTATTCGCGGAGATCCCGGCGCACCATCGTGGTCGTCGCGTAGTACTGCGTGAGCGACACCTGTTCCCCACCGCCGAAAGACGTCGAACCAAACGTCTCGCCAGTCACCTGCAGCGCCGGCTGCTGACCACTCGAGCCGAACATGCGATCTTTGTGCGCGGTGGTGTGCATGCAGGACTGGAAGTTCGCGGACGCGTCGTCCCACACTTGCTTGCTCGCGCCGGTGAGCGGCGGGAACTTCGTGTGCGGCGTCACGACCTGGTTCGCACTCCCGGCGATGTAACTCAGGTAACTCTGGCCCACCGCGCTCCACCCCGACGGCAGGTCGATGGCTCGCAGATTCACCGCTCCCACCGTTGCACTGGTCACGACCGGGGTCGCCGGTGTCGACGACCCCCGGAACGCGTACGCGACAAAGGTGCCGATCGACGCGAGGATCAACGCGGCCCCGGTGACGAATGTCAGCGTCCGCAACCCTCTCCGGGGTCGACGAATATCTGCGCCGTAGCGGCGGAGGTCTTCGGTGAACTCGTCGTAACTCGCCGCATCCGCAGCCGTCCAGCGCACGGTGATGCCACCCACTTCGGCGGACATGAACCAGCGTCGCGACAACTCGACCCGCCAGTCGCCGAGAGCACCTAAGGGAATGAGACGCGTTTCCTCGCCCGCCTCACTCCACTCGTGCAGGCCCTCGTCGTCAATGGCGAGCGACACCTCACGCACGCGCTGAGGTCCGGCCGGTGGATCGGCCGAGAAACCGTGAAACCGACGCAGCGTGGTCATCGCGCCGCCGCCACCTCCGCCGCCGCGTCCGCCACCGCCGTGAGCGTGGCGTCAATCGTCGCGTCGTCGTGAGAGAGAGACACGAAGAGAATCTCATACGCGCCGGGCGCGAGAGCCACGCCGCGTCGCAGCAGGGCGTGAAAGAACTCACGGTAGAGGCCGTTGTCGCAGAGAACCTGGGCCTCGGCGAAGTTGGACGGCGGCGGGGTGGATGACGTCGCGAGATACAGCCCGCACAAAGGTCCCACTGTTGGCACGAGCGCGACGAGACCCGACGATGCCACGGCGTCTTCGATACCTCGAGCGACGCGCGCCACGCGGTCGGTCAATG
Organism: uncultured Actinomycetes bacterium; assembly: GCA_903873775.1. GTDB lineage: Bacteria > Actinomycetota > Acidimicrobiia > Acidimicrobiales > RAAP-2 > RAAP-2. The sequence continues at coordinate 25,015 of CAIQPR010000028.1, forward strand.
TGGCGTAGGCCTCGGGGTCGAGCTGTGAGAGGACCGTCAATCCCGCGGCCGTCGCGAGCGGATTACCGGACAAGGTGCCCGCTTGGTACACCGGCCCACTGGGTGCGAGGTACGTCAAGAGCTCTCGCGATCCTCCGAAGGCGCCGACCGGCAGCCCTCCCCCGATCACCTTGCCGAAACACCACAGGTCCGGAGTGACGCCGAAGTAGTCCTCCGCGCCACCACGCGCGAGGCGAAATCCCGTGATGACTTCGTCAAAGATCAACAGCGCACCGACGCGATCGCATTCGGCGCGCAGCCCCTCGAGGAATCCCGGCTGCGGCGCGACCAGATTCATGTTCGCAGCCACCGGTTCGACGAGCACCGCCGCCACCGTGTCATCGAGCGTCGGCACGACGTTGTAGGGAGCGACCAACGTGTCGGCGACAGCCCCGGCGGTCACGCCCGCCGAGCCGGGTAGCCCGAGCTGCGCAACACCGCTGCCGCCCGCAACGAGCAGAGCGTCGGAGTGTCCGTGGTAGCACCCGTCAAACTTCACGATGCGCGAGCGACCGGTGGCGCCACGGGCGAGACGAACCGCACTCATGACGGCTTCGGTGCCCGAGGAGACGAGGCGCACTTGTTCGAGACCCCGCACGCGATCGACCATGGCGTCGGCCAAGGTGACCTCGCCCGGCGTCGGCGCCCCGAAGGTGGTCCCGAGAGCGGCGGCGCGAGAAATGGCCTCCACGACGCGCGGATCCGCGTGTCCGAGAATGGAGGCCCCGTAGGACTGGACGTAGTCGATGTAGGTGCGACCTTCGACGTCGGTGACCGTGGCCCCGCGACCACTCGCGACGGTGTACGGGGTGCCACCCACCGAGCGGAAGGAGCGCACCGGCGAGTCGACCCCACCGGGAATCACGCGCTGGGCGCGCTCGAACCACTCGGCGTTGGTACTCACGCGGAGAGCACCTCCGCGACGTCGGTCGCGAAGTAGGTGAGAACAAAATCCGCACCGGCGCGACGCACGGCGGTGAGTTGCTCGAGGGCGACCGCGTCCCCGTCGATCCACCCGTTCGCCGCGGCGGCCTTCACCATGGCGTATTCGCCACTGACGTGATAGGCGCACAGCGGCACGTCGAGCTCGCGACGCAGATCACTCACGACGTCGAGGTAGGTCATCGCGGGCTTCACCATGATGATGTCCGCACCCTGTTCGACGTCCGCACGCGCCTCACGCCAACTCTCCCGGCGATTGCGATAGTCCTGCTGGTAGGCCTTGCGGTCGCCACCGCCCGCGATCTCCACGCCCACGGCGTCGCGGAAGGGTCCGTAGAGGCCGCTCGCGTACTTGGCCGCGTACGCCAGGATCACCGTGTCCGTGTAGCCCGCCGCGTCGAGACCGGCGCGAATGGCGCCGACTTGTCCGTCCATCATTCCGCTCGGGGCCACGACCGCGGCGCCAGCCTCGGCCTGTGCGACCGCCGTCGCGGCGTAGAGCTCGAGGGTGGCGTCATTGTCCACCGTGCCGTCGGGTCGCAACACGCCACAGTGACCGTGGCTCGTGTATTCATCGAGGCAGAGGTCCGCCATGATCACGAAGTCGTCCCCGAACGAATCGCGCAGAGCGCGCAGGGCGACTTGTGCGATGCCGTTGGGGTCATAGGCGCCCGACCCCGTCTCGTCCTTCGTCGACGGGACACCGAAGAGAATGAGTCCGCCCACACCGGCGCGGTGCGCGCGAGAGGCGGCATCGAGCAACGAGTCAATGGTGTGCTGGTAGTGCCCGGGCAGGGAATGAATGGGCTGGGGTTCACGAAGTCCCTCGGCGACGAAGAACGGCGCAATCAGGTCATCCGGCGCGAGCGACGTCTCGGCGACGAGACGACGGAGTGCGGCCGTGCGGCGGAGGCGGCGGGGTCGCTCGACGGGGAACACGTCGTCAGCCTATTGCGCACCATCAGACGACGAACTCGCAGCGAGGTCGTCGAGAACCTCGCGCACGCTACGCGCGAGGTCCGTCCCGCGTGCAACGACGACCCGGTCGTGCGTCGCGCGCACCTCGTCCGCAGTGGTGTCCCCCATGGCGACAATCATCGTGTCGTGACGAATCTCCGCCGCCGCGGCACGCCAGGCGGAAGGTGCGGCGATCACCACCACATCGGCGGCGTGAAGATCTCGCCGCTGTCGACGTGAGAGAACCTGCGACACCGTGCGATAACAGGGAATCGTCAAGGACGACAGACCGCGCTCGTCCAGCACCCTCGCCAGTTCGGGCCGCGACTGCTCCGCACCCAGAATGACCACGGGGCCCCGTTCGAGCACCCGCGCGAGCTCGGCGCCCGTCGGCTCCACCGGCGTGAGGACGCGGTGACCCACGTCGAGACGGGAGAGTCGCAGCGCGGCGGCGGTCGTGGCGCCGACCGCACCGAGATCTGCTTCGACCTGCGCGAGCGACAATGCGAGGTCCACGTAAGTCACCGACCGCGGGCTCGTCACCACCACGGTGCCCCACTTTTCCTCGGTCACGAACCCCGCGAGTTCACGGGCGACGTCGTCGCGCGCACGCCAGCTCGTGCGGGTCAGCGGCACCTCGCGCACCTGCGCGAGATCCTCGAGCTCCTGGCGCAGAACGTCATTGCGCGGAGGCTCGCGCGTGAGAACGACGACGGGCCGCACTGTCTACCTCCACCCGTCGAGCGTCGCTCCACCCTCGTCATCGCGCAGACGCGCAGCGAGTCGCGACCCGAGTTCTTCGGGCCCGCCATCACCTTCGGTGTCGCGTCCGCGCACCACGGAAGAGCCGTCCGCCGCGGCCATGATCGCGTCGAGACGCCACTGACCTGCGTCGCGGACGGCGTGCGCGGCGGCGGGGACGGAACACCCCGCGCCCAGCTCGCGAAGAAACGCGCGTTCGATGCGCAACGCGTGCTCGGCGTCGTCATCGCTGAGTGCCGACAACAGGGTGCGCGTGTGGTCGTCGTCGACGCGACATTCGAGCGCGAGGGCGCCTTGGCCCACCTGCGGCACGAACCACGTGGGATCCAAGTACTCCGCCACACGGTCCAGCCAGCCCAATCGGTCGAGCGCGGCCGCGGCGGCAATGACCGCATCGATTCCCGGCGCGTCCGCGGCCGCCACCCGCGTGGCCATATTGCCCCGCAGCTCGACGACATTGAGATCCGGGCGCCGCTCTAACAACAGAGCGCGGCGACGTGGGGAACCCGTCGCCACCGTGGCACCCGGGCCGAGACCCGCCAACGCGCGTCCCACAATGACGTCCCGCGGATCGCGACGCTCGGGCACCGCGGCAATCACGAGGCCCTCGGGTGACGTCGACGGCAGGTCTTTCGCGGAGTGCACGGCTGCGTCGGCCTCTCCCCGCAAGAGGGCACGCTGAATCTCCACCGCGAAGACACCCTGTCCACCGACGGACGAGAGCGGTGTTGTTAGATCACGGTCACCGGTCGTGGTGACTTCCACGAGCGTGCTCGACACGCCACGCTCCGCCAATCGTTCGGCGACGAAATGTGCTTGGGCTAGAGCCAGCGGCGACGTCCGCGTCGCCAAGCGCACGGTACTCACAGATCGAACAAATTACGGGTGGCTTCCGTGAGGCGCTGACCCCGGTCGGATCCCGCGGCTTCCTTGAGAGCAACGGTGGGCGTGTGGGCGATCTTCGCGACCAAAGAACGCGTCAGGGATTCCACGATCTCGCGCTGCTCGTCGGTGAAATCTGCGAAGTCCGCGCGACGGCGCGCCATCTCGCTGGCTCGCACGTGCTCGAGACGCTCGCGCAGTTCGCCGACGATCGCGGCGGCGCCACGACTACGTCGATCCTCGTGAAACTTCTCCACTTCCTCATCGACAATGGCGACGGCGGCGTCCACCGCCTCGTGACGCTCGGCGAGAGTGTGTTGCACCACGTCGCGCAGGTGGGAGATGTCGAGGCGACGGACGCCCGCGACGTCGTCCACGTCGGCGTCCACCACGCGCGGCATCCCGAGGTCGATGATCAAGAGGTCACCCTGTCGGTCGAGGAGATCGCGACCCGCCAGCACCACGTCGGGGGCCTCGATGGCGGCGACGACGAGGCGCGCGTGGCGAACCACCTCGGTGAGATCGGCGAGCGGACGGGCCACGATGCGAGCATCCGCGGCATCTGCCACGAGGGACTGCGCATTGTCCGCCGTGCGGTTGACCACGACGAGTGCACCCACGTTTGCGTCGCAGTCCCGCAGGGACTTCACGACGCCCGACGCCAGTTGCCCCGCGCCGATGACGACCACGGTCGCACCCGTGAGTTCGTCCCCGAGTTCTCGCTCGGCCATGGCGACCGTGGCTTGGGCGAAACTCGTGGTGCCGCGCGCAATCGTGGTCTCGTGGCGCACACGACGTCCGGCGCCGAGAGAACGACGAAAGAGTTCGGCAAGTTCGGGACCGACGGCGTGCTCTTCGTCGGCGCGTTCGAGCGCGCGACGAATCTGCCCGAGCACCTCGTGTTCGCCGGGCACCGCACTGCGCAGACCCGCGGCGACACGAAAGAGGTGCCCGGCGACACCCCGGTCGAAGTGGATGGTGAGAACCGACGCCAGTTCCTCACTCGGCACGCCCGTCGCGTCGGCGAGCGTCGCCGTGATTTCATCGACCGCCCCGTGAAAGCGGTCGATGGTGGCGTAGACCTCAGTGCGCAGACAGGTGGAGACGAAGACCGCTTCATTGATGTTGGCGTTCGCCAGGAGGGCCCCGAGGACCTTGCCCCACGCCTCTTCCGGCACGGTGGCGCGCTCGAGCAAATCGAGGGGTGCGTGTTCGTGATCAATGCCTACTGAGATGAACGCCATACTCTCCCCGAACTACTGAAATGCTACGCCGAGCGGGGCGGCGTGTTACGCGAGATGCCTAGGGAGTGGATCAGACCCCCGCCGAGCGGCCCGGTGCCGTTCGTCAATTGGTAGGCGAGAATCTGCAATTCAATGGAAAAGTCCACGTAGCGCACCGCGGTGCCGATGGGCACGCTCAGCACTTGCGGGGCGAAATTCAAGATGGCGTGGATGTTGTGCTCGACCACTCGGTCGGCCGCGTCTTGGGCCACCGACGGCGGCACGCACAGCACCGCCAATGTCGCGGGGGCCAACTCCCCCATGAAGTCCTGGACGACATGTCCGGCGACGTCGGTGCCGATGACCTCGGGGTTCACGTCGTAGAGGCCGACGAGCTCGGCGCCCGAGATAAGGAAGTTGCTCGAGTTCACGAGGGCGTGGCCGAGATTACCGACGCCGATGAGAATGACGTCGTAGTGCTCGTGGTGTCCGAGCGCCTCTTCAATGCGCTCCGCCAAGACGGCCACGTCGTATCCGGCGCCGCGCGTGCCGAGTGAGCCGAGACCCGCGAGGTCGCGGCGCACTGTCGCGGGCGCCACGCCGGCTAAGCGACCGAGGGTTTCCGAATCCGCACGCTCGCGGCCGCGACGGACCATCTCCCGCGCGATGCGCTGGTAGACGGGCAGGCGGGCCACCGTCGGTTCGGGCAGCGAAGAGGGGCGAGTGAAGGGACTCGGCATCGGTCGAACGATACTTCGCTGCGACTACCGACCCAATTGCCGGGATCGCTCGGCCGCGGACGCCACGGCCTCTAGGAACGCCGCGCGCACCGCGCGGCCCTCCAGCATGCGAATGCCCGCGGCGGTGGTGCCGCCCGGGGACGTGACCTGACTGCGGAGTTCTTCGGGCGTCTCCCCTGACTGTGCCAGCAGCGCGCCGGCGCCCTCGAAGGTGGCAACGACCAGCTGACGCGCCATCTCGCGGGTCAGTCCCTGGTGTACACCCGCCTCGACCAGCGCCTCGACCACAAGGTAGAGGTAGGCCGGCATGGAACCAGAAAGACCCGTGACGGCGTCCAAGTGGCGCTCCCCCACACGAACAACCACACCCACGGAACCGAGAACCTCTGACGCCCAATCGAGGTCGTCCTTAGTGACATTGGACCCACCGGCGATCGCACTCGCGCCCTTGCCGACCACGACGGGCGTATTGGGCATCGCGCGCACCACGGCCACCGGGTAGGGAATGACGGCTTCGAGTCGCGCACACGACAAGCCCGCGACCACCGAGAGCAGTCGACGCGCTCCGCACGCACCGATCAGGCGGGCCGCACCCTCCGCCTGTTCGGGCTTCACGCACAGCACGACGCCGGAGGTGTCGCTCACGTGTTCGAGTTCGAGGGTCGCCAAGATCGTCACGCCCGGCAGAAGAATCTCGAGTTCGCTGCGGCGTTCCACACCACTTTCGACGACCGCCAGTTCGTCGCTGCGGCAGAACCCGGCCCGGAGGAGTCCTTCGGCCAGGGCGCCGCCGATGCGGCCCCCTCCGACAATGATCAGGCGAAACGTCATGCGTTCACGCTACTCAGGCCCTAGGCCGTCGGGCGAGTCCGACGGCGTCGGTAGAGCGAGCCGAGACCGAGAGACATTGCCGTCGGAAAGATTTCGTCGACGTAGTGCAGCGCCGCCCCACAGATTTCGTCGAGGCGATCGGCGTCCAGTTGCCCCACCGGCACGCGACCGACCAGATAGATCGCGGCCTCCGGTCCGAGCGCGAGATGTAGTTCGTGGAGATCCGCATTCTTCGCGAGTAAGAAGCGGTAGACGTCCTCGACGCGCTCTTCGGGGGCCGGCATGACCTGGGCTTCGATGTGCACGGTGCGCTGGCGCAGCGTCAGCCACAACGTCACGAAGTCCTTTTCGTCACCCGCGAGACGCAGCAACCAGCGGAACTGGCCCCGCTCGTCGGCGACACCCGTGGTCTCGAGCGCACGCAAGACACCACTGTCAAACCACGACACGGCCCAGTTCTGAAGTACCTCGTCAAGCCGCTGCGCGGCGCCCTCACCCGCGATGGGTGTGGAACTCACGGACAGCTCACCAGCTCGGCGGCCGCGAGTTGTGCGCTCAGTCCGCGCACGCGCTGGGCGGAGGCGCGCCACGTGTAGTTCTGCGCGCGCAACACGGCGTTCGTCGACAGTGAGGTCGCTCGATCGGGATCGAGAACCCACGCGACCGCGTCCGCCCAACTCTCGGGGGAACGGTCCTCGAGCAGGAGCCCCGTCACGCCGGAGTCCACCAGCGTCGTCAGTCCGCCCACGTGCGACGCCACGACCGGCGTGCCGCACGCCGAAGACTCGAGGGCCACGAGACCGAAACTTTCCGCGCGCGACGGCACCAACGTGACGTCGGCGGCGCGGAACCACGTCGAAAGAAGTTCGTGCGGTTGCGGGGCGACGAAGGACACCAGGTCAATGACGCCCGCCTCGGCGACGCGGCGACGCAGACCTTCGAGGGTCGCTCTCCCACTGGGTCCACTCGGACCGCCCACGATGGCCAAATGCAACGGGGTGCCGCGGCGGTGCATTTCGATGGTCGTCTCGAGCGCAAGATCCACGCCCTTCAGCGACTGGAGACGACCCACGAAGACGGCGAGGGGATGCGTGGTGTCAAGGCCCAACGCGCGACGAGCTTGCGGTCGGTGTCCCGGACCGAAGAAGGCGTGTTCAACGCCGAGAGGGACGACGTGCACGCGCGCGGGGTCGGCGCCGTAGTGACGAATGATCTGATCGACTTCGACGTCACAGCTGCCCAGCACCGCGTCGCTGCACCCAATAATTTGGCGCTCGAGATCGGCCCGCTCGGGCGATTCGGCTTCGAAGGTCTCGGCCTTGATGCGCTCGAGCGTGTGGAAGGTCGTAATGAGAGGCACGTCGAACTCGTGCTTCAGTCGGTGCCCGGCGATACCACTCAGCCAGTAGTGCGCGTGGAGCGCTTCGGGGGCGCCCACGCACCGAAACGCCGCGGCCACGCCGTCGGCGAATTCATCGACAAAAAGTGGCAGTTCGTCGCGGGTCAGGACCCGGGGCGGACCGGCGGTGACGTGGCGGACCCGAAATCCTGGTTCGACCACGACGGTGTCGTTCACGGAGGGTGATTCACGCCGCGTGTAGACGTCCACCTCGTGGCCCAGTCGGGCCAAGGCGGTCGAGAGTTCACGCACGCAGACGTTCATGCCGCCACCGTCCCCGGTTCCCGGCTGCGCGAGAGGAGACGTGTGGTACGAGAGCACCGCGAGACGAGCCACGCGAGGAGCCTAATTGTCTCTCGTCGCGGTGTCTCCCGTGGCGTTGTCGGCCAGAAACGAACGCAGGATGGTCACGAGGGCCTGGCGCTGGGCGTCGGTCAAACGTTCGTCCGCGAGAATCGCGGCCTCGGACGAGCCGTAGCGGTTTTCTTCGAGGATGCCGGCCTGCACGTAGAGCGTTTCGGCCGAAATAGAAAGGGCCTTGGCAATCTTTTGCAGGATGTCCGCGCTCGGCCTTTTCAGGCCGCCCTCGATCTGGGACAAGTAGACGTTGGAGACGCCGGCCATTTCTCCGAGGCGACGAATCGAGATCTGGGCGTTCGCGCGCTGTTCCTTGATGAACGCGCCGAGGTCTCGCACCCCCGAGGGTCGCTCGTCAGCCATATCAGCATGGTAGGTCAGTGTCGAAGTGAGGACGGCGGGACCACCCAGGTAATGGCGCGGCGCGACACCATTCCAAAGGCGCGAGAGTCCTCCGAGTACTTCTCGTTGTCACCCCGCACCTCAACACCCGCGCGCGATAGTGCAGCGACCCGCTTGATGAGCCACCGCTCGCGATTTCGCGGATCTCGTAACGCCACGACGTCCCCTACCCGCAGAGGCCGCCAGCGTCGATACGCCACCACGCTCTCCCCCGGCACCAGGGTCGGCAGCATGGAGGGCCCTTCGACACGCAGCTCGCGCGCGAGAACCGTTGCTATCGCGCGAACCATGGAGGGAACGCTACCGAGGAAGACTCGCTAACCTGCGTGCGGAGCCATCCCGTCCAGGCATGTGTCGTGGACGTACCCGTGTCGAAAGGTGAAACCATGAGTTTCCGTACCCGAATCGCGACGCTGCTGGCGTCGCACGCCCCGACCCTCACCGTTCACGCGCACTGCGACCTTCCCTGCGGCGTCTACGACCCGGCGCAGGCCAAGATCGAAGCGCAGTCCGTGAAGGCGTGCATCGAGAAGTACAACGGCTCGAGCGACCCCGACTTCAAGGTTCGCGCGACCATCATCAAGGAAGAGCGCGCCGACCTGGTCAAGCACCACCTCTGGGTCCTGTGGACGGACTACTTCAAGCCCGAGCACCTCGCCGCCCACCCGGACCTCCACGACTTGTTCTGGAAGGCCACGAAGTCGGCTGGAGAAGCGAAGAAAACCAACGATGTCGCCGTCGCTGACCGCCTCCTGAGCGAGATTGACGCCATCGCCGAGATCTTCTGGGCGACCAAGAAGTAACACAACGTCTCTTACAACAACACAGCCCCGGTGCGCTCGCACCGGGGCTGTGTTGTTTGTTGCGCGAAATAACTACTGGGCGTCGACCTCACTCAGCTTCGGGTGCGCCACGCACGTCGTCAGCAAGGGGTCCTGGGCGAGGGCGACAGTATCGATGTCTTCGCCACACGTCTCGCAGGCGCGGTAGCTCCCGCTGCGAAGGCGATCGAGAGCGAGGTCGACGTCGGCCAAGACCCGTCCAATCTTGGCCACGGTTTCGTTGGAGATTTCAGCCACGCGCGCACACTACTTGAGCGTCCACGATTCACGGCTTGGCCTTGGCCGAAGCAAGCCTGAGTCTCATCCATCGTCGGACCAGATCGGCAATTCTCGTAGGATGGCACCCGGGCCGCTAGCTCATCCGGAAGAGCAGGGGACTTTTAATCCCAAGGTGCCGGGATCGAGACCCGGGCGGCCCACAAGACCCCTGGTCACAGGCTTAGGGGTTATGCAATCGGCGTCAAATGTAGCCAATTGTGTAGCCAAACGATTTCTATTCGGTGGACTTTGGGTGACCGGTCATAGCTCCCGTCAGCCACACCGTCCTCTTTGCGTCATCAATGCAGTACCAGAGCCGCCCACCGCTTGTCACTTCATATTGCCAC
>CAIQPR010000029.1 GCA_903873775.1 uncultured Actinomycetes bacterium
CCCCTTGGTCAATCTGCGACAAGTTCGCCTTCGTCCTGTTCTCACCGCAGACATCTCCGCGTTTCTTATCAGCTGGGCGATGTACCTCTTCATTCCGGTGGTCGTGGAATTCGTGCAAGTACCCACGAGCTCGGGGTACGGGTTCGGTGGCTCAGTGATCGTGTCGGGTCTGTTGCTCGTTCCGTTGTCCTTCGGAACTTTCGCGGCGAGCCGCGTGCTCCCGCGGTTCGAGAAGGCGTTCGGGACGCGCGGCATGATCCCCTTGGGTGCCACCATTTTTGCGGTGGCGTCCGGATTCTTCGCCCTCGCCCACGGACACCTCTGGCAGGCGTTTGTATCGGTCGGTCTCGCCGGCATTGGTGCCGGCTTCACCTATGCCGCGATGCCCGGCTTCATTGTGCGGGCCGTTCCCCTGTCGGACACCGGCAGCGCCACGGGCTTTTACCAAGTGGTGCGGTCCGTCGGCCTCTCGGTCGGCAGCGCGGTCGCGACGAGCATTCTGGCTCGCTACACCCTCGAACATCACACCTTTCCTCAAGTGCGCGGATTTACCGCCGCCCTTTTGACCGCGGCCGCGTTGTGTCTGCTCGTCGCCGTTGTGAGCTACATCTTGCCGGGACGCGTCGTGCCGGTCACCCACACCGCCGCCGTCGACGCGGACATCGTTGAGTTCATGGAAGAAAGTGGCGAGCTGGGTGCAACTTCATTGATGCTGAGTGACGAGCCTCTGAGCGAGGAGTAGAACTCACTCCGGTTGGCGTTGGATGAGCCCGGTCAGGACATCTTGGGCACCCGATGTCGGACCGTCGTACGCCACTCGGCCGGACGACAACACCACGGCGCGGTCACACAGATTTTCGACCCTCCCCAGTCGCGTTTCGACGATGATGAGCGTTGTGTCCGTAGAACGTACGCGCTCGAGAGCGGCGTAGACCTCGTCGGCAGCAGCGGGAGACAGTCCGAGGGCCGGCTCGTCGGCGAGAAGCAGAGTCGGCTGCGCCGCCAACGCGCCGGTCACAGCGACGAGTCGTTGTTGCCCACCGCTCAAGAGCCGCGCTTTTGTTCGACGCCGACTGCCGAGCGGACCTAGAGCCTCGAGGGCTTCGGCGAGGCGACGTCGACGCGTCGGCGCAGGAACACGGCGAAGCCGCAACAGCAAGTTCTCCTCGATCGAGAGGTCGCCGAAGAGACCTACGCCTTCCGGGAGGTGCACCACACCGCGGCGCGCGAGAGCGTGCACACTTTCGCCGCGAATGTCGCGGCCCAAGACGCAGACCTGTCCTTGCGACGTGGGAACGAGACCACTGGCGACACGAACAAGCGTGGACTTCCCCACGCCGTTCGAACCGAGGAGGGCCACGGCGTCACCTGACTGCACGCTCAACGTCACACCCGTGAGGGCCTTGTACGGACCGTATCCGGCGTGCACGTCGGTTAATTCGAGAACACTCATGGCGTTACTCCAAGCCACGAGCGCATGACGTCAACATTGGTCGTGACTTCGGCGAATGTCCCGTGGGCGATCACGCTGCCCGCGTCCATTGCGACGACGTGGTCGGCCAGCGCTTCCACGGTGGCGAGGTCGTGGTCCACCACCACAATCGCGAGTCCCGTCTCGCGTCGCACGCGATTGATGATCGAGATCAATTGCGCTGTTTCACCGCCGTCCAGTCCCGAGGAAGGCTCGTCGGCGAGGAGCAGGCGTGGCCCACACACCAGGGCACGAGCAAGTTCGACGGCGCGTCGTTCGCCGAGGGGCAGCGTCGACGCGGGTGCCTGCGCGCGATCGTCCAGGCCCACGACAGAGAGAATCTCCATGCAGGCCGCTCGTTCTTCCGGCGTCGTGCGTCCTCCGTGAACGAGGTCGCGCCAGGGCCCTTGGCGTCTCTGGTGCGCTTGCAGCGCCACCAGAAGGTGGTCGAGCACGGTCTGGCCACCGAAGAGCTCGACAATTTGAAAGGTGCGGGCGATACCGATCCGCGCGCGATCATCCGCGCGAGGAGGCAGGGTGCGACCCTGAAACAAGATGTCCCCACTATCCACGGCCAGTTCGCCCGCGATCAGCCGAAACAGCGTGGTCTTGCCCGCGCCGTTCGATCCGACCAGGCCCAGTGATGACCCGTCCTCGACGGACAGGCTGACGTGGTTCACCACGGCGTTTCCACCGAAGGACTTCGAGACGTCGCGAACATCGAGGAGCGTGCTCACGAGTTCTTGCGCCCCACTCGTTCGAACGGATTCGCCGGCACGGCTCGCAGAACCGTGGTGGCAATACCTCGCTTCGCCGCTTCGACAATGCCCTCCGGGTGCGACGCGTACGTGAATGCGCCGAAGGACAAGACGAGCACCGTCACCGCGGACTGCACCGCGTTGCTGCTCGAGGATCCGGTGCTCGGGAGGTAGGTCAGCGCTTGGGCGATGAGGGCGTACCCGAAGCCCGCCTCGATCGCACCCTCCACGGTGGTGGCACCCACCGTCACCACGATGACGAGGAACGTTGGGCCCCAGAACCAACTGAAATCGGACGGGCTCTCTTGCAGGAAACTCATCGCGAAGAGCGCGCCACCGATGCCCGCGATCGCTGCGGACAGAAAGAAGACGAACATCGTGAGTCGTCGCACCGCCACGCCCGAGCTCGCCGCACCAACGGGACTCGCATGAACCGCCGCGAGGGCGCGACCCGTCGTGCCGCGCAAGAGGACGTGCACCACACCGCTCACCGCGAGGACGACCGCGAGCACGAGAAGCAAGAACGACTTTGAATCCACGTCACTGAAATCGATGCCGAAAATGTGCGGACGAGGAACCGTGAGTCCGTTGGCGCCGCCGCCGATCCACGACGTCGGGAAAAGGAGATTGTCCGCTAGGAGGGCGAGACACAACGTCAGCAGCGTGACCGGCAGACCCCGAAGTCGCAGTGCGGGGAGTGACGCGACCCAACCACCCCCACCCGCCACGATGGCTCCCGCCACGGCAGCGACGAGGGCGGGGACGTGCTGATTGATCGTCAGCTGTGCGGTCGTCGCCGCCCCGATTCCCGCGAAGGCGGCCTGGGCCAGAGATAGTTGGCCGGCCAAGCCGGTGATCAACGTGATCGACAGGAAAATGACCGAGTACGCCCCGCCAATGGTGAGGGCGGCGATCCATGGTCCCGGCGAGAAGGTAATGACAATGAGAGCGAATGTGGCCGCAAGAATCCAGCGGAACCGGTGAATCAACCTGTTGATGTGTGGCGGCCTCTGGGCCAGCGCCGGGGTTGGCGGAGGAGGTTCTACGGCCATCATCGGATCGCTCGACTGGTCCAAGGTGCGCATGCCCGGATGCACAAGAAGCAAGACGAGGAGACAGAAGAAGGGCAGCGACGGCACAAGTGCCGAGTACCAGACGGACGTTTGTGGAATGTAGCCCTGGACAACTCCCTGCACCATGCCGAGCGCAACGCCGCCGACCACCGCGAGCGGCAAACTCCGCAACGCACCCACGGCCGCCGCAGCGATGGCCGCCACCAGGATGATCGAATAATTGGTGGGGGTCACCGGCGTCTCCACCGGCGCGAAGAGAACGCCGGCTAGTCCGGCGAGCATCGTCGCGACCATCCAACTTGATCGCAAGACCGAGCGCGAGTTCACGCCCGTTAGTTCCAAGAGTTTCGGACTCTCCACGGCGGCGCGCATGGGCAACCCAAAGCGTTTGGAGTACAGGAGGGCCATGAGGAGGAGCAACGTGACCATCGTCGCGAGAACGGTCGTGAGCTCAATACCGTTGATGAAGAACGATCCCACTTGGAAAATGGGGATCACCGGGGCGAAGAAGGGGGCAAACGGCGCTTGCAGATTTCCGGTCCCCGGGAACAACTGCACAATGGACGGCAACACCACCATGACGCCCAGCGCCGTGACCATCTTGGCCGTTGTATTCCCGACCGGGATGCGCGAGAAGAGTCCCGCCTCGAGGACCGCCCCGAAGACGGGTGCGACGACGCAGACGACAATGACGGCGGCCCACACGCGATTGACACCGTGGTCAAAAAGCTCGGTGTAGATCACGCCCGCGGCGTAGGCCTCCGCGCCAAAACCAAAGTTGAACACCCCGGTCGCCCGGTAGGTGAGCACAAGTCCCACGGCCACCAAAGCGAATGTGCACCCCCACGGCACACTCTGCAGCGTGTAACTGAGAAAGTTACTCACAAGGTGAGGTTAGGCACCCGGAGTCCCCGCCGGCGGCTTCACCGGCGCGGCAATGTTGACCTTCGTCGCCAACGGGAAGCACACCCACGGGTCGGACCTCGTGTTGAAGACCTGCGTAAACGCCGGTGACGATCCGCTGGTGTCCTTCGTTTCAACAAAGGCCACGCACGCGGGCGAGGTCGCCTTCGTGTGCCCCACCGCCCAGTCGGTCGGTGCGGCCACACCGCCGCCGGTGTCGGCCTTGATCTTGTTGATCGCGGCGTTCACGGCTGCTTGCGTGGGATTCTTGCCCGCGGCTCGAAGACCCTGCGTGAACAATTCGGCCGACTCCCAACCCATCAAGGCGACGTCGGAGTACTCCGAACTCGAATATCCCGACTTTGACATCTGGGAGAAATACAGATTGAGTCCCGGGTACGCGTTCGGGTAGGAAGCAGCGGCCTCAAACGGCACGTGCTGCAGCATCAAGTAGACCTTCGACATATACGGCGCGTTCGACTTGAGCACGTCCCGGTCGTAGCCATCCAGCCAGAGCTGCGGCACATTGGTCATCCCTTGACCCAGCATGGCCTGCGAGAACGCGACATCACTGCCGACGTCCATGCAGCTGATCACCATGTTCACGCCTGCGCTGCGCATCTTGGTGACATCCGTGGAGAAGTTCGCGTCAAACAGGGGCTCCTGGAGATTCGAGTAGGCCACCGTGTCGCCATACGTCTTCTTCAGCTGCGTCAGCGCCGGCTGGCACTCGTCTTGCGACGAGGGGTAGTTCAGTGCGATGAGCGCAATCTTCGTGCCGCCAACTTTCTTCGCGACATAGGCAAAGTCGGGCACGGACGAGTTGTAATCCACGACCGAGCCGTAGTCCGCGAAGAAGTTCGAGGGACCGGACCAGATGTTCGACGTGGCGTAGCCAAAGGTTGGCGTGGGCGTCGTCTTGAGATACGCGGCGCCGCCGTTGAACAAGGCTGTCGCGACACCCACAATGGCGAAGACGTGATCAGCGGTGACGAGATCCCGCGCGTCCGTCGTGTCGTTCGTCGGATTGGACTGATCGTCGAGCGCGTGGGTCACCACCACGTGTCGTCCGAAAACGCCGCCACCGCCGTTGACGTAATTGAAGTACGCCTCGACGCCGTAGAGATAGGGCTGAAAATCCGCAGCGAGCGATCCGGACTGCGTGACGATCGCACCGACACTCACTTGAGTGTTCGTGATGCCCGGCGTGGGCGCAGACGTGGCGGACGCGGGAATCGTCATCCCCGCAGTCGCGATCGCCAGCAATGACAATCCAATTGTGGTGTAGCGAACGGAGAGTCGCACAGCCCACCTTCCTGACGTGTTCGTTGACGACGCTAGCAGCAGAGTTTTGCCACAGAGACGGCATACAGCACGACGCCGGCCCCCTTTTCGTGGGGCCGGCGGAGGTGCTGCTGCGTAACCGTCGAAAAGGACACGGAGGCCATCCTAGAGATCGCCATCTCTCCGCTAGGTGGCGGGAATGGTCACCAATTCAATGCGCGCCTCGTAGCCCAGACTCTCGTACAACGCACGAGCGACGTGATTAAACCCGAACACGTTGAGCCCAATGTGGCGGCACCCGTGGGCTCGCGCGACGTGCTCGGCGGCGAGCATCAGCCCACGGCCGTGACCGCGACCTCGAAACGGCTCGTCAACTTCGACGTTGTACACGTACGCGCGGGGCCCGCCCCCATCGCTCGTGACGCACAACCACAACATGCCGACCCGCTGCCCCCGGACACGCCCGACGTAGAAAAACTGGTCCTTCGTCTCACGTCCGTCCGGCATCAACTCACCTAATTGCTTCTCGGACTCAACGAGAGCCTCCTCGTAGGTGGCAAAACCCGAGTCGGCGATGCTGCGGGCGTAGGACTCTCGTTCGCCGGCGAAAAAGTCGGCGAATTCATTCTCGTCCATGTCCGTCAGTTCGACGTCGGACGCCGGTCCACTCGGGTGCGTGTTCAGGTCGCACAGCATGCGGGTGGCGTTCACCTCGTGCGGCCTCGTCGCGATGACTCGGGCCACCACGTCAGTGAGATCCGTACGCGACATCTGCAGCGCTCGACCTCCCCGCGACTGGACAAAACGTATGAGGGCACTGACGATGTCGTCGGCCGCCACGTCATCGTGCACGTGGAGATCGCTCACCATCCACGGCGCATCACTCGCGGCAGAGGCCGGTTCGAGCAGACACGAACCAACGACATCTCTCTCACGCACGAGGTCGAAGGTCTCGCACACTCCCGCAGTCAGCCGACGTTCAAGATTGGCCTGGGCAACATCGACGGCGGGGTCCCGCGTCGTGTCATAGCTCGTCATGACGGTGAGGGTCCAACGCTCGAGGAGTTCTTCTCGGTAGGAGGCGTCGATGTCGCGCGGTCGAAGTTCGAGCGGTGTCACGATTCCCCTAGACCCCGTACAGCGCGGAATGAATCTCTCGCGTTGCCGTCGAGCGATTCATCGTATAGAAGTGCAGTCCGGGCGCACCTTCGTCGAGGAGTGTGCGACACATCTCCGTCGCGGCGTCGATGCCCGCCTGACGCACCGCAGCGGGACCGCCCACCTCGTGCGCGCGTTCAAGACGCTCCACGAGCGACGCCGGCACGGCGGCACCCATGGTGGCCATGCGTGGAATGCCGCTCAATGTGGTCACGGGGATGACGCCGGGGACCACGGGCTTGGTGATGCCACGATCGGCCAGATCGTTCACGAGGGAGATCCAGTCGTGGGCTTCAAAGAAGAATTGCGTCACGGCGAAGTCGGCCTGCGCCAATTTTTGCGCGAGGTAGTGCCGGTCACTCTCGAGGGAAGGGGATCGCGGATGTCCGAGCGGATGGGCCGCAACTCCGACCGAGAAGTCCCCGACCGACTTCACCAATTCGACAAGTTCGCTCGCGTACTGCAGATCCGCGGCGGCGAGAGCGGGATCGTCCGGAACATCTCCACCCAGGGCCATCACATTGGTCACGCCGTGCTCGAGGTAGCTCTCGAGAATCTCGCGGAGCTCGTCACGGCGATGTCCGACGCAAATGAGATGCGCCATGGCCACAATGCCCGTCTCACCTTGAATGCGGCTTACGAGATCGAATGTCCGCTGACGAGATTCGGCTCCCCCGCGATAGGTCACTGACACGAATGAAGGCTCGAGAGGACTGAGCTCCCTCAGGGTCTCTTCGAGTGTCGCCGCCTCGGCGTCACTCTTCGTCGGGAAGAATTCGAAGGATCGTGTCCGATCCGCGCGCAAGAGCGCGTCGATATGCACGCTTAGCTAGCGCGGCCGTAGTCATCTTCGAGTCGGATGATGTCATCCTCACCGAAGTACGTGCCGTGTTGAACTTCTACAAACACCACCGTCTCGGTGCCGTGGTTTTCGCAACGGTGTGCGGCACCGACCGGCAAGTCAATGGACTCGCCCGGCTGCAGCGTGAAGGTCTCACCATCACGCACGACCGTGGCGACGCCGGACACGACAAACCAGTGTTCCGAGCGCTTCGCGTGCTTTTGGTAGCTGAGTCGCTTGCCGGGAGCCACGACAATCCGCTTGACCTTGTGGTCCGCGCACTCGTCATCGAGGACGACGTAACTACCCCAGGGTCGCTCGTCGAATTCACGTCCCTTGCTGTCGGTCGTGTCCATCACCGCACCTTCTCTGCCGCCGCTACTGCGTTGTGCAACAGCATGGCACGCGTCATGGGTCCAACTCCACCAATTCGTGGCGTAATCCACCCCGCGACCTCAGCGACCTCATCGGCGACATCGCTGAATAATTTCTTTCCGACGAAGCTCGTGCCGGCACCGACCACGGCGGCACCCGGCTTCACCATGTCCGGGGTCACGAGTCCCGCAACCCCGGCGGCGGCGACAATGACGTCCGCCTGGCGGGTGAGTGCCCCCATGTCGTCAACACCAGTGTGAACAACCGTGACGGCCGCGTTGCAGTGCGGACGGCGCATCGCGAGGAGCAGCGCCAGAGGACGTCCAATGGTGAGGCCCCGTCCGATCACGACGACGTGTTTGCCCTCTACCGGCACCTGGTGCGCGGCGAGTAATTCCACGATGCCAGCGGGGGTGCACGGCAGGGGTCCGGGTGCACCCATGACGAGGCGACCGAGATTGGTGGGGTGCAGACCATCAACGTCCTTGTCGGGCCGCACCCGCAACAGAACCTGTTCCTCGTTGATACCCGCCGGCAAGGGCAGCTGCACGAGAATCGAGTGAATCTGAGGGTCATTGTTGAAAGCGTCAACTTGCGCTTCGATCTCCGCTTGCGTGGCGTCGGCACGGAGGTGCGCGTGCTGCGAGACAATGCCGACTTCCTCGCATTCCGCCAACTTCATGTCCACGTAGCGAACGCTGGAAGGATCGTCCCCCACCAGAATGGTGCCGAGGCCAGCCGGTCGTCCCGCTGCGGCCAGTCGCGCGGCGCGATCAGCCAGCTCCATTTTCATTCGCGAGGCGAGGCGCGTGCCGTCGAGAAGTTCTGCAGTCATGGTGTCCTTAGTGTCGGAAGTGTCGTTCGCCGGTCATCAACATGACAATGCCCGCCGCGTTCGCGGCGTCGATGACCTCTTGGTCACGCACGGATCCGCCGGGCTGCACAACGGCCGTGACCCCGGCGGACGTCAGCGCGTCGAGACCGTCTGCGAAGGGAAAGAAGGCGTCGGACGCGGCCGACGCCCCGTGTGCCAAGTCGCCGGCTTTGGTGGTGGCAATACCCGCGGCCACCACGCGGGACTGTTGGCCCGCGCCGACGCCGACGGCAACACCGTCGCGCGCAATCACAATCGCGTTCGATGTCGTTCGCGCACAGACGCGCCAGGCAATCTTTAGGTCTCGCCACTGCTCTGCCGTGGGCTGCGCTTCCGTCACGCAACGCCACGTTGCCGGCGATGCTTCGAGTTCGTCGGCGTTCTGAATGAGAGCGGTGTTACCGAATGTACGCACCGACAATGACAGGGCTTCGGGCGGTGTCGCGCTCAAGAGTCGCGTGGCCTTGCGACGAGCCACGAGTGTCGCAATCGCTTCCGGCGTGAACGACGACGCAATAATCACGTCCGCCTGCGGCCCCGCGGCGATCACCTCGGCCAGCGCGTTGTCCACCTCTCCGCCAACGGCCACGATGCCACCGAAGGCGCTGGTCGGGTCGGCCGCGAGGGCCTTGCCGAAAGCGTCGGCCAAGGTCGTTCCCAGAGCCGCACCGGAGGCGTTCGCGTGTTTGATGATCGCCACGGCCGGAGCACCTTCGGCGTCCAGGGACAACTCGTGCACGAGACGCCACGCCGCGTCGGCGTCAAAGAGATTGAGGTAACTCAGTGCCGTTCCGGCGTGTTGGACGACGTCGTCCCACCAGGTCGTCGCCCCGGCGAGACGGTAGCGAGCACCTGTTTGGTGAGGATTCTCTCCGTAGCGCACCACGTCGGCCCGCTCGAAGGTGAGATGCAATGTTGGCGGTACGACGGCGTCCACGCCTTCCGGCGCCGTTGCGAGCACACCACCGCCGTCGAGCCACGCGACGATCGACGCGTCATAGGTCGCGGTGTGCGCAAATGCGGCACGAGCCAGTGCGTGTCGGGTGGCGTCGGAGAGCGTGCCGTGCTCTCGAAGTTCGGTGAGGACGAGCTCGTACTGTTCCGGGTTCGTGACCACGCCGACGTGTTCGTGGTTCTTGGCGGCGGCCCGCACCATGGTCGGCCCCCCGATATCGATGAGCTCCACCGAAGGATTCGACGAGAAGGGGTAGAGGTTGCACACAACGAGATCAATGGCCGAAATGTCGTTCGCCTTGAGATCGGACAGGTGATCGGCCTTGGAGCGGTCCGCGAGGATGCCCCCGTGAATCTTGGGGTGCAGCGTCTTCACTCGACCACCCAGCATCTCGGGTGATCCGGTGACGTCGCTGACGTCAAGGTGAACAATCCCCGCATCGGTCAGCGCCTGCGCGGTTCCGCCGGATGCGATCAATTCAACGCCGAGGGACTCTAAACCTCGCGCGAACTCCACTACACCCGTCTTATCCCAGACGCTTAGCAGCGCTCGCATGTTGTCCCTTCGTTGTGTCTCCGTGGTGCACACACTAGTTCTGCGGGCGAAAAAGACTCTCGCGATCGTGGTCGACCAGCGACGCGCGCGAAGCCGACCATTCAGTCGACATGAAGGGTGGTGAGGTCCTCTCCGCGACCTAACGCCGCGAGTGCCGCGATCACGACACGCGGATACAACTCACGCTCGACAGTCTTAATGCGCTCGTGCAACGACTCCTCGTCGTCGCTCGGCAGAATGTCAACCCGTGACGAGGCGAGGATCGGTCCGTCATCGAGCTCCGGCGTCGCCACGTGCACGGTGCAGCCGGACTCGGATGCTCCCGCCGCCAACGCGTCACGTACCGCGTGCCATCCCTTGAACGCCGGCAACAAGCTGGGGTGCGTATTGAGCACTCGTCCCGCGAAGGTGTCGTACAGAGTTGCGGACGTCACCGTGCCGAAACCGGCCATCGCGACGAGACCAATCTCGAGTTTCACCAGCGCGTCGCGCAGGGCCGTCGTGTACCCCTCGCGATCGAACGCCGAGGTGAATCCGCCGAACAGAGCCCGGTCGACCAGCAGCGTGGGGAGACCCGACGCCGCCGCGACGTCAAGGGCCCGGCAGGGTCTATCCGACCCCACCAGGTCCACGGGAACGCCGCTTCTCATCATTGACTCGAGAATGGTGCCCGATCCCGACACCAACACGCAGAGGCGGACGGACGCCAAGGGCTTAGAGCCCCTTGACGATCTCGACCATCTTTTCGCCGGCTTCGGTCGGGTTCAAGCACACGTGCACGCCGGCTTCGGCGAGCGCGTCCATCTTGGCCTGCGCCGTTCCCTTCGAGCCCGAGATGATGGCACCCGCGTGCCCCATCTTGCGTCCGGGGGGAGCGGTGACGCCCGCGATGTAGCTCACGACCGGCTTGGTCATGTTGGCCTTGATCCACTCGGCGGCACGCTCTTCTTCGGAACCGCCAATCTCACCAATCATCATGACGGCCTTCGTCTCCGGGTCCGCCTCAAACGCCGCTAGGCAGTCGATGAAGTTGGTTCCCGGGACCGGGTCGCCACCAATACCGACGCAGGTGGTCTGACCGATGCCCTGCTGGCTGAGTTCATGGAGCGCCTGGTAGGTCAGGGTTCCCGAGCGCGACACGATGCCCACCGGGCCACCGGCGAGTGCGATGTCACCCGACGTGATACCGATATTGCACTTTCCGGGGCTGATGATGCCCGGGCAGTTCGGTCCGAGCAAGCGAACGCCGGGGAACTCCTCAACCAGACGGTTGTAGGTCACCGCCTCGTCGTGTGCCGGGATGCCTTCGGTGATGCAGACAATGAAAGTGATGCCGCCCTCGGCGGCCTCAAGAATCGCGGCAGCCGCGAACTTCGGCGGGACCGACACAAAAGAGGCCGTGGCGCCGGTGGCCTCGACGGCCTCCTTCACCGAATTGAAGACGGGAATGCCGTCCACGTCCGTGCCACCCTTGCCGGGGGTCACGCCTCCGACAATCTTGGTGCCGTAGTCACGGTTACGCAGACCGTGGAATCGGCCCTGACCACCGGTCAGGCCCTGCACGATGACCTTGGTGTTTTCGTCGACGAAAATGCTCATGGTTCTACAGGCTCCTTAGGCGTTCGCCAGGCCGACGGCGCGGCGCGCCGCGTCCAGCATGGTCGGTTCAGTGATGAGACGGTCATTCAGGTGGTCGGCCAAGATCGCTCGACCTTCGACGGCGTTCGTGCCGTCGAGACGCAACACGATGGGCGCGGAAATGTTGACGCGCGAGAGGGCCTCAAGGACACCCTTCGCGACTTCATCCACGCGGGTGATACCGCCGAAGATGTTGACGAAAATCGCCTTCACCTTCGGGTCCGAGTTGATGACCTCCATGGCGGCCGCCATCACGTCGGCGTTCGCACCACCACCGATGTCGAGGAAGTTGGCCGCCGTGCCGCCAACCTGATTCACGACGTCGAGCGTCGACATCGCGAGACCCGCACCATTCGCGATGATGCCCACCGTGCCGTCCAGACCGATGTAGTTGAGTCCCTTTTCCTTCGCCATCTTCTCGCGAGGGTCCTCGGTCTCCGTCGCGCGGAAGGCCTCCCACTCGGGGTGACGGAACGACGCGTTTTCGTCGAGT
This sequence comes from uncultured Actinomycetes bacterium, assembly GCA_903873775.1. Lineage (GTDB taxonomy): Bacteria > Actinomycetota > Acidimicrobiia > Acidimicrobiales > RAAP-2 > RAAP-2. Next base: position 12,379 of record CAIQPR010000029.1, read on the forward strand.
GTGACCTTCGCGTCGAGGGCGTGAACCTTGTCCTCGGTGGTCAAGATCAAAGGGTTGATTTCCGCGAGGTCGCAGTCGCCCTTCGTGTAGCACTCGTACAACTGGACGAGGAGCACGGCGGCTTGCTCGCGCGCCACTTCATCCAGGTTCGCTTCGACCACCCAACGACGAGCGGTCTCGAGGTCGAGTCCCCGGACCGGGTCGATGGAGATCATGGAAATCGCGTCCGGATTGCGGGCGGCGACTTCTTCGATTTCGACGCCACCTTCGGCGCTCAACATGCCGAGGTGAGTCTTGTTGGGACGGTCGAGGGTGAAGGACGCGTAGTACTCCTTCTTGATGTCGCTCGAGCGCTCGATCCACAGGTGGTGGACGATGTGACCCTTGATGTCCATGCCGAGAATGTTGCCGGCGTGCAGACGCACCTCGTCGGCGTTGTCCGCGAGCTTGATGCCGCCCGCCTTTCCGCGACCTCCCACCTTCACCTGCGCCTTCACGACGACGGGGTAGCCCGCCTTGTCGGCGACCGCGACGGCTTCGTCAACGGTGTCGGCGGCGCCACCGGGTGATACGGGAATTCCGAATTGGGAGAAATACTGCTTCCCCTGATACTCGAAGAGGTCCACTTCTTCTCTTTTCTCTCGTCGCACGCCGGCGGCGTGCGCATTGACTACTGCGACTGCGTGTTATCCGGCGTGTTCGCGCTCGTCGAGGGCCGACTCCAGCCAGGAGCCGATGTCCGCGAGGGGTGAGCCGGGGGTGAAGACCCGCGCGACACCCGCCTTTTCGAGCACCGGGATGTCGTCCTCCGGGATAATGCCGCCCACGAGCAAGAGCACGTCGTCACGCCCCGCGGCCGCCAAGAGGTCGATCACGCGAGGAACCAGGACGAGATGCGCGCCGGACAACAGCGAGAGCCCGAGAGCGTCCGCGTCTTCTTGCACGACCGCCTGCACAATCTGCTCCGGCGTTTGGTGCAGGCCGGTATAGACAACCTCGAAGCCAGCGTCGCGGAGAGCGCGAGCAATGACCTTCGCTCCGCGGTCGTGCCCGTCCAAACCGGGCTTCGCCACGACGACTCGATACGTTCGCTCCATCGGCGTGTAAGCATACGACGCCCAGAGCACGTGCCCGTCCGAGGTCGCCCGTCGCGAGATCGCGAGAAAAATTAGGTAAAGACCACGTGATCAGTTGTGGCGATATTTTCCCGATTTCCGATCAAGGGCAAGTAGCGTCTATGTCGTGGACACTGACATCCCAAATCGGGGACCTCTTCGGGCGATCATTTCGGCGATGCGCCCCCGCCAGTGGATCAAGAATGGCTTGGTCTACCTGGCCCCGATGGCCGCCGGCGTTCTCCTGCACGTCCACGTCTTTGTCCATTGCACCATTGCCTTCGTGGCGTTCTGTTTTGCTGCGTCCGGCATCTACATGCTCAATGACTCTCGAGACGTTGAAGCGGACCGGCACCACCCCAAGAAGCGCCGTCGTGCCATCGCCGCCGGCCAGGTGAACTTGAAACTCGCCGTGACCCTCGGATTCTTCTTTACGGCGCTGGGGCTCGCCGTGACGCAGATTCGGGGGTGGAACGCCCCCCTGCTCATCATCGTGGGCGTGTACGTGGTTAATTCGTTCGCCTACGTCTACGGCGTGAAGCGCATCGCCGTCATCGAGATGGCCTCGGTGGCCAGCGGTTTCTTTCTGCGTGCGGTGTCCGGGGCTGCAGCGAACCACCTCTACGTCTCCAAGTGGTTCCTCGTGGTGATTTCTTTCGGCGCCATGTTTCTCGTCGTTGGCAAGCGGTCCGCCGAGATCCACCGACTCGGCGCGGGAGCGGGCGACCACCGGGCCGTTCTCACGGAATACGGTGAAAATTTCCTCAATTCCGCGTTGACGCTGACGGCCACCGCCGTTGTTCTCGGCTACTGCCTCTGGGCATTCGACACCGGAACCGCGGGTTTGTCCTCCATTCACCACCACGTGGTTGCCATCGAGATGTCGGTCGTACCCGTCGTGCTCGTTATGTTGCACATCCTGCGACTGCTCGAAGGCGGCGGCGGCGGAGCGCCGGAGGACTTGGTGCTCGAAGATCGTGTCGTGCAGACACTTGGCGTGATTTGGGTGGCCCTCCTGGCGATTGGAATTTACCGATGACGAAGCAACAACTTCACGGCTGGGGCCGTACGGCGCCCAGCGTGGCCGACGTGGTCTCCCCGACCACCGAATCTGACGTCCTGACGCATTTAATGACGTCATCCCAAGTCGTCGCGCGCGGTCTCGGGCGCAGTTACGGCGACGCCGCACAACTGGGCGGCGGTCTCGTTCTCGATAACCGGTCACTCACCGGCATCTCACCGGTGAGTCCCGACGGACTCGTCACGGTCGGCGCCGGCGTGTCGATTGACGAGCTCTTGACGTCCACCATGCCCCAGGGATGGTTCGTGCCCGTCACGCCCGGTACCCGTCAGGTCACGATGGGCGGCGCCGTCGCGGCGGACGTCCACGGTAAGGGCCACCACAAGGACGGTTCGTTCGCCTCGCACGTGGTCTCTATGCGACTCGTCACGCCCACCGGCGCCTACACCGTGACGCCGGAGCAAGAGGCCGATCTCTTCTGGGCGACGATGGGCGGCATGGGGCTGACGGGTGTGGTCACCGAAATCACTTTGCGCATGCGCAAGATCGAAACCGACCAGGTCCTCGTCGACACGGACCGTCACTCGAATCTCGATTCGGTGATGGACGCCATGCTGACGGGTGACGTGAATTACAACTACTCCGTGGCGTGGGTCGACTGCATGACCAAGGGTGCGTCAATGGGTCGAGCCATTCTCGAGCGGGGGAATCACGCCACACTTCGCGATGTGCCGAACGCGGGTCTATCGGGACCGAAGCCGCCCAAGCTCGCCGTCCCGTTCAACGCCCCGAGCGGCATCTTGAATCCGCTGTCCATTCGTGTTTTCAATGAAGCGTGGTTCCGCAAGGCGCCCCAACA
>CAIQPR010000030.1 GCA_903873775.1 uncultured Actinomycetes bacterium
CAACGATCCGGTACCATACGTTCGCTGTTCTGCCATTTTTGGAATCTACCTAAAAAGTGGATCAAAAGTGGATCAGACGGCCCAAGCCCTCGTAGCTCAGGGGATAGAGCATCGGTTTCCTAAACCGTGAGCGCAGGTTCGAATCCTGCCGGGGGCACTTTGTGATGTGTCACGACAACCCGGACCCGCATTGATGCGATTGAGCACGGTGTTGTGGGGTTCGCTGTGGTTCATGCGGCCATCTAGCGAGCGGCTCTTCTCGAAAAGACACCGCATCTTGCTGTGATTGAATCCGTGGACCGCGATGTCCGACAAGGAGACCCATGTCGCAAGAGCACAAGACCGCCCTCCAAATCGCGAGAGACGCTCGCCTGCGGCCCATCGTGGACGTGGCTGCGACGATGGGAATCGGCGAGGAACTTCTCGAGCCGTATGGACGGTACGTGGCGAAGATTCGCTTGGACGCCATCGAGCATCTCCAGGATCGCCCAAAGGCGAAGTACGTCGTTGTCACGGCCGTGACGCCCACACCGCTAGGTGAGGGCAAGACCACGACAGTTCTCGGTCTCGCGCAAGGTATGCACCACATTGGGAGCACGGCAGTAGCAGCGATTCGTCAATCGTCTATGGGGCCTACATTTGGCATTAAGGGCGGGGCCGCCGGTGGTGGCTACAGCCAGGCGGCACCTTTCGAGGCACTCAACCTCCACCTCACGGGCGACATGCACGCCGTCACCGCGGCGCACAATCAGCTGGCCGCGATGGTCGACAATCACCTCTACCACGGCAATGAGTTGGGTCTCTCGCTCGACGCCATCACGTGGCGTCGGTGTCTGGACGTGAATGACCGGGCTCTGCGCAACGTGGTGATGGGACTCGGATCTGGCGAAGACGGCGTGCCACGGCAGAGCGGCTTCGACATCACGGCGGCGTCCGAGGTCATGGCGATTTTGGCGTTGTCGACGTCGTTGCGGGACATGCGCGAGCGTCTCGGCCGCATCGTGGTGGGCTTCACGAAGTCAGGGACACCCGTGACGGCAGAAGAACTTCGGGCCGCGGGGGCGATGGCGGTGATCATGCGCGACGCCCTCAAGCCGAACCTGCTTCAGACGCTCGAGAACACGCCGGTGCTCGTGCACGCGGGTCCCTTCGGCAACATCGCACACGGCAACTCGTCCGTGGTCGCCGATCTTGTGGGCATCCACGGTGCCGAGTATCTGATTACCGAAGCCGGCTTCGGGGCGGATATGGGCGCGGAGCGATTCTTCAATATCAAGTCGCGCGTCTCCGGCCTCGTGCCGGATGTGGCGGTCATCGTGACGACCGTGCGCGCCCTCAAGGCCCACTCCGGCGCGCACCGAATCGTGCCGGGCCGACCCTTGCCGCCGGCGTTGCTCGCGGAGAACCCCGACGAAGTCCAGGTTGGTGGCGCCAACCTGCGCAAGCAGATCGAGAACGTACGGATCCACGGCGTCACACCGGTAGTTGCGATCAATGCGTTTCCCGAAGACCACGAGTCGGAGTACGACGTGATTCGCGCGATTGCGGCCGCAGCCGGCGCGAGATGCGCGGTCACGCGGCATTTCGCGGAAGGTGGCGCGGGAGCCGTCGAGCTCGCGCAGGCCGTTCGTGAGGCTGCCCACGAGCCGAATGACTTTTCGTTCCTCTACCCGTCGACGGCTTCGCTACGGGACAAGATCGAGACGATCGCGACGCGCGTGTATGGAGCGAGCGGCGTTGACTACGCGCCCGCGGCGGTAAAGCGACTGGAACTCTTCGAGCGTTGCGGTTTTGGTCACTTCTCGGTGTGCATTGCCAAGACGCACTTGTCGATTTCGTCCGACCCGACCTTGAAGGGTGCACCCACGGGGTGGCGTTTGCCCGTTCGAGAGATTCGCGCGTCCGCGGGAGCGGGCTTCATCTACGCCATCTGCGGGGACATGAGAACGATGCCCGGATTGGGTTCGCACCCGGCGGCCGAGATAATTGACCTCGACGACGAAGGAAACGTCGTCGGTCTCTACTAGACCTCGACGACCTGTGTGGTCGTCGAGGTCACAGGAATCGTCGGCGCCGACCGGAAGATTCGACTCAACCGCCACGCACCCCATAATGCGGCAACTGTCACCGGAAGGGTGAAGAGCAAGGTGACGCGCCCGTGGACCCGCACGGCCTCGACCTGCCACATCGGAAGGTAGTCAGCGGACGAATGGAAAGCCACAATTCCGTGCACCAGGAGGTCCCAGGTGTGGCGCGCGACCGTGGGTACGAGAGCCCACTGTCGCAGGGGGCTCGGAGGTTGATTTCCGGCAATAGGACTGATTTTCTGCTGGGCGTCGTAGGCCACGAACAACATTGATCCCGACGCCACGGCTCCCACGGCCCCACAGACGAGGGCGGCCGCGCGGGTGACGCGGTGTCGCACCGGCGGCAGTGCGCACAGAACCAGCGGGAGCGCCGGAATGAGAAAACGACAGCCTCCCGACCACCCGATCCACTGTTGCAACAAGTCCGGATTGGCGTTGGGGTGAATCAGAAAGGCACTCAAGAACATTGTGAGCGACATGACGGCCGCCACCATGATGGACGCGGGCGCGCGCCGGGAAGGCGCGAGCTCTCGCCATAGGAACCACGCTCCGATGACCGCGACCGGCATGAAGACAATCACACCGCTGCGCAGAGAGAAGAGCAACTCCAAGAGGACTTTGCCATTGAAACCGAAACTTGACTGGTATCCCGGGCCGAAATTTGTGGGTGAGCCGAAGCGCGCGGCGTTGACCACGGCGAGCAGCAATCCCGCGAGTCCGACAGGTACGACGATCATGAGTGATCGGCGCCACATTTGTGCCCGCGCGTACCGAAGCGCCACGTACATCGCGCCGACCACGGCGACAGGAATGAGTTGGTCGCGAGATAACAAGACGAGACCAAACCCGATGCCCGCTACGACGAAGCGGTTCCGCTCGATGGCGACCACGACAAGAAGACAGCACGCCGCAGCGAGCGTGACATCCATGGGAACTTTGACCACGTAGACCCATAGCGGCGTGGCCAGTGCTGCCGCCCAGGTGATCCGAGCGCGATGCATCGAGGAGTTGGCGGGAACGAGTGCCGATCCCCATCGCACGCCCATCCACACCATCACGCCGCCGAGCAGGACAAATTCCATCGACGCAAGGACGTTGCCGACGTAGGAGCCAATGAGTTCTCCACCGAGCGCCGCAGGAAGCAAGAAGAGACTGGGCAGGAGGGGAAAGTGCGAGTGGTGCCACGCATCGCCCGCGTTGCCGTGGAGAAGTTGCACGGCGAGCCCAAATTCGTGGGCCATGTCGGAATTGAGTAGGGCACCTTGGGTGAACGCGAAACCGACGAGCACGGCGATCGCGGCGGCTCGGGTGGCCACCGAGAGGTGAGGGACGGCGCGGCGATTCACCACGCTGATGGTAGCGAGCCCCGAGCAAGAGGGGGTGGTGACGGTGCGTGCGCCCGAGCTGACCTTGTCTTGTCGCGGTGTGTTCACTAAATAGACGCATAGAAAAATCTTCTAATTGCCTGAATAAATTTCTAATTGCTAATAAATAACTTTTCTCAAGTAAGGCTGAATGGACGTAATAATTTTTATTAGCAGCACAATCTACATATAGACAAAGGGCATACGCGTATTCATTACAGTCAGTCAGGAATAGCAACATAAAAAAACAAAGTTGTTTTCGAAGTTTTTGCTTGACTCTTTAGTCGCATTTCCTTATCCTTCCTTTTGTCATTCTTGCGCAGTATCCAACGTTGAGGGAGATAACATGCGGTGGTTTACCCGTGGCAGTGCCAAGGTTCGGTATGTGGTGGTCGCAGCCGGGCTGTTCGCCGGCGTCGCGGTCGTTCCGCTTGGTGGAACGGCCGGCGCAGCCACGGGACCGACGTGC
>CAIQPR010000031.1 GCA_903873775.1 uncultured Actinomycetes bacterium
CGCCGAACTTCTCTACGCGTGTGCGGCGGCGGGCACGACGATGGAACAGATCGCGCTCGAAATTCGACACCTGGCGCGCACCGAAGTTGGTGAAGCGGAAGAACCCTTCGGGAAGGGACAAAAAGGTTCGTCCGCGATGCCGCACAAGCGCAATCCGGTGCTCTCCGAGCGCCTCTGCGGGCTGGCTCGGGTTCTACGCGGGTACCTCGTGGCGGGACTCGAAGACGTGGCGCTCTGGCACGAACGCGACATCTCGCACTCCAGCGTGGAGCGCGTGGTCCTCCCGGACGCCCTCCAGCTGACGGTGTACATGTTGCGCAAAGCCACGTCCCTCGTGGACGGGCTGGTGCTGCACCCCGAACGAGCTCTCGAGAACTTGAATGTCCATTCCCTCGGACTCGTCTATAGCCAGTCGGTGCTCTTGGCACTCGTGGAATCCGGTCTGTCGCGCGATGATGCCTACCGCATTGTTCAGGCGGCGGCGCGTCGCGCGGTCGAGACGCGCACTCCCTTCCGCGAGGTCGTGAACGCCGACGAGGGCGTCACCTTGTCGGCCGAGCAACTCGATCGGGCCTTTGACGTGCAGCGGATGCTCACGCACTGCGGACGGTTCCTGGACGCATTGACCTGGAGGTCAGCGTGAGTCCTCTGGCTCTCACCCACCTCTACCGCGGCAAGGTGCGCGACCTCTACGCGGTCGGCGATGACCACCTGCTGCTCGTGGCCTCGGACCGACTGAGCGCCTTTGACGTGGTGATGAACGAGGAGATCCCGAACAAGGGTCGCGTGCTCACGGCGCTGACGAACTACTGGGTGAACGAAGTGAGTGGCGCGGTGCCGACCTCACTCGTGAGTTGCGATCCTGCGGTGATTGACATGACAGTGCCGGGATTTCTCGAGGAGACCGAGTGGCACGGTCGCGCCATGCTCGCGCGCCGCGCGGAGATGCTCCCCCTCGAGTGCATCGTGCGGGGACGACTCGCGGGCTCGGCCTTTGCGGAATACGAGCAGTTCGGCACCGTGCACGGCATGCCCGCCCCCGCCGGGATGCAGTTGACCGACGCCTTCCCCGAGCCGCTGTTCACCCCGTCGACGAAGGCGGACGAGGGTCACGACCTAAACATTGATCTGCAAACCGCCGCAAGTCTCGTGGGGAGTGACGTCCTCGAGCGCGCGCAACGCTTGTGTCTTGATCTGTTCGCGCGGGCGTCGCAGAGTATGGCCCGGGCCGGGCTGGTTCTCGCGGACACGAAGTTCGAACTCGGGTGGGTGGACGGCGAGCTCGTGCTGTGTGACGAAGTGATCACGCCCGACTCCTCCCGCATCTGGCCCGCGGATCAGATCGTCGCGGGCGTCACGCCGCCGGCCTTTGACAAGCAACCCTTCCGCGACTGGTTGTCGACGCTGGACTGGGATCGCACGCCACCGCCGCCGCCGGTTCCTCGTGACATCGTCGACATCACGGCCGCGCGCTACGTCGCGGCCTACGAAACTGTGACCGGACGCTCGCTACGTGACTGGTACGGTTCGGGGCAATGATTTTCTCCGTACTCGTTGAGGTTTCCCTTCGTCCTGGTATCGCCGATCCCGAAGGCGCCACCATTGAGCGTGCCCTGCCGGCCCTCGGCTTCACGGGTATTTCGAGCGTGCGCGCGGGCAAAGCGTTCCGCTTCGACGTCGACAGCGGGAGCGAGGCGGAGGCTGTGAGCACCGCACAACAACTGGCCGAACGCCTGCTCTCCAATCCCGTGATTGAGCAGTGCGTCGTGCGGGTGGAGTCCTCCCGGTGAGCGACGCTTCCCTCGCGTTCTCTCCCGCGGACCAGAGTCTGCTCGAGCGCTACCAACGTGGCGTCCAGGTTGTTGACGACGCACTCGCCGGTATCACCGAGGAAGAGTGGGACCGCCGCACGAATGGCGAGTGGTCCGCGCGGATGGTGGTTCACCACCTCGCTGATGCGGAGACCAATTCGTACCTGCGACTGCGACGTCTCGTGGCCGAAGAGTCACCGGTGATTCAGGCCTATGACGAGGGGCTCTGGGCCGCGACGCCTCAGTTGGGATACGAGACATTCGACGTCGAGACGTCGCTCGACGTGTTCCGGGCCGTGCGGGCCGGAACGGTGGCGGTTCTCACGCGTCTGACACCCGCGGATCTCGACCGTGCGGGCACGCACACCGAGAGTGGTCCGTACGCGGTGCGCGACTGGCTGCGGATCTACGCCGAACACGCCGAAGAACACGCGGACCAGATCCGTCGGGCCCGTCGGGGAGAGTCCGAGCAACACGCGGGTGGTGCCTCGTGAGCACGCGCGTGGGAGTCGTGGTCTTTCCCGGCTCGAACTGTGAATACGACGCCGTCATCGCGGTCGAGGCCCTCGGCGCGACGGCGACGTTCGTCTGGCACACCGCCACAAAACTCGACGGAGTCGACGCGATCATTCTGCCCGGCGGTTTCGCTCACGGTGACTACCTGCGTCCGGGTGCCATCGCGCGCTTCTCGCCGGTGATGGCGGCGGTCGCCGACTTCGCCGCGGCCGGTGGACCGGTGCTCGGTATCTGCAACGGTTTCCAAGTCCTCACCGAGGCGAGTTTGCTGCCTGGTGCGCTGCAGAAGAATCGCGGGCTCACGTTCCTCTGCCAACCCACAACGCTCGTGGTGTCGTCGACGCGTTCGGTACTCACGAGGGAAGCGCAGGTCGGCCAGGAACTCTCGATCCCGATCAATCACTTCTCGGGATCATTCACCTGCGACGACGACACGTACGCGTCGTTGGTCGAGAATGATCAGATTGTTCTTCGGTACCGGGAGAATCCCAATGGTTCCCGCGACGACATCGCCGCCGTGTGCAATCTCGACGGCAATGTGGTGGGACTCATGCCTCACCCCGAGCGCGCGATATCCGCGCTTCTCGGGAGTGAGGACGGACGAGTCCTTCTGGGCGGCTTTCTCGGCCGACCCGCATTCGCTTAGGCGCGAGCGCGGCTGATACCAGCCTTCTTCAACACTTCGGCCGGAACGCCCAAGCTACGGAATGCGTTGTAGCTGATGCCGGTGCGCTTGGCGTAGGACTTGGCGATCTTGATGAATTCCTTTTCGACACCAGCGATGTCGACGCGGGCTTCCAGGCGCTCACGCTCGACTTCGAGGTCGTAGCGCATCTGGGTCAGCTCGAGGCGACGGATGGCCGGAGCGGCTTCGATCTCGCGGTCGATGCGCGCAATCTGCATGCTGATCGATTCCGGCGTGCGCTTGCGGCCGCGCTTGCCCTTACCGGCGGACAGGGCTTCGAGGTACTTCGACACCACGCGTGATTCGGTACGTCCCTGGGCCAGCTTGGCCTTGTGCTCGGCGGTCATGGTGCGGGTCGATGACTTCGCGGCTGATTTCGTGGCCGTTTTGGCGGCGGCGGTCTTCTTGGTGGCGGTCGGCATGTTGTACTCCGGTGATTGAAATTGACAAAAGAAGAGTCTACAGAGTGCCGCGAGATGTGTCAGTTCGGCCCCTCGACAAGTCGCCATCATTCCTCGCGTAGCACGTCAAGTACTGGCCCCTTTCAGCGGACTTTTACGGCTGACGCGGCCGGTCTAATTCCTACGACTCGTGGACTGAATCCCCAATAAAAACTGGGAAAATCATCGTCATCCCGCCCGCTGGTCCCACAAATCGCTACTTTTTATCTGTGCGTCCTTCTCCGCGAACTGTGGCCAAGATCCTGCTCGGACTCGTGATCGTCATGATCACGTTTTGGACGTTGTGGTTTGCGCATCGTTCCGCCGTGGCGAGCGACACGACAGTGAGTTACTACGACTTTGAGAACGCGTTTCCTATGGCCGATGGTCTGCTCACCGCGGCTCTCTTGGCGAGCGCGTGGTCGTTGTGGACGGGTCGGGCCACCGCCGTGCTGTTTGGGCTTCTCGGCGCGGGTGGTGGGTTCTATTTGTTTGGCATGGACCTTCTCTTCGACATCGAACACGGCATCTGGGGTCGTGGCGCGGGTGGCGCCATTGAACTCGTCATCAATATCCTCACGATCGTCGCGTCAGTCGGCTTCGCTCGCTGGATGTGGGTGAACCGTCGAGAATTGGATCCGCGATAGCCCTTCGGGTCGTTGCACGCGAAAGGTAGTTTGGGTGGGTGACCGACGCCCCCGAGCCCCTGCACCGCGCCCTTGGATTAACTGACAGTGAGTTAGAGGACATTCGCTCGGTTCTTGGTCGCGAGCCCAACCACCTCGAACTGGCCCTCTACGGCGTGATGTGGAGCGAGCACTGTTCCTACAAGTCCTCTCGCCTTCACTTGAAGAGACTCCCGACGGAAGGCCCCAACGTTCTCGTGGGTCCGGGCGAGAACGCCGGTGTGATGGACGCGGGTGACGGCATCGCCGTGGCGATTCGCATCGAGAGTCACAACCACCCGTCGGCGATCGAGCCCTACCAAGGTGCCGCCACTGGCGTTGGCGGCATTTTGCGCGACGTGTTCACGATGGGTGCGCGTCCGCTCGCCGTGATGGACCCTCTGTTTTTCGGCGAACTCACGGACGCCCGTCAGCGCTGGCTCCTCGAGGGTGTCGTGTCGGGGATTTCGGGGTACGGCAACTCCGTGGGCGTGCCAACGATCGGTGGAGAGCTGACCTTTGACGATTGCTACGCCGCGAACCCTCTCGTGAACGTGCTCTGCACTGGCGCCCTGCCGGTTGACCGCTTGGTCCTCGGCATCGCGTCCGGGGTGGGGAACCTCGCGGTTCTGCTCGGCAGCTCCACGGGCCGCGACGGTATTGGTGGCGTCTCGGTTCTCGCCTCGGCGGGATTCGCGGGTGAAGACGGAGCCGCGTCCCTCGATGACGCCAAGCGTCCGAGCGTGCAGGTCGGTGACCCCTACGAAGAGAAGCGTCTGATCGAAGCGTGCCTCGAACTCCTGGACCGCGGTCTGGTGGTGGGTATTCAGGACCTTGGTGGCGCCGGTCTCGTGTGCGCCACGAGCGAGACCGCCGCGCGCGGTCGTGTCGGCATGGACGTAGACGTGTCGGCCGTCCCCTTGCGAGAAGCGGGCATGCAGCCCTACGAGATCATGACCTCGGAGAGCCAAGAACGCATGCTCGCCATCGTGACGCCCGAAGGGTGGCCGGCGGTGGCGGAACTCTGCGCGAAGTGGGAAGTGCGCGCCACGGTCGTAGGTCGCGTCGTGGAGCCGAGCGTCGGGGCGGACGGTTCGTCCGTGGGCATGTTGCGCATTCGCGACGGCTTTGACGGTCCGATACTCGCCGAAGTGCCCGCGAAGTCGCTCGCCGACGACGCACCTCTCTACGACCGCCCGCGCCGTCGACCACTCGACTTTGACACCATTGCGGCGGACGATCCCACCGAAATGCAGCCGCGAGGGAATCCCAACGACGATCTCCTCGCGATGCTGGTCGATCCGGCGTGGGTGTACCGGCAGTACGACTCGCAGCTGTTCTTGAACACGGTGGTGGGACCGGGACGAGACGCCGCGTTGCTGCGCCTCGCCGGACCCGGGCTGCCGGCGTCGCAGCGCGGCATTGCACTCTCCACTGATTCCAATCCCCGGTGGTGCGCCCTCGATCCGCGTCAGGGCACGGCCGCCACTCTGGCCGAAGGGGTCGCGAACCTCGCCTGCGTGGGCGCGACCGCGATTGCCGTGGTGAATTGCTTGAACTTCGGCAATCCTGAGCACCCCGAGGTGATGTGGCAGTTGTCGGAATCAATCGACGGCATGGGCGAGGCTTGTCGGGCGCTCGGTCTTCCCGTTATTGGTGGCAACGTCAGCCTGTACAACGAGAGTGGTGGTCGCGATATCGACCCCACGCCGGTTCTCGGACTCCTCGGTCTGGTAGAGCGACTCGTCTCACCGCCGCCCGGGTGGGGGTACGCCGAGGGTGACAGCATTGTCTTGCTCGGCACGCGTGCGGCGACGTCCGGATATCCGCACCCTCTCGGGGGCACGCGTTGGGCGACCATGCACGGACGTCGGGGTGGACGCCTTGGCACCTTCTCCTTCGAGGAGTTCGCCCGCACTACGCGCTTTGTCGCCGAGACGGTGGCGGCCGCGTGCGCCGGAGAACCGGCACTCTTCACTGCGGTGCACGACGTCAGTCGCGGCGGCCTCGGTGTCGCGCTCGCGGAGATGGCGAGCGTTGCCGGTGTTGGCATCCGGGCCCACTCGGTGGCATCGCACCAGGAGCTCTTCACCGAACTACCGGGCCGCTTCGTCGTCGCGACCAAGGACCCCGAGAACGTCCTGTCCGCCGCCGCCGCAGCCGGCGTCACCGCCAGCGTGATCGGCGTGGCCTCGGGACAGGAACTCGCGATTGATTCGTTGATCAGTTTGTCGCTGGCCACGATTCGTTCGCGCCACTCGGGATCACTGCGCGCCGCTCTCGACGCGGTCGGTTAACCGCGAGCGTTGCGCAGCGCGACGAGAACCTCGTCGGGAACGTGGAGGTCGCCGCTGCGACCACGTCCGAGCAGGACGTCCGTCTTATACGTGCCGTGGTAATCGGACCCACCCGTCGGGATCATGCCCGCGTCGCGCGTGAGCTGCAGCATGTGGCGACGCGTCTGTTCGTTGGTGCCGCCGTAGTACGCCTCGCAACCGAGGACTCCACGATCGCGCAGTGACGAGAGCACGCCCGGCATGACCGTCGCAATCTCGTGTTCCGAGGAGGTTGTCGTGTAGTTCACGAGGGGGTGCGCGATAGAGAACACCACTCCGTGCGGCGCACCCGCGGCCACGAATTCCTCGATGGTCTTCTCGCTCTTGGGGATGTACGCGCGGCCACTACTGCCGAGCCAGTCGGTAAAGACGCGGTTCCAACTCTCGTCCGTACGCTCACCCACAATCTCCGGGTGAAGTTCGAACATGGCGCGCGCGAAATGCGGGCGCCCGACAGAATCAACGCTGTCGGCCAAGGCGACGACGTAGTCGAGGGTGAGCGCGCGAAAGCCCAGTTCGTTGAGGCGCTCGACGAGTTCGCGGTTGCGACGCTCACGGTCGGTGCGCAACTCGCGCAGCTGGATCTGAAAGGGATGTTGTTCGTCCGTGGGAATGAAATAGGCCAGCACGTGCACGCTGAGGGCGGTGCTGTCGCCGGAGGATGATGTGCGCGTGACGGCGTGATCCTTGAGGGACACTTCGACGCCGGCAATGAGGTCGAGTCCGTAGTGGTCACAGGCCTCGGCCATCTCCTGGTGACTGGCGCTCGTGTCGTGATCCGTCAACGCAATGGTGGAAATGCCGATCTCCGCGGCCTTGCGAGCCAGTTCGGTGGGTGTATCGGATCCGTCCGAGAAGCAGGAGTGCGTGTGGAGGTCGATCACCACTCCAGCGTAGGCCGAGGCCGTGACACCGCTCTGGTGTGTAAGGCTGGTGCCGTGCGGGTGGCCTCTAATCTCTCTCTCGTGGGGCGTTCATGAAAGAAGCGTGCGGCGTCGTTGGCATCGTGGCCCCCGGCCGCTCCGTGGCGCACCTCTGCATCGATTCTCTCTACGCCCTGCAACACCGTGGACAGGAGTCCGCGGGGGTGGCGACCTTCGACGGTGAGAGCATTCGCCTCGTCAAGGACAATGGTCTTGTCAGTTCTGTCTTCACCGAGCACAACGTCCTCATGTTGGGTGGCGATGCGGGCATCGGCCACACGCGGTACGCCACCAGTGGGCTCGCGAATTGGACCGCGGCGCAACCCGTCATCCGCTACTCCGGAGCCCACGGCATCGCCCTCGGTCACAACGGCAATCTGACGAACACCGAGATGCTCGCGGACAAGGCCGGCATCCTGCCCGGCATGATGTTGTCGGACTCCGACCTCATCGCTGAACTTCTCTCGCACCGCGTCGACGACGGTGACAGCGTGGTTGACGCCCTGGACCACGTTCTGCCCACGTTGGAGGGTGCGTACTCACTCGTCGTGATGGACGGAACCACGATTCACGGCGTCCGCGATCCGCACGGATTTCGACCGCTTTGCATTGGGCGTCTCGGAACCGACGACGCCCCTGAGGGTTGGGTCTTGGCGTCGGAATCACCGGCTCTGGACGTCATTGGCGCTTCGTTTGTTCGTGAGGTTCTCCCGGGCGAACTCGTGACGATCTCGCCGCTCGGCGTGAGTGCGCGTCAATTGATGCCCCCGTCGAGTGACCGCGAGAAGCTCTGCATTTTCGAGTTCGTGTACTTCGCGCGTCCCGACACCTACCTGATGGGTCACCAGGTGCACACCGCGCGACGTCGTATGGGCGAACGTCTCGCCTCGCAGTCCCGTGTCGAGGCGGATCTGGTGATGGGCGTGCCGGACTCCGGGGTGCCCGCCGCTGAAGGATTCGCCGCCGCCTCGGGCATTCCCTTCGGCTACGGCCTCGTGAAGAACCGGTACATCGGACGTTCCTTTATCGCACCCGACCAGCGTGCGCGCGCTAACGCCGTGCGGCGCAAGTTGAATCCGTTGCGTGAGAACATCGCCGGCAAGCGACTCGTCGTGGTGGACGACTCCATCGTGCGCGGCACCACCACCCGCGCGCTCGTGGCGATGCTGCGCGACGCGGGTGCGGCCGAGGTGCACTTGCGTATCTCGTCGCCGCCACTGATGTGGCCCTGCTACTACGGCATCGATCTACCGACCCGCGACGAATTGCTCGCGGCGAATTTGAGCGTGCCGGAGATTCGCGACTACCTCGGGTGCGACTCTCTCGAATACATCACGCTGCCCAATCTGCGCGCAGCGATCCAGCTCGACGGTGAGTGCTGCGACGCATGCTTGACCGGCAATTACCCCTCCACCACACCTGTGTCGCTCGGACTGTGGGGCGACCGCCGGTGAGTCGACTGCTCGAGACCCCTGACGGGGGTCTGACATACGCCGACGCGGGAGTGTCGATTGATGCGGGCGACGAGGCAGTCGAGCGGATTACGTCGCTCGTGGCGTCGACCAGCCGACGAGAAGTGCTGGGTGGCATTGGGGGATTCGGCGGTCTCTTCGCCCTCGACACCTCGGCCTACACATCCCCGGTCCTCGTCGCTTCCGCGGACGGGGTGGGCACCAAACTCGAAGTGGCTCGACTCGTCGGTCGCTACGACACGATCGGGCTCGACCTCGTGGCCATGTTGGTCGACGACCTCGCGTGCGTCGGCGCCGAGCCGTTGTTCCTGCTGGATTACGTGGCCGTGGGCGCCCTCGATCCCGCCCGACTGGCCGACATTGTGGCGGGCATTGCGGAAGGGTGCCGCATCGCCGGGGCCGCCCTCCTCGGTGGTGAAACCGCCGAGCACGGTGGCGTGATGCGACCCGACGACGTGGACGTCGCGGGTTTCACGGTCGGTGTGGTCGAACGCGGCACCGAACTCGGGGCGCATCTGGTGCGACCCGGCGACGTCCTGGTGGGTTTTGCGTCACCGGGTCTGCGGTCCAATGGGTACTCCCTCGCTCGTCGGGCACTGGTGACGTCACCCGCGGATCTGGACCGTCCGGCCTACGACGGAGCGAGCACGACGCTCGCCGACGAGTTGTTGCGGCCCTCGGTCATCTACGTGCCCGCGGTGATGGCCCTGCGGGCCGAGTTGGGCGGTGCGATTCACGCCGCGGCGCACATCACGGGTGGAGGGATTGTGGGCAATGTCGTGCGCGCCCTCGGGCCCGACGTGGACGCCGTGATTGACATGAACTCCTTCGAGACCCCCGAGATTTTCTTTGAGATTCAGCGCCGCGGACAGGTCAGCGCGCACGAAATGGTGCGCGTGTTCAATTGCGGCCTCGGCATGGTGGTGGCCGTCGACGCCGACGCCGCGGAGGCGAGCGTGCGCGTGGCCCGAGACGCCGGCGTGGAGGCCATGATCGTGGGTCAGGTGACGACGGGATCGCAGAAAGTGGTGGCGCAATGACCAACGCGCGCGACCGCATTCGCGAGCATCTCCTCGAGCATTCGGTGCGCCGGGGACACTTCATTTTGAAGAGTGGTCGGGAGTCCACGTGGTTCATTGACTCCAAGCAGACGATCTGTGCGCCCGAGGTCATGGTGGACGTCGCGACGAGCGTCCTCGACCTGATGCCTGAGTCGGCGACCGCGATTGGCGGACTCACCATGGGGGCCGACGGCGTCTCCTTCATCACCGCCGGAGTGGCCGCGACGCGCGGCCGCGCCCTGCGCGCCTTCAGCGTGCGCAAGGAGGCGAAAGATCACGGGGCTGGCGGACGCATTGCCGGTGCTCTCCTGCCGGGGGACCGCGTGGTCATCACGGAGGACACCGTGACGCGGGGCACGTCACTGCTCGAAGCGGCTCACGTGGTGCGGGACTTCGGTTGTGAGGTCGTGCAGTTGCTCGCGATCGTGGACCGCGGCGGCACGTGCGCCGCCATGGCGGCGGCCGAAGGATTGAGTTTCGCCGCCGTGTTCACTGCACCCGATCTGGGCTTTGATTACGAGGGCGCCTAGGGCGTCACTGACGCGAGAGCGCCCAGCAGGCGGTGGCGCCAGGCGCGAAGGTCGGCGTAGTGGTCGGCCGGCGTGCGACCCAGTCGCACAATGACCGCGTCGAGCGCGGGCACGACAGAGATCATCTGCCCGTCGTAGCCGCTGGCCCAGTAGGTGCCGTACTCGTCACCGGTCACCCACCATTGCCAGGAGTAGAACGTGCCCGCGTCCTCGTCGGCACTGAGCGGGACCTGGGCGGTGTCAGTCCAGGCGCGCGAGACGAGTTGCTGTTCGTCCCAGAGTCCGCCGCGGAGGTAGAGCAGCCCGAACTTGGCGAAGTCGCGCGCGGTGGCGTGCACGTAACTCGAGCCGATGAACACCCCCGTGGCGTCGAACGTCGCGTGGGCGCTCGACATGCCGAGCGGCCCGAAGAGTCGGTCGTGCAGGTACGCGTCGTAGGCGTCGCCGTAGCCGACCTGGTCGGCGACGATGCGCGAGATGATGTTGGTGGTGCCGCTCGAATAGTTAAAAACGGTGTCGGGAGCGTGCTTGAGTGGTCGCGCGGCCGTGTATCCGGCGACGTCGTCCTTTCCGGCACCAAAGAGCATGTCGATGACGTGGCTCACGCCATCGTCGACGTAGTCCTCCACGTAGTCGAGTCCGTCGCGCATCGCGAGGAGGTCCCGGAGACGAATGGCGTGGCGAGGATCGGTGGGCTCGGCCCATTCCTTCACGGGTGCTGTCACGTTCACGTCGAGCCGACCTTCGTCGACCAGAGTGCCGACCAGGAAATGTGTCATTGATTTGGCCATCGACCAGGAGATCAACGGGCTGGAGGCGTCAATGGGTTCCGGTTCACGATCGAAGTACTCCTTGGCACCGAAGTAGCGCTCGGTGATGAGTCGACCGCCCTGGATGACAACCACGGCGTTCGTCGTCGCGAGCACGTCACTCGTGAAGGCTTCATCGACCACGGCGTCGACGGCCTCGTGTGATGGTCCGACCTGCCACTGCGACGTGGGCCACGGTGTCGCCGACGGCTGTGCGCGGTACTGCGGGGTGACCCGGGGGATCTCAGGCATGTCGCTCCTCTCGATGGTGCTGGTGCAAAACGGCGGTGATCACGTCTCGTCGACCACGGGCCAGGACCACGGCGACGTACCACCCGACCAGCCAGATGATGAGTGACCACAGGATGGCGCAGACCAGCGCGAAGAGTCGCAACGCGGGTCCGTGATACAGGGCGAAGTAGAAGGCGACGAAGGACGGCAGTGACACCAACGGGCCGATCACGAACATCGTGCCGAAGTACGCGAGTCCCCGACGGGTCTCTGACTTCCACCCGGACGGTCCACCCTTTAGAACCTTGAGACCCTTGGGATGACGGGCGTAGAGCACCGAGATGATGTCGCCCACACCCAGCCACACGCCCAGCACGCAGGCCACGGCCACAATTGCGCAACTGATCACGCCGTAATTGCTCAAGATGCCGCAGGCGATCAGGGAGCCCAGGACACCACACGGGAAGAGCCACACGGCGAGGGCGAGGTTCTCCGCCATGAGCGTGCGGCCAATGTTCTGACTGAGCTGAATGGCGCGGGCCGCACGGTCGCTCGGGGTGATCAACAAATTGGACGCAAAGTCGCTCATCACCCACGCCACCAGCACGGCGCCGTAGTAGGGGGCGGTCCACTTGGCCTGGCCCCCAATGAGGAACCATCCGAGAAGCAGAACGCCACACACCAGGACGTCCATGAGGACGCGGGAGAGAACGTCCCACTCGCGGTAGTGGTGGAGGGAGCGCACCGTCGCGCGCCACAGGAGTTGTCCCTCGGTTCGAAATTCCTGCACGGGTTGAGGATACGACGCGGCACCCACCTAGAGTTGTCCCGTGCGCACCGCCGACATTGTTCTCGTAATCGCGGTCTTCGGAGCGTCCCTCGTTGAAATGGTCGAAGCCCTCACGTTGGTGCTGGCCGCCGGGACGCGCTCCTGGCGTAGCGCCCTCGAAGGCACCGTCGCCGCACTGGTGGTGCTGGCGGTTCTGGTGCTGGGCGTCGGGGTGCCGCTCGTTCACTACGTACCCATTGACGCTCTGCGGGTCATTGTCGGGGCCCTCCTTCTGGTGCTCGGTATGTCCTGGTTGCGCAAGGCGTGGTTGCGCGGCAGTGGCCTGAAGGCGCTGCACGACGAGGACCAGATCTACGCCGACACCGTGGCAGAATTGCAATCAGCGCCGAAGCCCGCGAGTGGGCGCGACAGTATCGCCTTCGCCCTGGCGTTCAAGGGTGTCTTTCTCGAAGGCACCGAGGTGGTGCTCATCGTGATTTCGTTGGGCGCGAGTTCGCACCGCTTGGTCCTCGCGTCACTGTCGGCCCTCGCGGCCGTCGTGCTCGTCAGCGTGGTGGGCGCCATCGTGGCGCGACAGCTGTCCTCGGTGCCGGAGAACTTGATCAAGACCGTGGTGGGCGTGATGCTGTGCTCATTCGGTCTCTTCTGGATCGGTGAGGGGGCGGGTCTGCACTGGCCGGGCTCCGATCTCGCCATTCTCGCCCTCGTGGCGGTTTTTGCTCTCGCGACCGCGATCGCGACCCGCGTCTTGCGTCCGACGGTGACGTCGTGAAGCGCGCTCTGCGCGCGGTGGGCGCGTTCTGGTGGGACTTTCTCATCGGCGATACGCCGGAGTTTTTCGTGGCAACTCTCGTCATCGTGGGTCTCGCGTACCTGCTGCACCCTTATCGCGCGGTCGCGAGCGTGGTGCTGCCGGTCGTCGTTCTGGTTGTCGTGGCGGCCAGCGCGTGGCGCGTGCGACGCCGCCGCTAGTTGCGCGAGGCGAGAGAGCGTAGGAAGAACGCCACGTTGGCCGGACGTTCGGCCAATCGTCGCATGAGATATCCGTACCACTCCTGCCCGTACGGGACGTACACCCGCACCGTGTAGCCCGCGCGGGCGAGCGCGATCTGTTCCTCGGAGCGCACGCCGTAGAGCATCTGGAATTCGAAGGGACGAGGCTGGCGAAGCGATATTTGCTGGGTGTAGTGAATCAGGACCGGATCGTGCGTGGCGACGAGGGGCGTACCCGAGGACGCCCAGAGAGTGTCGAGGGCCTGGCGGTAGGAGACCGAAATCTCGTCACGACTTTGGAAAGCCACAGTGGCGTCCTCGGCGTAGGCACCCTTGCAGAGTCGCACGCGTGCCCCGGCCGCACCGAGGTCGCGCGCGTCACTCACTGTCCGACGCAGCATCGCCTGAAGGACGGCGGCGACAGAGGGCGTCTCGGTGCGCAGCGCGCGCACAATGTCGAGGGTGACGTCAGTCAGCGAGCTCGACTCCATGTCGATGGTCGTTGTCACGCCGTGGGCTGAGGCACAGCGGACAATGCGTTGGGCCCTGGCGAGCGCGCCCGCGCGGTCGTAGGCGAGCCCGAGCGCGGTGAGCTTCACCGACACGTCGGGGTTGGGCGCGTCCGCGAGTAGGGGGATCAGCGTTTCGTAGGCGCGAACGGTGTTGTCGGCGCCGGCGTCGTCGGTGACGTCTTCACCGAGGTGATCGATAGTCGCCAGCAGTCCGACATTGCGCAAGGCGAGGGTGGCCGCGACCGCGTCGTGCGGCGCGACGCCACCGACAAATCTCTCGACGACCGCGCGCGTGGGTGGCAACGATTCAATCAATCGTCGCGCCGCCGGTGAATGCGAGGCGACGAGCAATGAGCTGCGCAGCGGATTCACGCGATGGAAGGTCCTTGGTGCGGGTAGCGGTGCGTCACTGGCGGGTCAAACGTTTCTTTGATCGCGCGCGGCGAGACCCATCGCTCCAGATTCAGAACGGACCCGGCCTTGTCGTTGGTGCCCGAGGCTCGTCCGCCACCAAAAGGTTGCTGGCCGACGACCGCGCCCGTGGGCTTGTCGTTCACGTAGAAGTTCCCGGCCGCGAAGCGCAGGCGTTCGGAGGCCGTGCGAATGGCGAGACGATCGGTGGCGAACACGGCACCGGTGAGCGCATAGGGCGAGGTTCCGTCGATTACGTCGAGGACGCCCTCGAAGTCGTGGTCGGCGTAGGTGTGCACGGCGAGAACGGGGCCGAAGAACTCCGTCGTAAAAATCTCGTGGTGCGGGTTCGCCGAAGTCACCACCGTGGGGCGCACGAAGAACCCCTCGCGGTCGTCGGCGGTGCCGCCGGTCAGAATGCTGACGCTCGGGTCGGTCCGGAGGCGTGCGAAGAGCTCGGACAACCGATTGAAGGCGCGACGGTCGATCACCGCTCCCCCGAACTGCGAGAAGTCCGCCACGTCACCGTACGAGAGGGCGGCCGCCTCGTCGACGAGTCGCGGAATGACGGTGGCGGCGAGTGACGCCGGTAGGTACGCCCGGGAGGCGGCGGAACACTTCTGTCCCTGGTAGTCAAAGGCTCCCCGGAGAAGACCGGTAACGACGGCGTCGTCATCGGCGCTCGCGTGCGCGACCACGAAATCCTTGCCCCCGGTCTCACCCACCAACCGGGGATAGGACACGTAGTGCTCAAGATGGGTCGCGACGGTGCGCCACAGGTGCTGGAAGGTGGCGGTGGAACCGGTGAAGTGGACGCCCGCGAGCCGGGGGTGGGTGAGGGCCACCCGTGAGACGGCCTCGCCGTAGCCGGTGACCATGTTGATCACGCCCGCCGGTAGTCCGGCGGCTTCCAGCAGCTGCATCGTGACGGTGGCCGCCAGTTGCTGGGTGGGTGACGGCTTCCACACGACCGTGTTGCCCATGAGCGCCGGCGCGGTCGGCAGATTGCCCGCGATGGCGGTGAAGTTAAAAGGGGTGATCGCGAGGACAAAGCCTTCGAGGGGTCGGTGATCGAGCTCATTACGCACGCCCCTCGGCGATACTCGCGGTTGGCGCGTATAGAGGTCGTGCGCGTCGGCGACGTTGAAGCGCAGGAAATCGGTGAATTCACACGCGGCGTCGATTTCCGCCTGGTAGGCGGTCTTGGACTGTCCGAGCATGGTGGCGGCGTTCAAGAGTTGTCGCCACGGTCCGCTGGCGAGTTCCGCGGCGCGAAGGAAGATCGCCGCGCGATCGCGAAAGGGCGTTGACCGCCACTGTGCGGATGCGTGGAGGGCCGACGTAACTGCGAGGGCGACATCCTCGTCGGTCGCTTCGTGGGTGACACCCAACATGCGACTGTGCGCGTGCGGTTCAGTGACGTGAATCGGGGCCCCGCCGGCCATCCGGTGAACACCGGCGATGACGAGTGGGAATTCGCGAGGGCCTTCGCCTCGCAGAACGTGGATCTGACGACCGAGAGCGTCGCGTTCGGGCGAGCCGGGCGCGTAGTCGTGAACCGGCTCGTTTACCGGAACGGGCGGTACCGATACGCCCTCGACAGTGTCCACGTTGACCCTCCCGTACGTCTCTGTGGTCGAGACCGGCGTCGATCCGGTGACCTCACGCTTTTCAGGCGCGCGCTCTACCAACTGAGCTACTCGACCTCATCGGTGCCATCACTGACACCTGGCGGACCTGACGGGATTTGAACCCGCGACCTCCGCCTTGACAGGGCGGCGTGCACTCCGAGCTGCACCACAGGTCCGTGTGACGCGCCATCGAGAGTGGTGTCTCGGCGACGCGACGAATAACTCTACACCGTGGCGGAGCACCCCATATCGGCCGCCCTCGTGACGCGTGGCTAGCGTGACGACGTGCTGCATCCTGGCGTTGACGTGCGGGGCTCTGGCGAGCGCGCGCTCCTCGCGTGACGCCGCCGATCAGCTCCATTTCCGTTGACGTCACTCTTCTCGTCCTGTTCGCCGGCTTCCTCCACGCGGTGTGGAACGCGATCGCGAAGAGCATTCACGACCAGTGGCTGAGTTTCACGCTGCTCAATATCGGCACGGCGGCCGTCGGTCTGCTCGGCGTACCCCTCGTCGGTCTGCCGCCGAGAGCGTGCGGGGTCTACCTCGGCGCCTCGGTGATCTGCCATATCTGGTACCAACTGGCGCTGATGGCGGCGTATCGCCGGGGCGCCCTCTCGGTGTCCTACCCGGTCGCTAGAGGGGTTGCGCCACTACTCGCCACCCTGGGTGGTGTGGCCTTCGCCAGTGAGCACTTGTCGTGGGGATCTCTCGCGGGTGTAGGCGTCGTGGTCGTCGGCATCGTCGCCCTGGCGTCCGGTGATCGTGAGCACGCCACGCCCGGCGCGATCGGGTGGGCGCTCGTGACCGGGGTGGCGATCGCGGGGTACACGGTGGTCGACGGCCTCGGTGTGCGCGCGAGTCACCAGCCCGCGCAGTACGCGATGCTCCTCTTCTTGGTGCAGGCCGTGATCTTCCTGCTCGGGGCCCTGTGGCGGCGGTCGACGATCTCGCGGCCCTCACCTCGGATCGTCGCTCTCGGTGTCGGTGGTGGCGTTATCTCCATGCTCGCCTACGGCATTGTGCTGTGGTCGCAGGATCGTGCACCCATCGGAGTCGTGAGCGCCCTGCGAGAGACGGGCGTGATCTGGGCCGCGATGATCGGCGTCTGGATATTCAGAGAAAAGGGCGGGTGGCGCCTCTATCTCTCCGCGGTGGTCGTGGTGGTGGGAGTGTCACTTCTGGCGCTGTCGTAAGGACCCGCGGTCGGCATGTGGCACGATGAGCGCCAGAACGTGAAGGGGGAGTTGTGATACGAAATCGCGTCACGGAGATGCTCGGGGTCGACATACCGATCGTGCAGGCGCCGATGGGGTGGATTGCCCGCAGTCAACTCGCGAGCGCGGTGTCGAATGCGGGAGGCCTCGGCGTCATCGAGACGTCCTCCGGTGAACTCGACGTCGTGAAGTCGGAGATTGCCCGCATGCGCGAACTGACCAGCCGACCCTTCGGCGTCAACATCGCCCAAGCGTTCGTGCGCGATCCGCACATCGTGGACTTCGTGGTCGAACAAGGTGTGCGGGTCGTGACGACGAGCGCCGGCGATCCGACGAAGTACACCGCGGCGCTCAAGAGCGCCGGCCTTCGCGTGTTCCACGTGGTGCCCACGTTGAAAGCGGCCCTGAAGGCCGTGGACGCGGGCGTCGACGGCCTGGTCGTCGAAGGCGGTGAAGGCGGAGGCTTCAAGAATCCGAGAGATGTGGCGACGATGGTGCTACTCCCTCTCATCTGCTCCAAGGTCGATGTACCGGTCATTGCGGCCGGGGGCATTGTCGATGGCGTCACGATGGCCGCAGCCTTCGCCCTCGGTGCCGAGGGCGTGCAGATGGGGACGCGCATGGTGGCGGCCACGGAATCACCGGTGCACGAGAACTGGAAGAACGCCCTCGTGAATGCCGCGGAGACCGACACGGTCTTTCTGAACCGATTCTCCT
This sequence comes from uncultured Actinomycetes bacterium, assembly GCA_903873775.1. Lineage (GTDB taxonomy): Bacteria > Actinomycetota > Acidimicrobiia > Acidimicrobiales > RAAP-2 > RAAP-2. The sequence goes on from CAIQPR010000031.1 coordinate 17,748, forward strand.
CACCCGCGCTGCGGGCGCTACGCACCGAGCGCACCTCGCGGCTCGAGCACGAGGACGCGGTGTCCATGGCCGAATTCGGTCGGGTCACCGATCTCTACTTCGGCGGCGATCTCGAAGCCTCGATCGCCCTGGGTGGTCAAGTGATGGGTCGCATTGATGCGGTCGAGCCGGTGGCCACCATCCTCGAAAGGACCATGGCCGAGTTCGCCGAGTGCGTGCGTGATCTCGCCGAACGTTACGGCGCCTAGGGCGTCACAGGGTTCCACTAATAACAAAACCCCCGTCCTCGCGGACGGGGGTTTTGTTGTGAGGACGAGAAGGCTCAGCCGTTCGCGGGGCTCGCCATTTCGTTCTGCGCGTAGCTCGCGAAGTTCGACAGTTCCGTGTTGATGTTGCTGTCGTTCTGCAGGATGCTGCCCATCACGCTGGTCAGCTGGTTGTTGACCGGGTAGTAGGCACCGAAGTCCGGACCGGCCGACGAGTAGTTCGCCGAACCCGCGGTGATCTCGGTGTAGGCCACCTTGAAGTAGGGGTCCTTGGCCCACAAGCTCTTGATGGTCGAGGTCGTGGCCGCGGCGGTCGTCACCGGCACGTAGCCAGTTGCGGCGTCCCACGTGGCCTGCTCCGTGGCCGAGTCCAGCCACTGAATGAATTCCCACGACGCGGCAATCTTCGCGTTGCCACCTTCGGCGCCCAAGAACAGCGAGTTACCGCCGGGCTGCACGCCGTAGTTGTCCTTAGCGGTCAGCAGCGGCAGCGGGGAGACACCAAGAACAACCTTGGGGTACAGCGCCTTGATGTCGGCTTCGACGGTGCCCAGGGTGGCGGACGTGTCGATGGTCATTCCCGCCTTCTTCTCACCAATGGCGAGCAGGTTGTTGTACGCCGCAAGACCCGTCGCGGTGGAGGAGAACGCCACGGCGTCCTTCTGGGTGTACACCATGCTCTGCAGCGCGCTCAGCAGGGCGACCGCCGTGCTCTGCGAGGGGCTGCTCGAGGTGCCGAACGCCATGGCGGTGGCCTTACCGGTGTGACCGTTGTTGTTGTTCACGAAGTCCTGGTTGGCCATGCCGAGGTACACCTGCAACCACCAGGGGTCGTTCTTGATGGTCATGCCGTCGGTCCAGATCTTGGTCTTGACCAGCTTGGCGGCGTCAGCCTCCATGGCGGCGATGGTCGTCGGGGCCGCCGACACGCCGGCGGCCTTCAGGGCGACCTTGTCGTACAGCAGGACCGGGGCAGAGGCCGAGTACGGCAGGGCCACGAGGTTGCCGTTGATGGTCTGCTGCATGATGGTCTTCTTCAAGAAGCCCGAGGTCGAGTACTTGGTCTGCGCGATGCAGGTGGAGACGGGCACGATGCCGGCGGTGTCAAGCATCGCCTGCGTCGAGTAGTCGTCGCCGTAGACCACGTCCGGCGTGGTGCTGGTGTCGTTCAAGCTGTTCTTGAAGAGGTCGTACGTCTGCTCGTACCCACCGGTCTGGTTGACGTCCGTCACGGTGATGTTCGGGTGCGTCGCGTTGAACTGCTTGACCAACTTGGCCATCGCACTGGCGTTGTTACCCGCGGACGACTCCCAGAAGCTGATGTTGACGTGGCCGTTGATCGCCGACGGCGCGCAGTTCACGCTGGAAGACGCGCCCGAAATGGCCGGTGCCTCCACCGCAGCCACAGCCGCGAGAGAACCCGCCAGAACGGCGGCACTGAGTACTGCTCTGAATGAGGAGTGAAGTTTCATACTTCTTACCATGCCACACCAAAGTTACCCACAGGTGACCGCCCGCCAAAGAGACTGTGGGCGCGAGATTATTTCACGGCACCCGACGTCAAATTGGCGATTAATTGCCGTTGGAAGAAGATCAGAAGGATAAAGAACGGGGCGATCAAGATGATGGACGCCGCCACGTATTCGTTCAGCGCCGTAATCGACGTCGTACTACCGAACAGTGTTTGGAGCCCGATCTGCGCGGTGCGCAAAGAATCTGTATTTGACGACTGGATCAGGGGCCAGAGGTACTGATTCCACGCGCTGAGGAACGAAACCAGCGTGAGACCGCCGATCATGGGTCGCACGAGTGGGATGCCTACTCTGAAAAAGAATCCCACGTCGCCGTAGCCGTCAATGAGGGACGCTTCGCGGATCTCGTACGGGACCTGAAGGAACGCCTGGCGCATGAGGAAGATGCCAAATCCCGAGGCGAGGAAGGGCAGGACCATGCCGATCATGGTGGCGTTGTAGCCGAGGTGCACCACGGTCAAGTAGTTCGCCGTCACGGTCACCTCAAAAGGAATGGCCACCGTGACCAGCGTGAGGAAGAACAGCGTGCGCTTCAACGGGAACTCGAGCATCGCGAAGGCGTATCCGGCCAACAGCGAGGTGACAACCGACGCGATGGTGATAAGGGAACTCTGAATCAAGGAGTTCACGATGTAGTGGCCGAAGTGGGCCTGTGTGAAGACGTCGGCGTAGATGCCCCACGTGGGATGTGGCGGATAGAAATACGGCGGCACGTGCCCGATCAAGGTCGGATCCAACAGTGACGTGACGACCGTCATGTACAGCGGGAAGAGTACGAGGATGGCCGCCACTGTGAGCACGGTGTAACTCGCGAGCTTCGCGAAACGGTGCTTCAGGGCCTTAGCGGGCATAGCTCACGCGCCTCTCGAGGAATCGGAACATGACGCCGGTGATGATCAGCGTGACGATGAAGAGGGCAATGCACAAGCACGCGGCGATGCCAAAGTTTTGGTTGACCAAAATGTTGTTGTAGATCTGCAGTCCGAGAACATTCGCATTGACCGAAGGCGCGTTCGCGCCGATCAAGAGATTGATCGTGCCGAAGGAAAAGAGGGCCGAAATGGTGCCGAGCGTGAGGGCGGCAAACAGCGTCGGCGACAACATGGGGATGGTGACTCGGAACAGCGTGGACCACCAGCCGGCACCGTCGCACTCCGCAGCCTCGAGGACCGAGGTATCGACCGACTGCAGTCCGGCGAGGCAGAAGATGAACGCGAGACCCATGTAGGACCACACGCCAATGAGCGCGTTGACCGGCAGCGCCCACGTCGGGCTCGTGAGGGGGTTGATGTTGATACCGAGCCACGGCAGGATGCCCACGACCGGATTCAGCAGCGTGTCGAAGATGACCGCCGACACCGCCACGCCGGAAATCACCGTCGTCGAGAAGATCGTGCGGTAGATGACCATGCCGCGCAATTTCTGGTTCGCCAGTACGGCGAGCAGGAGTCCAAAGAGCAGTCCGAAGGGCACCACGATGGCCGTGTAGATGAGCGTCGCCTGCAGTCCTTGAAGGAACGTACTGCTCGTAATCGTCTGCCAGAACTGCGACGGTCCGACGTAGGTGCTCGGGATGAGCGGCGACGGGGAGCTTTGATAGAGCGCCAATTTGAAATTGTCGAGGAACGGGTAGAGAACAAAGACCCCGAGCAGGATCAACGCCGGCGCCAAAAAGACGTAGGCGACGTACGAATTCTTGCGCCGACCGGCGACGCTCATCGCGCGACCTCGTCGCGCAGAATGCCGGTGTGCGGATCGAACAACGGCAATTCTGTCGCCGTGATGTCGATGGTGACGTTCTCGCCGAGCTCCGGTCGTGGCGCTTCCACCGGCTGCCGCAAGGTGAAGGAGGACCCACTGGGTGTGGTCGCGAGAACGTGAACGTCGGCACCCAGAATTTCAACGCCCGTCACGTGCGCCGGAATTCCCGTCGAGGCGAGTCGTAAGTCCTCGGCGCGCGCACCGACCGTGATCGGGCCGTCGAGCCCGGGGGTCGTGAATCTCGTCGTGGCCCCGTCGATGGTGATGGCCCCGTTGTCGGCCCGTGCAGTGAAGAGATTCATGCCGGGTGCACCGAGGAAGGCGGCGACGAAGGTGTTGATGGGACGCTGGTACAGGTCGATGGGCTTACCCACCTGCTGCAAGACGCCTTCGTTGAGAACGGCAATGCGGTGGCCCATCGTCATGGCTTCGACCTGGTCGTGCGTGACGTAGATCGTCGTGGTACCAAGATTCTTCTGCAGGGCGACGATGTCACTGCGCGTTTGGATGCGCAGTGACGCGTCCAAGTTCGACAGCGGCTCGTCCATCAAGAACACCTGGGGGCTACGCACAATGGCGCGCGCCAGGGCGACACGCTGACGCTGACCACCGGAGAGTTGGCGCGGCTTGCGGTCGAGGTAATCGCTGAGACCGAGGGTGTCGGCGACGACTTTGGCGCGCGCCAAGCGCTCGGCCTTGCCAATGCCCTTTTGCTGCAAGGGGAAGGCGATGTTTTTGGCGACGGAGAGATGCGGATAGAGCGCGTACGTCTGGAAGACCATGGCGATATCCCGATCCTTCGGCGCCAAGTTTGTGACGGGGGTTTCACCGATGAGAATCGTCCCCTGGTCCACCGTCTCAAGACCCGCAATCATGCGCAATGCGGTCGATTTCCCGCAGCCGGAGGGACCAACGAGGACGAGAAATTCACCGTCGTCAACGGTCAGGTCCAGCGCATTGACTGCCTTTTTCCCCTCAAAAACCTTGGTAACACTCTGAAATTCGACTCGGGCCACTGGCGCCTCCTTGGCGCAAATCTACAGGTCTCGCGTGAACGTATCGGAAACAACGTGAGTCCCTTCGAGGAGATCACGTCGAAAGATTTTCCACCCCGATGGTGCCCACTAGGAGATAACGTTCTAAAAAATTTCCAACAGTGACTTGGAGGTCGTCCGTGCGCAAGGTTGTTGTAGCGGCGGTACTCGCCCTGTCCACGGGTCTCGCACCCATCTTGACTGCGGACGTCGCGAGCGCGGCTCCCACGCTCACGCCGATTGACACGTTGGCGTTCGATCCGCCGCTCGGCAACTCTGATGTACACGTCGTGACCTTGCCCTCGGGACAGATTGTCGTGGCGGACAGCCGGGACGGCAGCCTGACCGAAATGAACGCCGACGGCACGAATCAGCAGACGTGGGCCACCGGTTTGACGGGTCTCGGCGGCGCCACCATCTACACCGACCCCACCGTGAAGGGTGGCGGATACGTGTACATCGCGCACGCCGGCAACGGCAGCAACATTCCCGGTGGCGTCTACCGCTTCAACATGGACGGCACGAACGAGACGAATTTCTACGGCCAGTACTTCACCGATCCCCAAGACGTCGCGGTTGACGCTGCGGGCAACCTTTACGTCGCGGACCTCGGATCGAAAGATGTCGCGTCCGGCGTGTGGGAAGTGCAATTCGACAGCAAGGGCTACATCACGAGCAACACCGAGGTTGGCTCCGGCGCTTTTGACGCGAACGCCTCGCTCGACGCCATCGCCTACGACCCGTCGTCCGGGGACTTCTTTGTCGGCGACCAGGAAAATAGCGTCGTGGAACGACTCCACGTGCACGTGGTCGCGGGCGAAACCATTGGCACCGTCTCCACCTTCATGGTGGCGTACATCCCGACGGCGCTCGCCGTTGACGGGTCCAACTTGCTCGTGAGCGACCTCGAACTGGGACTGTATTTCCCGCAGATTCAGTCGGTGCCTCTGACGTCGGGTTCGCCGACCACGATTGCCACTATGGGCGAAGGTGACTACACCGGCATCAATGTCGTCCCGTCGGGTACGACGGGTTTGACGGCCGGCAGCCTATTCATTGGCCAACAAGTGGAAGTGAACAACCCCCAGAATTCGGGCAGTCTCATCGGTGAAGGTCAGGTCACGTCCATGACGTCGACCGGCGCCAACGCGACGCCGATCGCCATGTCGTCAGACCCCGGTACTGCACGCTTGTCCGGTGTGGGCTACGACGTCTACTCGCAGCAACTGCTCGTGGCGGACGAAACACTCGGCACGATCTACGTCATGAACACGGACGGATCCTCCGCTCACGCGCTGATTACGAACTGGTCGAGCTCGGGCCTCGACTACCCGACGCACGTGGCCGCAGACCCGGCCACCGGCACGCTCTATGTCGTGGCCCTCAATGGTGTGGTCAGGGAATTCCCGAACACCGGTGGCACCGAAGATTCAGGAACGGTCCTCTCCGGGGGATCTGTGCCCGGGTCGGTCACGTCTGTCGCCGTCGTGGGAGGCAACCTGCTCCTCGGTAACTACCAGGGCATCTGGGCCGCTCCCCTCGGTACGTCGGCGTTCTCGTTGTGGGCGAGCCCGGGTGCGGTGTCCGCCCTGACTGTTGGCCATGACGGACGCGTGTACGCCGCCATCTACGACGGTGGTGTGGTCTCCTACTCGGTCCTGGGGGCTAATCCGGTGACGTCGTCACTCCCGACCAACGCGACGCCGCAGTCGATCGCGGTCGACGGTACCGGCCGCATCTTTGTGGCGGACTCGACGAATGGTCTCGACGAAGTGTCCGCGGGCAGCAGCGCGGCGCAGGTCCTCGACAACACGATCCAGTACCTCGGTGTGGCGAACACGTCGGGTGGAGACGTGTACTCGACGACGTCGAATGAAGTGTCGCGACTCACGGTCCCGGCGAGCCCGTGGGTGACCTCGTTGGGCACGACCTCAGGAACGGAGGGCACCAGCTTCACGTTGACGGTGAACGGCAGCGGATTCACGGGCGCCACTTCGGTCGACTGGGTCAGCAATGGATCCGTCGCTTCTTCCGCACAACCCACCGTGGTGAGTGACGCGAAGTTGACCGTTGTTGTTCCCGCCTATCTCTCACCGGCGACCTATGACGTCGTCGTCGTGACGCCGGGTGGCTCCTCGTCCATCGTCACGGCGGACCAGTACACCGAAAACCCCGGTCCGCCGAACGTGGGCGAAGTCGGCCCCGTGAACGGCGCGACATCCGGTGGCACGTCCGTACAGATTTACGGACAGTTCTTCTCCGGCGCGACGGCAGTGACCTTCGGCGGTCAGCCGGCGGCGAGTTTCGTCGTGCACTCCCCGTCGTACATCACGGCCGTCACCCCGCCGGCGCTGGTGTCCGGTCCCGTCGACATCCGGGTCACCACGAGTTACGGAACGTCGTC
>CAIQPR010000032.1 GCA_903873775.1 uncultured Actinomycetes bacterium
AGGTCGACGGCGACGACGAGAAGCACACCGTGTCGCTGCTGTTCGGGATGCGGCCCGCGGTGCTGCCACCGTCGGTCGCCGACCAGTTGCTGGCGCTCTCCCAGGTGCTGCTCGCAGCACCGGTGAAGTAGAGGGTGCAGCTCGCCGGGCCGCCGGTTGCTGAGGCAACCTCACTCGCGGCGATCGAACCGACAATCGACATGGTCGACGCGAGGGTCACGACCGCGACCGACGACGCGACGAACTTGCGTCCAAAACGAATCAACTTTGATTGCATGGCGACAAGTGTACACGTTGTCAGGGAGATGTCAACACGCTGTCAGGAACGGAGATGTGAAAGATATCTTTCGAATAGCCTTCTCCACGCAGCCCTAGGTTGAAGAATTTATTTATAGTCACGAAAAGTTTTCTGCCCCATCACTTCTAAATAAATGTGAGAAATTATTTCTATTCAGATGCATGAGATTGCACTTTGGGCTAGAGATCAAGAAACTGTTTTAACTATCAATCTTTTCCCTCACCCAGTCGTTAGAGTAGAGATGAGATCGAAACCAAGGGTGAAATATGCAGCGACGTGGCGCACGCGCGAGGTTCTTGTCTGTTCCGTTGACCATATTAGTGGTGTCTGCCACCGCTTTTCCTGTCGCGGCGATGGCTGCGGGTCACCATTCTCACAGATCTGACGCCTCACATCGCGCACCCCGAGCTGAAACGGCCAGTTTTACCAGTCAAGCCACGAACAGGGGCTCGAACTCTCGCGCCGGTTGGTACGGAGACCAAACACGCCTCTCCCCTGCTCTCGTGGGAAATTCAGCGGCATTCGGTCAGATTTGGAAGCAGCCATCCATCAAGGGAAATGTCTACGCCCAGCCACTGGTGGCCGACGGTGTCCTGGTTATTGCGACGGAGCAGGACAACATCTACGGACTCAACCCGTCGACGGGCACTGTTGAATGGAGCGAGAACGTCGGATCCCCGCTGCAAGAGCAGAATACGTGGCAGTGCGGCGATATCTCCCCCTACGTAGGAATCACCTCGACACCGACGTTTGACGTATCGACCAACTCGTTGTACTTCGTAGCACTGGAAATGAGTTACAACGGCACGCCTAATTATTACCTGCACGCAATAAATCCTCTGAGTGGCGTCGAACAACCAAATTTCCCCGTCCTGATCCAAGGCCAAGCCACCAACAATCAGTCGCCGAATGGATACTTCGACGCTGATCTCCTCTTCCAGCGCCCAGGACTTCTCCTCCTTAACAACACCGTCTACGTGGGCTTTGGTTCGCACTGTGACGTCGGTGCGTGGAACGGATTCTTGGTCGGCGTTTCCACATCTGGCACCACGGCGGATCAAGGGACCGGGATCGACACGATCTGGGACGCCATCACGTCGGGTGATCCCAACGGTGACGCCGGTATTTGGCAATCCGGCGGCGGCATTGTGCAATACGGGGACAACATTCTTTTGACCACGGGGAACGGCGATGGCCAGAACGATCCCGGTGCTCCGACATCAGCGACGGACTGGATTCAGAACAACGGTTCCGTCCCGTCATCGGTCGTGGATCTCTCCGTCTCGTCTCTCGGAAGCGACGCACTGCAGAGCAAGCAACTCAACGTGTCGGATTTCTTCATGCCCTACAACGAACAAGCTTTGTCCGACGCGGACCTCGACTTCGGCTCCGGATCACCGATTCCCTTGCCGTCAAGTTTTGGCACCACGAATTATCCCAACGTGATCCTCCAAGACGGCAAGGCGGGTTGCGTCTACCTGCTCGACGGCCCGACCGCATCGAATCCGAACACACTGGGGGGCTTCGGCCAAGGACCAGGTGGAGGTGACGCGGTTATCGGCGCCGGCAGCAACTTCAACCAGGGCGTCGGTGACAAATTATGTCAAGCAGGTGGCGCGTGGGCGACCCCCGCCGTTCTACCCACCGCGACGGGTGGCTACATCTACATCCCCACGGCGACCAACGGCACCGGCTCATTGGGCAATTCTGGTCAAGGAAACTTCTACGCGTACAAGGTTGACGCGTCCAGCACGCAGTACAACTTCCCAACGATCTCCCAGGTGGCGACCGCCGGTCCCGTTGCCGGCATCAATAACACCCCCACCTCCATCCAGTTCGGATTTGGTTCCTCGAGCCCCATCACAACGTCCAACCAACTCGTCCCCGGCACGGGCATCGTGTGGATCGTTCGCTCCCTCGATCCGGCGGGTGACGGCGGCACGCTCCAGGCCTACAACGCCGTGCCGAACGGGAAGTGGCTCACACTCATCGGACAATGGTCCGTCGGAATGGCGAACAAGTTCACGTCTCCGGGTGTTTGGGACAACAAACTCTTCGTGGCCTCAAAGACCGGAACGGTGTACGCGTTCGGCGCCCTCACCCAGCCCGCCATCGTCGACACGCAGAGTGTGAATTTCAAGACGACGATCGTTGGGGGTGCTCCGACGACGATGACCACCACAGTGACCACCGTCAATGCCCCGAGTACGGGCATCACCGTCACCGGTATTTCGACGACACCCTCGTCGGTCTTCAGCGCGACCGCCATTGTCGGTGGCGTTGCGGAACCCATTCCTTCAGGCGGCATCACCCTGCTAAGTGGTCAGTCTCTCAAGGTGGCCATCACGTTCGCACCGTTACCAGGAACAGCTCCTGGCGCTCAGGTGGGGGTGGTGAGCATTACCGACAATTACGGCGAGTTCGATCTGCCAGTAAGTGGCACCGCCGAGTCGTCGCAAGGCGTTCTCTACGCGTCCACTCGAGCCATTGACTTTGGTGGCATCACGCAAGGCAATTCGTCACCGACCGCGACATTCATCCTGGCGAACTACGGGGCAACTCCACTGACCTGGACGGCGGTCCCGGCAGCGAAATCGACTCCCCCGTTTACCCTAAGCTCGTTGCCCTCGACGGGCGCAACGCTCGCACCGAACTCGTCGGTCACGATCAGTGTCGTCTTCAAACCAACGGACGTTGGCGAATCGGACGGCTCCATCACATTCAGTGCCAAGCCAACAGGCACCACGACCGTGCAGTCCCTCACCATTCTTCTGACCGGATCTGGCGCCGAACCTGCCCAGGTCCAAGTGTCACCCGCGACCGTGGCGAGCAATGGTAACTATTCGACCGTCTTGAATTTCGGACAAGTGCCGATCGGCCAATCGTCGACCTTGAGCTTCTCCGTCATGAACAATGTCGATGCCGCCGCTGGCTCCACGGCGACCGTGACGAACTTCACGCCCGCCATTGTGTCGGACCCCGTCGCCAACGACACACTGCATAATGATCTCCAAATTCAGGCGAGCTTGGCCGTCGGTGAAGAGTTTGAACCGCAATCGTCCGCCACCTTCCCCGTCGTCTTTCAACCATCAACCAACGGCGTCTTTACGACGGTCTGGAAATTCACTACGGACGAGAAGAACGCTGCGGGAACCGGATTTGTCACCTTTACCATCACCATGACAGGCCAAGGGACCGGAACGGGTTACGCGATTCCGATACCCACGCCGACCGATGGTTGGACGGCAAACGGTGCAGCGACACTCGCTCAGAACTCAATTCAGCTCACGCCCAATTTGAACTCCGAAGCAGGCACATCCTTCTGGCCCACGGCGCAGTCGTCGAAGACCATGAATATCTCGTACACCAGCCTCGCCTCCGACGGCAGTGGCGCCGACGCGCAGGAACTCGTGCTCGCCAACGCTGCTGACACGACCCCTACGACTGTCGGCAACTCTGGGTTCGACCTCGGCATCGGAGGGATGGACGCGATCTCCGTCGTGGTCGCGGAATATCCGGAGAACGGCGCGCCAGCAGGATCATTCCTCAGCGGGTTTGTGGGTATCGCCGACGGCATCAATCAAGCGAACAACGGCATGAATTGGCTCAAGACGGCGGTCATACCGACCGGCGGCACAGTGAACGACGGAGGGGTGCAGGACGTTCCTCTGGACGTCAACGTCTCGGTCACCACGTCCCCCACCGGTACCAAGACCATTTCGGTAACCATCAACGGCCAGGGCGTTGTGCCCACGGACAACACCGACACGACCTACACCCCACTAACTGCGAACGTCACCGGACTCCTCGCCAATTCCGTTCTTTTGGGATTCGGTGGTGCGACAGGTGGACTCGATGACCAGCACACGGTGAGCAATGTGTGGGCTACCGTCAGCGGTTCCTTGCCGAATCTCAATCTCTCTTCGTCATACAACACGAACGTCGGCGTGGTCCCCGTGGGTGGCTACACGAACGACACGGTGACCTTGACGAACACGAGCAACAACCGTGTCGATCTGACGAAGGTGGCGACGACTGGCGCCGGACTGAGTGTGATTACGACCTCGAACGGACTGACCGGCGTCGGCTACGCGAATCCCACTCTTCCTCTCCTTCTATTGCCCGGGGATTACGTCCAGGTACTCGTAGGAGTCCAGCCCACCGCCGCAGGTCCGATTCGCGGATCCCTGCTGCTCAGTTATCTCGGTGCGCAATCACAATCGTTGCCCATCACGGGTACCGCGTCCGGGCCGGCCACGCCGACCGCCTCGTATACGACGTGGCATCGCAACGGGTCAGCCACTTTGGTGGGGTCCACGTTGAAACTCAACTCCGGTGGCACGAATCAGGCGGGTAGCGCGTGGAACACGACGTTGAATAAGAGTGCATCCACCACTGTGACCTTCACGCCCGTGGTCCCGTCGACCAGCGTCGCGGACGGCTTTGCGCTTCTCTACGGCAGCTCGAAGACCCCGGCGACGTTCGTCGGAGGGTCTGGATTCAACATGGGATTTGCGCCAAATTCGACCGGTGTCATCGCCGTCGTCTTCTCCGAATACGCCGAAGCCGGCTCACCGGGGGCGAATTTCGTGGGCATCTCGAATGGCTCGGTCGGCACTCGACTCCGATGGCTGTCGACGGCACTACTGCCGACCGCCCTGTCGTCCCTCTCGGGGCCGATCACGGTCGTCTCCACCGCAACGTCCCTCACGGTTTACGTCAGCGGCATTCGAGTACTGAAGACCACAGTGGCGCTCCCGGCGACGCCGCGCCTCGGATTCTCTGGGTCGAGCGGCGGGTTGACGGGTAGTCACGGGGTCAGCGGCGTAACGATCACCCAGGCGTAACGATCGGGACTCTCACCCAGCCGCGAAGAGTGAACTTACAAGGACCGTCCCACACGGCATGAAGGACGAACCAAACAAGGAGAGCGCGCTGGTGGACGACCCTCCAAAGGTCACCGTCATCGTCGCAATGGACGAACACGACCCCGACGACACGGCGCTGTTGTAGCCGAGGTCGAACGTTAGTGAGCCCTGGGTGTCAATATCTCCGGGTTGCGGCGGCACGGGTGGAGCGTTCGATCCAACAGCGGAAAACGACGCATCCGCAACCGTCACCGTGAGAGGAACAACACCCGACGCGCCGGCGAAGGTCACCGATGGCGCACCGCTGTAGTGGCACATCGATCCCGTATTGACGAGAGTGACACTGGCGTACGTCGTCCCAGCCGCGGCGCCGAGTGATTGCAGTGTGGCCGTGAAGTGTGACGCCCCACACGCGGCGCCGAGCGTCGTCGAGGTTGACGATGAGGTTGTCGAGACCGCTGTTGTTGTCGTGTGTGTCCGAGCGTGCCAGTGGCGGTACGCCACAACGCCGCTCACAACGAGTGCCACAATCACGAGGATCGCGAGGACTCGTTTCACCCCAGAAAGTCCTCGGGATTGACGTCGTCGAGAAAGTCCCGCATTTGCGCGAGTAGGTCAGATTCGCTGATGTCGTCGCCGAGCTCGACGTCGGCGACATCGTCGTCCTCGTCATTCACATCGAACTCCACCTCGCGACCGTGCTCGCTCATCACGTCGTCCGCGACGAAGACCTTCGCGCCGCTCCGTAGAGCAATCGCGATGGCGTCACTCGGACGACTCGAGACGGTGCGCACCTCACCATTGATCTCGAGTCGCAGCTCGGCGTGGTAGGTGCCGTCGATCATGTCGCTCACGACGACACACTGAAGTTCCGCGCCCAGAGCGCGAATGATGTCGAGAACGAGATCGTGTGTCATCGGCCGTTCGGTGACGAGACCTTGGAGGGCGTAACTAATGGACGCCGCTTCGGGGGCCCCCACGAAGATCATGAGAGCTCGTGGTCCGTCACGCTCTTCGAGCAGGAGGAGCGGCGTGGCGGAGCCAATGTCCACTCTCACCGCTCGCAGAATGACTTCGATCACTCCCCCAGCCTAGGGGCGGGGGCCGCCGATGTCTCGGAGGTGATCGCTCAGCGCCGCGTTATAGAGAGAGCTGCGAAAGCCTTGGAGTTCGTCTCCCACGTGACTCACGTCATTTTGAATGTCGTCCGGCGTTCGACCACGTCGGGCGCGCACGATCGGCTCGGTCAGTTGCGCCAAGAGCTCCACTTCGCGCTCGACGGTGCGACGCAGGACCTGCAAATGACGCGCCTCCACGCCCATGCGCATGAGATGACCGAAGTCCTTCGCTAATTCGATGTCGTCCACGCTGAAGTAGTCAACGCCATTGTCGGCAACGAGTCGGACAAAGCCGTAGGCGACCAAGTCATTCATGGCGCCGGGTGTGAGCCCCGTAGCGTCTCGAAAGTCCTTTCGCGTCATCAGACCCTCTGGAAGGGTCGCGTCCTCGTCGTCGTCCGGGACCGCGGTCAGCACTACCGCCGGTGGTGGTGGCGCGACCGGTGACGGTGCCGGAGCGACCGCGGGCGCCACTTGCTTGTCTGACGACGGGGGTGTCGCAGGCGCCGTCGAGGGCGTCATGCGACTCGGCGCACCGGCGCTACCCGGCAGCGGCAGGGTGGGCTTGGACTGCGTGCCAATCAATCGGACCGTTGCCACGCGTCGGGGCTCCTCTTCGGGGCTCGCTGGCGACGTGGGCGTCGACGCTTCTTCGGTCGGTGCGACGAGCGACACAGGTGTTGTGGCCGCCTCTTTGGCCGCTCGTTTCGTCGCGGGCTCGACGGCCTCGTCGGGCAGCAAGCCCTGCTCGATCAGACGCTGACGAATCACGCGCAGCGGAACAAATTCCTGCTGGGCGAGACGGAAGGCTTCCCGAAGACACTCAATGTCGCGCTCACTGTAGAGGCGGTACCCCTTGCGCGAGCGACTCGGGTACACGAGACCCTTGTCCTCGTAGTAGCGAATCTTGGATAATTCAATGGAGGGGAACTCCTGGCGCAGCAGCGTGTGGACTTCACCAATACGCAGTCGCCCGACGGGCGTCATTCGTCCGCCCCCCAGAACAGCAATTTGAATTTTCCGATCTGCACCTCGTCCCCAGACCGCAGCGGGACTTCCTCGACCCGCGAACCATTCACGTACGTGCCGTTGAGTGAATTCAGGTCTCGCACCGTGTAGCGACCGCTGGCGGTCTTCGTAAAGAGGCCGTGGTGTCGCGATACCGACACGTCATCCAAGAACACGTCGCTCGCCTCGTGGCGTCCGACCGTGACGACGTCGGTGCGCAGTTCAAAGCGCTGACCCGCGAGAGGTCCGGCCGCGATGATCAGTGCGTCGACCACACGCGTGACCGGCTCCGCCACCGCGTGGGGATCGAGACCATCGTCGGCACTCACGACCGGAATAGCCACGGTCTCGGGCGACGTGGAGTCGTGTTGCGGCGCGCCGCACGACCAACAGAAGTTGGCGTTGGCGTTCAGAATCTCACCGCAGCGTCGACAGGTCACAGCCGTCACAGTACCCAAGATCATTCCCCGACGCGCCGCGTCAGTGATGGGTCAGCTCGCCGTAGGCAGCGGCGTCGAGAAGGGTGTCGTAACTAGATGCATCGTCGATCTTGATGACGCAAATCCATCCCGCACCGTAGGGGTCTTGATTGACCGACTCGGGCGACGATGTGAGATCCGCGTTGACCTCCACGATGGTGCCGGCGACCGGCGCGTAGATCTCCGACACCGACTTGGTCGATTCGACCTCACCGATGGTCGCACCCGCGTCGACGTGCGTGCCGATGGAAGGAAGATCAACGAACACGACATCGCCCAGCGCGTCCTGGGCGTAGTCGGTGATACCGATGCGAATGTGATCTTCGCGACGGTCGGCCCACTCGTGATCTTTCGAAAACTTGAGCTCCGAAGGAATCTGCATAGTGGATCAATCTACTTGAGTTGGCGAGCCGCCCGCCCCGTGCGTAGGGCGCTCAAGGCGGGCCGCACATAGCCACCCAGGACGACCCAGGCCAGCGCGAGTCCGAAGCCACCAATCACCCACGTGAGGTCGCGAATCGCCTCTTGCCACGTCGACCTCGGGACCCCGTGGGGGTTGGTCGTCACCAGAAATAGCGGGTAGGCCAGCATCAGGGCGAAAGTGGAGACCTTGCCCCACCACAGGACATCGATACGAGCAGCCCCTAACGCGGCGAGCAAGAGCGTGACCCCCGAAACGACGACTTCGCGCGCCAGCGTGAGTCCCGCGAACCACCACGGAACGGCGCCAACCGCCGCAATAGTGATGACGCCAGTCATCACCAACAGTCGGTCCGCGACCGGGTCCAAAATCTTTCCGACACTCGACACTTGCTGAAATCGGCGCGCTAGATATCCGTCCACCCAGTCGGTGGCACCGAGCATGGCGAGGAGCCACGCCGCGATCGCCCAGTGGTCGGTTCCCATCACGAGAACGACGTAGACCGGCAAGAAAGCGAGCCGGACGACGGTCACGGCGTTAGGCCACGTAGCCCACCCGCGCTCGACCTTTACGAGACCGTCCACGAACCGTTCGAGCGGAACAACGAGGCCAAGTCACCGAGCCCCTTGGCCGTTTGCTGCTGGACAATCTGTTCGCTCACGCTCGCACCGTATTCGGGTGCGTCGACGTCACGAAACACGCCCATGGGGGTCGGCTCGTGGTCGCTGATCGTGAGACGTGACAACGAGAACGCCAAGCTCGGGTCGCTGACGTGTTCGTCGTGCACGACCAGATGGCTCTCGTTCTCACTCGTTACCCGGTCCGTCACGAAGGCACCCTGTGGTGTGCGGAACACACCAAATTCTCCCTCGGCCCCGAAGCGAACGGGTTCGCCGTGGCGCAGTTGAATCAACATTGATCCACGGTTCTCTTTGCCCGTGATGCCTTCGAACGCGGCGTCATTGAAGACGTTGCAATTCTGATAGACCTCGACCAAGGCGGCGCCGCGGTGTTCGTGCGCGCGGCGGAACGTCTCTTGCATGTGCGCCCGGTCCATGTCATGCGTGCGGGCGACAAAGGTGGCCTCTGCTCCCACAGCCAGCGACACGGGGTCGAACGGTCGATCCAATGAACCGGCCGGCGTGGACTTCGTGATCTTTCCGCGTTCCGACGTGGGCGAGTACTGGCCCTTGGTGAGACCGTAGATACGGTTGTTAAAAAGAAGAATCTTGATGTTCACGTTGCGTCGTAGCGCGTGAATGAGGTGATTGCCCCCGATGGACAATGCGTCACCGTCACCGGTGATCACAAACACCGTCAGGTCTGGTCGCGCCATCGCGAGTCCGGTCGCAATGGCGGGCGCACGACCATGGATTGTGTGCACGCCGTAGGTGTTCATGTAGTACGGAAAACGTGCGGCACACCCAATTCCCGACACGAAGACGGTCGACTCTCGTCGCACGCCGAGATCAGGCATCATCATCTGGATCGCCGCGAGAATCGAGTAGTCGCCACAACCCGGACACCACCGCACCTCTTGATCACTCGACCAGTCCTTGCGGGTCGTCAACGGCACCGGTGTCATTGTCATGATTGCTCCCCCAACGTGGTTTCGATAGCGCTCGCAATCTCTGACGCCCGGAACGGCACGCCCTGCATCTTGTTGAGAGACTGGGCGTCGACGAGGTACTCCGCGCGCAGGAGACGCGAGAGTTGTCCGAGGTTGAGTTCGGGCACCAGGACTTTCGGATACGCCCGAAGGACGTCCCCCAAGTTCCCGGGGAAAGGATTCATGTGGCGAAGCTGCACGTGCGCTACTTTGCGTCCCGCCGCGCGAGCTCGCGCCACTCCGGTGGCAATTGCTCCGTACGTACCACCCCAACCCACCACCAGCAGGTCGGCATCGCCCGTCGGATCATCGACATCCACATCCGGAATGCTCGCGACGATCCCGGCCACCTTGTCGCGACGCAGGTGTGACATGCGCTCGTGATTGCGTCCATCGTAGGAAACATTGCCCGAACCGTCGGCCTTCTCGAGACCCCCGATGCGGTGCTCGAGACCCGGTACTCCCGGCGGGGCCCACGGGCGCGCGAGCGTGTTCTCATCACGCAGGTAGGGCCAGAATTGCTCGCTGCCGTCATCAGCCACGTGGTTCGTGGCGTCGGCAAATTTCGGGTCGACGACGGGCAAGTCGTCGGGGTTGGGAATGAGCCACGGTTCGGTGCCATTCGCGAGGTAGGCGTCCGAGAGCAGCAACACCGGCGTGCGGTACGTCACGGCAATGCGCACGGCCTCAATGGCCGCGTTAAAACAGTCGCCCGGAGTGATGGCCGCCACAATCGGCACCGGGGCCTCTCCGTGACGCCCGTACATGGCGTGGAGCAGGTCTGCTTGTTCAACCTTCGTCGGCAGACCCGTGGAGGGTCCGCCGCGCTGCACGTCGACGACCACGAGAGGTATCTCGAGCGAGAGCGCGAGACCAATAGCCTCACTCTTGAGGTCAAGACCCGGTCCACTTGTGGTGGTTATCCCGAGGGCGCCGCCGTAACTGGCTCCGATGGCCGAGGCCACGCCGGCGATTTCGTCCTCCGCTTGGAATGTACGCACACCGAATTCCTTGTGCTTCGCCAACTCGTGGAGAATGTCGGAGGCAGGAGTAATCGGGTACGACCCGAGAAACAACGGCAACGACGCCTTCTGGGCCGCGGCAATGAGTCCCCACGCCAGCGCCGTGTTGCCCGTGATATTGGCGTACTCTCCGCTCGGGAAGGGCGCCGCGGTGACTTCGTACCGTGCGTCGAAGAGTTCGGCGGTCTCGCCGAAGTCATACCCCGCGCGAAACGCGCGGCGGTTTGCTTCGAGAACCAGAGGATTCTTGCCGAATCGTCGCTCGATCCACGCGTCCGTGGTGTCGGTCGGGCGCGAGTACAACCAGGACACCAGGCCGAGTGCGAAGAAGTTCTTGGAGCGCTCCGCGTCGCGCGGTTTCACGCCCGCGTCCTTGCAGACCTCGGTCGTAATCGTGGTCATCGGAACTTCGTAGACCCGGAATTGTCCGAGTGAGCCGTCTTCGAGGGGATTCGTGTCGTAGCCGGCCTTCTCGAGCGATCGCTCGTCAAACGCGTCGACATTGACGATGATCGTCGCGTCACGCTCGAGCAAACCGAGATTGGCCTTCAGTCCCGCGGGGTTCATGGCCACGAGGACATTCGGTGCGTCACCCGCGGTCGAAATGTCGTGGTCGGAAATCTGCACCTGGAACGACGAGACACCTGCAAGCGTGCCGGCGGGGGCGCGGATTTCGGCCGGATAATCCGGCAGGGTGGCGAGATCATTACCGAACAGTGCCGACACCGAAGTGAATCGTTCACCGGTGAGCTGCATGCCGTCGCCGGAGTCACCGGCAAATCGCAGAACCACACTGCCAAGGGTGGAAAGTTCTTGTTGCGCCATCACTGCCCCGCTTTTCTCTCACTCCACTGTACCGAGTTCACTGAGACAAAACCGCAGGCCTTGTCTCAGTGATTTACGCGATGGTGATACTCGGGTCGAGGAAAACGTCCTGGATAGCGTGCACCAATGCGGCGCCCTCATCGATGTGTCGCTGGAAGGCCTTGCGTCCGACAATGAGACCCTGTCCACCCGCGCGCTTGTTGATGACGGCGGTGCGCACGGCCTGCGCCATGTCGCTGTCGCCCTTGGACTCGCCCCCGGAGTTGATAAGTCCAATGCGACCGGCGTAGCAATTCGCCACCTGCCAACGCGTCAGGTCGATCGGGTGGTCGGTCGTGAGTTCGCTGTACACGCGAGCGTCGGTCTTGCCGAAGTTAACGGCGTTGTAGCCACCGTTATTCTCCGCCTGCTTCTGCTTGATGATGTCCGCCTCGATCGTGACACCCAGGTGGTTGGCCTGTCCCGTCAAGTCCGCGGACAGGTGGTAGTCCGCTTCAGACGTCTTGAAGGCGGGATTGCGCAGATAGGTCCACAGGACGGTGAAGAGTCCCAGACGGTGCGCCTCGGCGAACGCGGCACCAATTTCTTGCAGCTGACGGTCGGATTCGGGAGAACCGAAGTAGATCGTCGCGCCAATGCCCACCGCGCCGAGGTCGGCGGCCTGACGAACCGATGAAAACAAAATCTGGTCGTAGGTATTCGGGTAGTGCAGGAAGTCGTTGTGGTTGATCTTCACGATGAAGGGAATCTTGTGCACGTAACGCCGCGACACGGCACCCAGAGTGCCGAGAGTGGTGGCAATCGCACTGCAGTCCGCAGCGATCGCCAGGTCGCACAGCTTCGCGGGATCGAAATACGTGGGGTTCTTCGCAAAGCTTGCGGCACCCGAGTGTTCAATCCCCTGGTCCACCGGCAAAATCGACAAATAACCGGTTCCGCCAAGA
Source organism: uncultured Actinomycetes bacterium (assembly GCA_903873775.1). Classification (GTDB taxonomy): domain Bacteria; phylum Actinomycetota; class Acidimicrobiia; order Acidimicrobiales; family RAAP-2; genus RAAP-2. The sequence goes on from CAIQPR010000032.1 coordinate 12,593, forward strand.
CGCCCGTGGCCGTACAGCGCACCCAGACTGCGCAACACCGAAGGACTCCGGTCGGAATAGGCGAAGACCTCGTCAAGGAACTGCGGGCCCGGAGCCGTCAGCAATTCCTTCGGAAATGCGGTGGCGACGTGGTTAAGAAGGGACGGGGCTTCATCCCCTAAGAGTGCGGAAATGTCCATGAAATGAAGGCTAGCAATCTCACCTCCTGAAAGGTGGAACTAGTTTCCTTTGCGATTTCTCATGGACGTCGCTGAGGATACGGTGCGCGCCACCAGGGTGACCAACACCATTTGACCGCTGATGGATTCGAGCACCGCGAGCGCTCGTGGCGTGGAGCCAAACGGCGTCAGATCGCCGTAGCCCACCGTCGTCAACGTAATGAAGCTGAAGTACGAGTAGTCGCTGTAGGAGTGAGCACCCCGTTGCGCAAAAAAGTGACGCGTGACGTCACCCACCGCAGTATCGGCGAGCGCGAAGAATAAGCCCAGCAGCAAGTACACACTGAGCGACGCGAACATTGTCTGCGCCGTGACGTCATCGGTACGAAGGACGTGGCTCGCCACCAAGATGAATGACGCGAGCATGGCCACGGCGAACAGCGCGTTCACGAGTCCGCCGGTGATGCGACCGACCCAAATAGCATCGGCCAACGCGGCGACGACACCGAGAAGACCGGCGACCTCCCCAACGCGCAGCCACACGCCCTTTTGCGCCGACGCCAACTGCGACACGCGCACCGTGAAAAGAATCGGCACGACGACGGCCATCGCGGTATATCTCGTGACTAAGCCCGTCACCAAGATCGTGTAGTCAATGACGAGTAGCACGATCAGCAGATCGAACCGATTCTCCCATCGAGACGTGCGTTTCATCTAGAAAAGCGTACTGAGCGAGGTGACGAAAACACGTCTTCTCAGTCGACGTTCTTCTTTTTCGACACGGGCGTGGTGCGTCGCTTGCGGTTCTTGCGCACCGCGATCGTTCCCAAGTCCTCGAGTCGTTGCGCTGCGTCGTACGCCTCGGCGTCAGCGAGCACCACGCGCGTGAAGTATTCCCGCGCCATCGCCGCGTCGCCCGAGCGATCGTAGATATCGGCCAGCGCGTACCACATGCGCACGTGGCGGTAGCTGGGATTACGCAGGGCCTTGGCTGCTCCGCCCTTGATCAAGACATCAATCGCCTCGGCGTACTTACCCTGGTCGCCGAGAGATCCCGCAAAGACAATGCGAGCCTCGGCGAGAATCTCCGCCGTTGGTTCACTGGCGACGAGTTCCTCGTAGGTCTTTTCCACCGCGCGGAATCGTCGACCGGCTCGCTCGCAGTCCATCACTGCGGGCAAGTGAGCGGCGTCTCCCGTGAGGTCGAAATACGCGCGCAAGTGACCGCGCGCCATACCGAATCGCTCTGCGCGGTACGCGGCCAGACCGGCGAGCTCGCGCACCGGTGCCACGCCCGGGGTCGCATCCGCGACCGTCTTCGCGAGACGCAGAGCCTCTTCGTAGCGGTGGCGGTCGTAGGCCTCGGCTGCGCGGGTGAGGAAGGTCACCATTTTCTCGCGCTGGTAGGAGGATCCTTCGAAGGCCTTGCGGACTTCCGCCTGGACGTCGCCGGGCAACGAATAGCGATCGGCGCGCGAGGCGAGGTCGTTCTTCGTCGCCGGCGCCTTCGGACGTTCGTCCGGCACCCACGCCGCGAGAGGTGTGGGGACAGCAGATTTCGCCCGACCCGAGGTCAACTGCTCGCCCTCGCTACGCATCATGACCGCGCCCTTACGCGCGACGCCACCCCACCCCTGTGCGGTGGCGTGCGCGTCATCGTCGCGACGGCGGCGCTCTTCTGGTGTTAACGGACGTTCAAAACGCTTCGCCCCGCTCGGACGTGCGTTGGACGGTCGAACGACACGTCCGTCGCCACCCTCACGGCGCGGGGGACGACCACCGACGCCACGAGCCCCTTCGCGAGGCCCTCGACGATCCTGGGACTCCGACGAACGTGCGTCGTTCGCACCGCGACGGTCGCGCGACGCGGATGCGCCACCACGCGTGGGCCGGCGATCGTCGGCGCTCCGGGGGGCGCGGCGCTCACCGTTGTAACGTTCGTCGCGCGACGCGGACGATCGTCTGTCACCCGAACGAGGTCCGGGACGTACTGTGGAGGAACGCTCGCCGTACGATCTCTCGCCATACGGCCGGTCGCCATAGGCCCGCTCCCCTCGAGGGCTCTGTCCGCGACGTTCACCATAGGGGCGGTCGTCGCGACCAGTGGACGTGCGTCGATCAGGTCCACCCGTGCGATCTCCGTACGGACGACGCTCTCCCGACGGACGCTCCCCGCGAGGTGACGAGGAACGCCTCTCGCCGTAGGGGCGATCCTCTCGACCCGATGAACTGCGACGATCAGTACCGCCCGTACGCGCGCCACGCGGCGCACCCGCACGACGTTCGCCGGAGGGTCGGGGATCGCGAGAATTGGCACTTCGGGCGTCGCCGTAGGAGCGACCATCGCGCGACGCCGCGTTGCTACGTCCTTCCGCAGCGTCCGGACGACGATCGCGCGAGGACTGTGTGCCGCTTGATCTCGGAGCCCCGTCACGACGGGTGGCTCCCGATCGCTGCCCACCTCGTGCGGTGGGTGGCGTACTGCGTGAGCCGCCCGATGATCCAGAGCGCGATCCGCCCGCACCGGGACGGCCACTGCGACCATTCGTCGGGGCGCGTCGGGGTGAGGGGTTAGAAGACGGCATTGTTCGATTCTACCGGTGCGGGTGCGTCACTCCCACACTCGTCCCTCACGATGTCCGCAGCGTCATCACTAGTGTCGTTCTGTGCGACGAATGTCAGGGCTCATCCTCGTCGTGGGCGCGGCCATTGTCATTCTGGGGCTCGCACTCCCCACTAACTCCACCCGACACTCGTCCACGTCGTCCACGACCACGACGACGACCCCGAATGTCGTTCGTCAGGTTGAAATACCCGTCGTGGCGTGCCCCACCCGCAGTCAGGGGCCGACGATCCCTGCGGCGGCGACACCGGGGACCACAGCTGTGGTGTCACTCTGGTCCTCCGAGGTTGGGCACGTGGCCCTCTACCAGGGGGCCGGCGTACGGATTGTGGCCCCTCGCCGGTGGCAGTGCGCAGCGAGTATCTACTTCGACGACAGCACGCTGGTCGCCATCTCTCCCCCACGCAGCGCAGCGCCCGGATTCTTCCCGGAGCCGTCGTCCAACTATTCGACCTCACCCCGCGTGCAGTTCAGTGGCGTGCTGACGTGTTATTTGTGCAAGCTCATCCAAAGCTGCGCATTTTTTCCTCGCGCGAAAAATGCCCTGGTTGCAGCCCACGCGGCCACGACCACCTGCCGCGTGCCCCTCGGCGAGAGCGTTACCCTTCTCGGTCCCACGACGGCGACCATTGATGACCCGCCGGGGGTCACCGGCCACGGGGCACCCTCCGGCGGCCCCTATCCGGCCGCGTCTCTGGCGTATTTCGGCCTGGCGCCGCGCACCCTCACCGGCAGCTATCTACTGACGTGCACCTTGCCGTCTACGTTTCAGAAAGTCTGTGCGACGTCACTGCGCCAGTTCTCGCTCGACACACCGCGATATCTCCATCAGGTCGCCACGCGCCCCCAGAAGAGGATCCTCGAAAAGGGATAAAACAGCGGCTCGGCGTGATCGAGGAGTTCTCCCAGTCGCTCCTCGTACTCAAAGAGAAATCGCGCGTAGGTATCGTCGGGGAGACGCTTTTCGATGCGCGTGAGCGTGGTTCCCTTGACCCACTCGACAGCGGCGCGCACGTTCGCCAATCGGTGGGGATACACACGCAAGGTGACCGACTGCTCCACGAACCCGAGATCGTCAAGGATGCGCGCGTAGTCATCGGGTGCGAGGACGTTGTCATGCACGGGATCGGGAGGAGGACCGTTGGCCCCGAAGGCGCTCGCGTACGGTTCCTCTCCGCACATCTGCGCGGCGAGCACGTGGGTCGCCGCGTGCGCATTCGCGGGTACCTGCACCGCCAGTTGACCGCCGGGGGCCAGTGCCGCGGTCCAGTGCCGAAGAACCTCTCGGTGGTGCGGCACCCACTGCAGCGACGCGGCCGCGATGACGACGTCCACGGGCGCTGAGCTCTGCCACGTGGCGATGTCGCCCGAGACAAACGAGACTCCCCCACCGGACCGCTGTTCCGCGGACGCCAACATCGCGGGTGAATTGTCAACGCCAACGATCGTCGCGAGATGCAATTCTTCCAAGGCCAGCCGCGTGAGTTCGCCCGGACCACAGCCGAGATCGGCGGCGGTGCCGCCCTCGACGGGGTCCATCAACGACAGAAGATCGAAAAATGGTTGCGATCGTTCAGCGGCAAACTTTCCGTACTGACCGGGGCTCCAGTCCCCTCGCGCAGGCTCTCGAAGCATGACTCAATCGTAGATCACGAGTTGTGAGCGAGCGCTGCTCTCCGAGATCAACGCACCGCGGTGATCGTCGCACGTCGCTGCTGCGCCGGGTTCGACGAGCCTGAGTAGGTCCCCGCCCCCGTGGCGGTCACGGTCAGGGTCGCGTCATGGTCCGCTTTGAGATCCGCGCGCAGTGCCGTAGCGACCGCGTTGGCGCGCGCCACCGAAATGGCTTGACGGCTCGCCACCGACCCACTCGCGTCGGAGTACCCCAGGACGTTCACGTTGGCGTAACCGCCACCGGCCAAAATGGCCGCTTCCTTCTCGATCGCCGTCGCGTTCGCCGACTTCGCCACAATGGTCGAGCTGCCACTCGCGAACAGCACCGTGTCCGTCGTGGAGGTCAACGGAATCACGCTCACATTGCTGGACGTTTGGTTCGACACCAGCAGGTTCGAGCCGATTTGAGTGAAGAAATTGGAGCCAGTTCCGGTCGCGGACGCGCCGAGGACGGTGTTGTTGACCGGCGAGACGGCGGACGTCTGACCACTGGTCGCGTCACCAACCCACAGAGCGGTCCCATCAAAGGCCAACGCCGTGGCGTTCTGTCCGACGGTGACCTGTGACTGTTGCGCGAGGGTGCTCGCGTTGAGCGAGACCACCGTGCCGGTAGCCGGAAGAGCCGTCGTCTCTCCGGACACCCAGATCTTGCCGTTCGCTGCGGTGATGGCCTCGGCGGTGAACGATGTCGCGTGGGAGCGGATAACGCTGGCCGTCGTCGGGTTAATTTCAGCCACCGACGAACCGGCCGCCACCCAGATGTCGCCATCGACGTACGCGAGCGCGGTCGGCTTGGTGCCGGTCAACGCAATGGTTGTCGCCGCATAGGTCGTGGGGTTAATACGCGTCACGGTGGCGCTTCCCGCGTTGGCGGACCAGATGTAGCCCCCGGCGTAGAGCACGTCGGCGCACTTCGAACCAATCGGCACGGTGGTGACGGTGGCACCCGTGGAGATCTTCACGACCGCGAGATCGGGCTGGTCTTGATTTCCGACGTACAAGTAGCCATTCGCGGTCGCGAGGCCCCACGGCTCGTCGTAATTGGTGTTGTCGCGCACGGTGCGGACAATCTTGTCGGTGGCGAGATTTACCGCCACCACGTTGGAGTCGTCCCAGTTCGCGATCCACAAGTCGGCTCCGTCGTATGCGATCTGGCCCTGATAGTCAATCAGCCCACCCAAGTCGAAGGACGTCGAAGGGATGCTCGGAGCGCTGACAGTGGTTGACGCGCTCGCGACACCAGCACCGACAACTCCGGCGCATGACGCCACGGCGAGAGTGGCGACCGTCATCCATCGCGATGATCCGCAGCGACGTGTCGCCTTCACTTGCTTGCTCTTCATGGCGTCCATTCCTTCACTCGGTACAACGTTCACGTGCGACCAACGGGCGTGCCGTCGTCGGCACAGAAAAGCCCACGTTAGCCAAGTACACACCGCATACAGATATTCGCGTGTCGCACGAGATCATCTCGTCCGACAACTAAGAACACAACCCGTCAATTACCGCAGCGCCGTAATGTCTGCGCGACGGTCGAGCGTCGGATTCTTCGACGCGTTCGAGACACCTCGACCAACGGCCGTCACGGTGATGTTCGTTGCACCCAGGTCCTTTAAGTCTGCTCTCAGCGCCACGGCGGCCGCATCGGCACGGGCTTGGGAAACCTGCTGGTTCTGTGCGGGTGTCCCGGACGCGTCCGCGTAGCCGTCAACAGTGACGGCGAAGTAGGGTCCGGCCACGATGGACTTGGCGAAGGCCTTCAGGCTGCTGGCGGTCGAACTGGTCGCAGGCACCGTGGACACGCCATTGGCGAAGTACACGCTGCCGAGAGCCTTCGACAACGACACGGTGGTCAACGGCGACAGTCCCGAGCCGTCAAAGTAGAGCGCGTTTCCGATCTGCTGGCTGTAGGTCGCCCCACCGTCAAACCCGGCGCTCTGTCCCAGAATTGCACCCGAGGCGGGATCGACGGCCGTCACAACGCCCGTCGCTCCCGAGCCCACCCAGAGGGCCGTTCCGTCGAAGTCCATCGAGGTGGGCGCCGCCGGAATGTTCACCGTCTGCTGGACCGTTCCCGAGGGGACAGCCAGACGAAGGAGTTCTCCACCGACCGATGGGGTGTGCGGGTGACGCGAGACAACGACGCCATTACCAAGAGTCGTAGTGACATCGACCCAGAGGCGACCATTAATCATCAGTGTGTACTCCGGTCGACCCTTGACGGGGATGGTGGTCACCGCATTCGTCGAGGGGTTCACCTCGTACACGGCGCTCGTTCCGGCAACCAGCACCGTTGTTCCGCCGGACGAAATTGCGAAAGGGTCCGAGGTTAACGGCAGCTTGACGATGCTCGTGGCGTACGTGGACAAATTCATCTTGAGGAGCTCTCCGTAGCCAGAAATGGAGCCCCAGAGCGTATTGCCGATCACGGTCAGGTAGTCGGCTTCGCTCGGGATAGGGATCGTCCGCACCACCTTCCCCTGGGCGACGTTGTACACGCCAATTGCGAGTTCAGATTGGTAGAACAAGTCACCGTTGGCATACGCCAGTGCCGCAGCGGCGCCGTCGTAGCGCACGAGCTGGACGTTGGCGTGGGTGGCGGTGTTGTACTCGTCAATAATTCCTTCGGTCCCTCGGACGAAAAGGTTCGTCCCGTCGGTTGCGAGCTGACTCTGCTGGTACATGCCACTGACCAGAGTCACCTTGGCGGTGCTCGCGGCGACCATGGCCAGGTCGGCCGTATTCGTCAGCATGACAAAGACATTGGGACCCGCCACTGCGATACCCGTCATGTCGGTGGACTCGGTGATGATCGAGGTGGCGACCACCTTGTGCGACGAGAGGTCGATCTTGGAGACATTGCCGGCCTCGGCGCTCGCCACCCACAAGTAGCCGTCGCCGTAGACAACGTTGGCTTCCGTCACCGACACGGGGATGGACACGAGAATGGACTCCGTCGCCGGCGCAATGACATCAATGTGATCAGAAACATCGGTGGGCGCCGCAATGAGTTGACCATCCTGCACGCTCAGGACGCTGTCGGGGCCAACGGCAATGGTCGTGACCACGGCCGCCGTGGTCGGGTTGATGACATACGCGTTGGTGTCATTCCCGCAGCCCACGTAGATCTTGCCGCCGTCTTGCACAATGGACGACGCCTCACTGCCTACCGTGACAACGTTGAGAACCGTTCCCGTTGATTCGTCGATCTCGGTCACGGTGTTCGTGTTGTTGTTGGTGACCCACAAGTCGCTGCCCACGCTGGCCATAGCGAGAGGTCCCGCCTGGACCGTCCCCGACGGCAGGTTGTCGTTGATGACGCGCACCACACTTTGTGCCGTCAGCGACACTTCGGTCACGACACCCGCATCCTGGGCATTCGTGACCCACAGGTCGGACCCCACAACGAGCTCCTGCCCTTGGGAGGCGACATCGAGAGTCTTCACGAGACTGAGGGTTGTCGGATTAATCACAAACAGTTCGTTGGAATGTGCGTCCGTCGATGTGACCCATAGCAAGTTGTCCGCATACGTCAGGTCGCCGGGAGCGGCGGACACCTTCACGGACGCGATCACAGCGCCGGTCGCGCCGTTGACTTCATTCACCCGATTGAAGAATTGGTCGCTGATCCAGAGATTTCCGCCCACCACCGTCTCATGGTACGGAGCACCGAGCCCGTATGCGGACGTGGTTGTCGGCACGGTCGGTACCGACGACGCCACCGTCGCAACATGGGCGAGTGCGCCCGACGTGACGGTCGATGCCACTAGGAGGCTGACGCTCGTAGCGGCCACGGCGAGGCCTCGCAGAAGCGGACGATGAATTCCAGAACGAGCCATGCTCTCCCATTTCGAGATCTGTCGTCCGCTCCGACGTGAACGAACTTCTCAACAATAGGTTGACTTTGACCCCATCGAGAACAGCCTCTCGTGAAAAGGCGTTCTCGGGCGAGTAGTCGACGTCAGAACGAGACGTCGACTACTCGCCCGAGTTGACGAACTACCGCGTCGCGGTGATGTCGGCGCGACGGTCGAGCGCCTGGTTGGCGTACGTGGTGAGAACGCCGCCATTCTTGGCGACAATGGTGACACCCGTGATGTGAAGGGCCGTGAGATCCGCGGTCAACGCCTTCGTCACGGCCGCAGCGCGTGCCGCGGCGAGCGCGTGATTCTGCGCGGCAGATCCTTGCTTGTCGGAGTACCCCGTGACAACAACCGACGCGTACGCGCCCGCCGCGATCGTCTTGGCGATCGCGGCCACGCTCTTCGCGGTCGGCGATCCCGCCGGGACACTCGAGAGTCCGTCGGAGAACAACACGCTCGAGGTCGGTGACGTCAGAGCAATCTCGGACAAGGTGCTGTCACCGTAGTTCGACACGATGAGTTGCTGAAGTCCCACCGAAGAAAAGTAGGGCTCACTTCCCGTCACCGCGTTTCCGAGAACGGCACCCGTCGTGGGCGACAGAGCGTATGTACGCGGCGCGTAGTAGTCACTCACCCACAAGTCGGAACCGTCAAAGGTGATCGCGTACGGTTCAACCCCGAGGCTCAC
>CAIQPR010000033.1 GCA_903873775.1 uncultured Actinomycetes bacterium
CCTTGACGTTCGACACCTTGTTACCGTCGCTGAAGTGACGACGACGATCCGAGGCCTCGCCTCGGAGGTTGAGATTGACACTGTCGATGTCGGACTCAACCAACCTTCCGTCGTCAACTGCGACGGACTCCACACCATCACTCAAAGTTCGCTTACGGGTCCAGTCGGTCAAGTCGGCGAAGAAATCTTGCGCAAGGTGTGCACTGCCACTGCCTATGCGCTTGGATGCTGAAAGAGTCTGCCCCCGAGGATTCGAACAAGAATCGTTGGGCCACTTCACGAACGGAATTCAAAATGTCCGATCGATCAAGAACAACGTTGTGACTTTGACAACGAGTGGGCGCTGGGGGACTCGAACCCTCGACCTCAGCCGTGTGAAGGCTGCGCTCTAACCAACTGAGCTAAGCGCCCGCGGGTCCTAGTCTACCCCCGTCACGCGCAGGTCTCCGTCGTGTCACGGTTGTAGCCTTCATTTGTGGCATCAACAAACAACACTGGCCGCCGGGCACCTAAACCGCGCCGCCCTTCCGCAGCACCTCGCAGTGTCATCAAGTCCCTCGACCGTGTCGAGCGTTTGGCGGGTTTTGGCATTTCCGCCATCGGACTCTTCTTGTCGCTCGTGGCCCTCTACCAGGCGGCTGTCGTTAAGAAAGCCATCATCACGACCTCGAAAGTTCCTCATCACGGAAAGTGTGGTGCGGGGTACATCGTCTTTAAGAAGACCTGCGAAGAAGTCATCACCGCGGGCGGATTATGGGCTCAATTCGGCGTGATTACGGTCTCACTCGCGGCCATGTTCGTCTTCATTTTGCTGCGCCACCGTTACGGCGCGATTTTCTTCGCGTTCTGGAGTGCGCTCGTTCTCGGCCTCTTCTCGACGGGTATTCCCTTCCTCTTCTTCGCGATCTGGCTCATGGTGCGCGCCTGGCGCCTCCAGAAATACGGTGTGGCGACGTTTGCGGGCGTCTCAAAGGTCACCAAGGCGCGCGTTGAAGCTCGCAAGGCCGGACTCCCGGAACCTGAGCTGCCGAATTACGCGGAGACGGAAGAGGACCCTCGGCCTTCGCGCTCGTCTCGCAAGCCCGCCGCCACGGCGACCACCCCGGCGCCGCGACCCACGGCCGAACCCTCGAAGCGGTACACGCCGAAGAAGTCCACCGGCAAGCGTCGATGAATATTCCTCTCGGCTTGGACTTTCCCACCGGGTGGGGACGGTCGCGAGGGGCTCAGTTGACGCGTCGCCTCCTACAAGACGTCGCCATTGTTCCGCTGACGAAGTACCTCTCGTCACTGAGCGTCGACGGCCTCGAGAACATCTCTCGGACCAACACGATGATCTTCGCCGCGAACCACGTGTCGCATCTCGACACTCCCCTCGTTCTCAGCGCTCTCCCACCGGACGTCCGACGTCGCACCGTAGTGGCCGCGGCCATGGATACCTTCTTTCTCAGCGCACCGAAGGCCGCTACCACGGTCCTCAGCTTCAACGCCATCCCGATCGAGCGGCACAAGGTCAATCGCCGCAGTGCCGCTCTCGCGCAACAGGTTCTCGACGAACACTGGCATCTCTTGATCTATCCCGAAGGGGGCCGCACGACCACCGGCAACTTGCAGGAATTCAAGGGTGGCGCGGCGTATTTAGCCGAGCGCACCGACGCCGTTGTCATTCCCACATTTGTTGATGGCGCGGGTGAACTCCTCGGACCGAAATACGCAAAGGCCGAGGTCTACACGTCCGCGCCCTCGCACACGCGTCACCAGGTACGCGTGACCTTTGGAGCGCCTCTCACCATGCAGGAGGGTGAGAACATTCGACGTTTCAACACGCGCATCGAAGACGCGGTCGCCGAACTCGGACGCCGCGTCACGAAGAACCCCTCTTACGGCACGCGGGACATCTGACGCACCACCCGCACGCGCTCGGTGTGGAGTCGATCAGCGACCGTCGCGAGAGGTTCGAGCTCGCGCCCGAGAGCACGCGCGAGAAGGCGGTCGGCGAGCCAGGGATTCATCGCCAGCACGGGTCCGTGCGCGTAGGTGCCGAGAAGCCCACCTTCGTGAATGCCGTCTACTTCGCCGTCATTGCCGTATCCCCGGCGCACCACCCCGAGGGGGTTCGCGCCATGAGAGATCGTGTGGCCCCCGTGGTTCTCAAAACCCACAAGATCGTTGCCGTCTACGTCGACCAGTAACTCGCCCACTCGCCGAGACGCCCCGCGCACCGTCTCGAGGGCGGTGAGTCCGAGTCCGGGGTAGGTATCGCCCCCTTCGACTGCGAACGACTGTCCAATGATTTGCAGTCCCGCACACACCGCGAACAGCGTGGCGCCGTCGTCGAGTCGCTGGGCGAGTGTGCCGTCGGTCCGAAGAGCGTCCGTCGCCCGACGTTGTGGTCCGTCCTCACCCCCACCTAAGAGGTAGATCTCGGCATCGGGGAGGGACTCCTCGATGCTCACCGACACGAGCGTCGCCTCGAAGCCGCGCCGTAGTGCACGCTCGCGGAGGACGAGACCATTTCCCCCGTCACCGTAGGTGCCGAGCAGCTCAGGGTAAATGACGGCAATCCTCAGCACGGCACACTCTTCTTCAACCACTGCGCGAAGGCGGTGTAATTCGCGATCACGTCAATGACGGCGTCGTCGGGCAGGCAGTGAGGAAAGGTGGCGTCATCGGTCACGAGTTGCGCCGCGACACCGGCGTAGTCGAGGCGTGTCGCGAGATCGAGTGCTCGCGAGCCGTCGCACCACACGGTGGCCCCCTGCAAACGCTGAAACGGCGCGTCGTAGAGCCACGACGGATCGCGTCCGTCGGCGAGGTTCGCGTTGATCGACACCACGAGCGGGCGACCCTCAGCTGCGACCGTTTCAATGAGCGCCTCCACGCCCGCGGGATTCTTCGCGAGCAGCAGACGAAATGTTCTCTCGCCCCATCGCCGCACATCGAAACGGCCAGCGACGCTCGTCACGCGACTCACGCGATCCGCCGCGTCGGCGAGGGAGACGTCAAGGGCGTGCGCGGCCACCACCGCCATCGCGGCGTTGGACTCATTAAATCGGCCAGGAAGCGACATTTGCAGCGGCACCGAGCGACCTTCGACGTGCAGGGTGTCACCAAATACTGCGGCGGGCGTTGGAGGCGCAAAGCCACACGTGCACGTCCACATGGGCGGGGTGTCCGACGTGAAGACGAGAGGACGAGTGCACACAGGACAACTCACCGCATCCGAGCGCCACGTCATCGGCATGGCGCAGGCGATGACGTTCGACACGTCGCGGACGGCGTAGGCAATGAGAGGATCCGCCACGTTCGCAATGACCCGCCAGCTGGCACTCTGCGTGGCCTTGGTGATGCCGGTCTGCCAGCGCTGGGCGAGTTGGCGAACCTCGCTCGCCCGGTCCAACTGGTCGCGGGAGAGATTCAGCAGCACAACGCTGCGCGACGCCGCGTCCGCGGCCGCGTCCATCACCGTCGGCAGCCACGGCTCGTCGACCTCGAGAACGCACGTCGCGGTGTTGTCGTTGGCGAGGGCCGCGACAATGCCGGCCGCCATATTCGCACCGGTGATGTTCGACGCGCTGTTGACCCCTAGAGCGGCGCGGACCAGCGCGGTCGTCGTCGTCTTGCCGTTCGTACCGCTCACGAGAACCACGTCTCGACCGCGGAGTAATTTTCGCAGAATGTCGTGATCGATGCCGAGAGCGACCCGTCCGCCCGCCACGGTGCCCGACCCGCGACCTAAGGCCCGACTGGTGGCGTTGACGCTACGAAGAGCCCGGACCGCCAGACGACCCCGTTGATCGAGGTGTCGGGGGCGAGATGGCATAGGAAGCACGCTAACAACAGGGCAGAAATGGCAAAGGGACCAACCTAGGGGGGCAGGTTGGTCCCTTTGCAAAACTCTCGCCTCACTCCCGGAGGGGGGATCCGAGTGGAGCGGGCGACACCCAGTATGGCGGTCGCGCTACTATCACGCAAGTCGTTTTAGTCGATACTTCCCATCTGAAAAGAAGATACACGTGGACATACGCCAACTGCAGGCTCTGGTCGGTATTGCCGACTTCGGTTCGTTCTCTTCGGCCGCGCACGCTCTGGACACGGTGCAGTCCAATATCTCTGGTCGTATCGCGCGCCTCGAAGAGGAACTCGACACTGTGCTCGTCGACCGCACGAGTGGCCGACTCACCAGTTCCGGCGAAATCGTGGTGCAGCGCGCACGCCGGATCCTCGGAGAAGTGGCCTCCATCGCGACGGACGTCGTGGCCCTCGACGCCGCCGTCCAGGGTGAAGTCTCCCTCGGCCTCATCGGCACCACCGGACGGTGGCTGGTGCCCCTGCTTCTTGACGCCCAGCGGCACCGTTATCCCCTCGTGCGACTGCGGATCGTGGAGGGAACGAATTCATCCCTCGAACCTCGAGTGGCCGCCGGGCAACTCGAGATCGCGGTGCTCTCCCAGCCGATCCGGTCGGCCGACCTGACGGACACAGAACTCTTCGCGGAGGACCTCGTTCTCATCACACCGGCGACCCACGAACTCGCCCGTCGCGGCACACCGGTGTCTCTCGAAGAACTCGCGACACTCGATCTCTTGCTCCCCCTCAGCGGGACCACGATTCGACGGGAAATCGACGAGGCCTGCGCCGCTCAGGGTCTGCGCTTGAAGGCCATTGTCGAGCTCGACGGGATGCGCACCCTCGCCTCTCTCGCCTTCGACGGCTACGGACTCGCCATTCTTCCCGCCACCGCACTCCCCACGCACTTGGCCGCCGACTTTCGAGCGGTGCCGATTTCGGGTCTGCCCCAACGACGCGTGGGTCTCGCGGTGCGTCGCTACGGATTCCCGTCCACCCCCGTGCGCGCGATCCGCGAACTACTCTTCCAGCTGGTCGCCGAAGCGGCGTCCTTGCCGCACGGCGTCCACCCACTAGTCGGAGCAGAGATGGCGTGACCACGAAAGAATCGCCCGCTGCCATCGCCCACGCCTTACGCCGCTACCGACCGCTGCGACCAGTGATCGACGCCGTGGGTCCTCCGCCCGCGTCACGACCAATTCCGGTTGCTGCGCGTTACAACCATCTCGTGCGCGCCATTGTCCACCAGCAACTGGCCGGTAAGGCCGCGGAGGCCATCTTCTCGCGACTCGTCAGCGGTGTCGGCGGAGAGATCACGCCCGCGTCCATTTCGCAGACGGATGACGCCACGCTCGCGTCGTTCGGGTTGTCGGGATCCAAGCGGGCCGCCATCATCGATCTGACCCGCCACGTGGAAGAGAGGCGGGTGCAGTTGACGCGTCACGGTCGCCTCTCGAATGATGACGTGATCGCCGAACTCGTCCAGGTGCGCGGCATCGGCGAATGGACGGCCCACATGTACCTGATGAACGCCCTCGCCCGGCCGGACGTGTGGCCCACCGGTGACTACGGCGTTCGCAATGGGTGGTCGCTCCTCCACGACATCTCCCCTTTGATCACGCCCGGGGCGCTCGCGACAGCGGCCGACGATCTCGCCCCTCGACGCAGCGCCGTGGCTTGGTACTGCTGGCAAGCGGTTGATGTCGCTCGGGCCACCGGCCGATAACCTCACACGTGTGAGCCCCATCACCCTCGCCGACTTCGAACGTGACGCGCTGCCCACTCTGTGGGCCTACGGCGAGATTCCCGCCATTTCACCCGCCTACGACCCGGACTGGCAGGCCGCGGGTCACCTCACTCGCGCGGTCGACCTCTTGGCGTCCTGGGCGCGGACGCGTGAACTCGCGAACGCGTCGGTGCGGGTGCAGGAGATTCCGGGGCGCACGCCCGTTCTCCTTGTGGACGTCCCCGCGACAGCGAACACCACCGGCACCGTGGTCCTCTACGGACACCTCGACAAGCAGCCGCCCCTCGGCGACTGGTCGGAGGGTCTCGCACCATTTGCACCGGTGCGTCGTGACAATCGAGTGTTCGGGCGGGGACTCGCCGACGACGGCTACGCCACCTTCGCCGCCCTCAGCGCGCTCGAAGACCTAGAGCGTCGTGGCGTCCCTCACGCTCGGTGCGTCGTTCTTATTGAAGCGTCCGAAGAAAGTGGGAGTCCCGACCTTCTGGCGCACCTCGATCGTCTCTCCGACGACCTCGGCGACGTCGAATTACTGATTTGCCTCGATTCTGGCGCCATTACCTACGACCGCCTCTGGGTCACCACCTCACTTCGCGGGAATCTGATTGCCCATCTGCGCGTCGATGTCCTCGAACGCGGTCAGCACTCCGGCACGGCGAGTGGTGTGGTTCCCTCCAGCTTTCGCATCGCCCGCCAGCTACTCGATCGCGTCGAAGACGCCCGCACGGGCGAGATTCTGATTCCGGAGCTGCACGGCGACATTCCGCCGTCGCACCGTCAGGCCGCGCAGGGACTCACGGCGGAGTTCGGAGATGTCGCCGGCGACGAGCAGCCGACGATCGCTGGACTGGAACTCATGGGCGTCGACGCCACTGATCGCGTTCTTCGTCGCACGTTTGCCCCGACATTGTCGGTCACCGGTGTCGGCGGTATGCCGCTGGTGGAGAATGCCGGCAATGTGCTGCGCCCGTATACGGAACTCGTCTTGTCCCTGCGTCTCCCGCCGAATGTCTCCGGTGAGGTCGCCGCGGATGCTGTGACTCGCGTCTTGACGACCGACAACCCGTCGCACGCGCGCGTCACTGTCACAACGTCACCCGCCACGGGGTGGCTGGCCCCGGAGCTGTCGCCGTGGCTCGCGACGGCGCTCGCGGACGCCAGCCAGGCCACCTTCGGGCGACCCGTGGGATTTTGCGGCGAAGGCGGCACCATCCCCTTCCTCGCCCAACTAGGTGAGCGTTATCCGTCCGTCCAATTCGTCGCCACGGGTGTTCTCGGCCCCGGCTCGAACGCGCACGGCATCGACGAAATGTTGGATCTCGACACCGTCGTTCATGTCACCAATGCCGTGGCACACATCGTCGCTGAACACGCCGTTCACTCGGCCTAGGAAAGGAATAATCATGTCCCAAGCAATCGATCTGTGGGTAGACCCCGCGTGTCCGTGGGCGTGGATCACCTCCCGGTGGCTGCGCGAAGTGGAACAAGTACGTGACGTCCACGTCAACTTCCACATCATGAGCCTGGCCGTCCTGAATGAGGGACGCGACGACCTGCCCGAGCAGTACCGCGAACTTCTCCAGAAGGCCTTCGGACCGGTCCGCGTCATCATCGCCGCCGAGCAGCAGCACGGCAACGAGGTCGTCGGACCTCTGTACGAAGCGATGGGCACCGAGTATCACAACAACGGCAACAAGGACCCGGAAGCCTTCATCGCGAGCGCACTGGCGCAGGTGGGGCTCCCCGCGGAGCTCGCGAACGCCGCGACGGACACGTCGTGGGACGACGCACTCCGCGCGAGCCACCACGCCGGCATGGACCCGGTGGGAATGGATGTTGGCACCCCGGTTCTTCACGTCGGTGACGTCGCGTTCTTTGGGCCCGTCATCACCCCGACGCCCCGAGGCGAGGCCGCCGGCAAGTTGTACGACGGCGTGATGCTGGTGGCGTCGACGCCTGGCTTCTACGAAATCAAGCGCACCCGTACCGAAGGACCCAGCTTCGTATGAGCCCTCTCGTCACCCACAACGGCACTCCCCTCCACGTGGCGGGAAGCGACACGGCCGCACGCGGACTAATCGTTCTGCAGGAAGCTTTCGGCGTCAATGACCACATCCGCGACGTCGCCGAACGCTTCGCCGCCCAGGGCTTCTACGCCGTCGCCCCCGTGTTGTTTCACCGCACTGGATCGGCCGAGATCGCTTACGACGACTTCGGTAACGCGATGACGCACATGGGTGCACTTAACCGCGAGGACCTCACGACGGACGTCAGCGCCGCCGCCGGATATCTAGTGGCGCAAGGATTCTCTCGCGCGTCCATTGGCGTCGTCGGGTACTGCATGGGTGGCACCGTCGCACTCTTCACGGGAACATTGGGCCTCGTGGGCGCCGCCGTCTCTTTCTACGGGGGCGGCGTGAGCACTGGTCGTTTCGGTCTGCCGTCTCTCATCGAACTCGCGCCGACGCTGCAGTCGCCGTGGCTCGGCCTCTACGGCGACCTCGATCGCGGCATTCCCGTTGATGACGTGGAGGCTCTTCGCGCGGCCGCGGCGACCTCGGGTCAGACCACCGACATCGTGCGGTACGCCGACGGCGATCACGGCTTCCACTGCGACGGACGACCCGACGTGTTCAACCCCAGTGCGGCGGCGGACGCCGCAGCCCGGGCAACGACCTTCTTGACGGAGAGCTTGAGCGCTCGTTAGCCCTTCGGAATGTCCTTCCAGGACACGTCCTTGTCGTTACGAGGTTCTCCCGGCAGGCCGAGCACACGCTCGCCAATGATGTTGCGCATCACTTCACTGGTGCCACCCTCGATGGAATTCGCGCGCATGCGGATGAACAACTTGCGGTGGTCACCACCGTGCAGCGCTGACTCCTGCGGACGCACCTTGGGGTAGTCCGAGCCGTAGAGCATGCCCTCAGCCCCGAGAAGGTTCACGCACAGTTCGCTCGTGCGCTGGTTCTCTTCGGCAAAGGCCAACTTCGCGACCGAGCCTTCCGGCCCGGGAGTGCCCGCCTTGCGAAGGTCGCTCGCGCGCTTGTTGGTCAGACGACCCACTTCGTTGCGCACCCAGGCCTGGAGCAAAGTGTCCCGCATGGACATCGCGTGGCCGTCGGTGCGGTTGGCCCACTTGGACTCCCAGATCTTCACGGCCTCGCCGATGATGCCCGAACCACGAGGGGGCACCGTGCCACCAATGGACACGCGCTCATTCATGAGCGTCGTAATGGAGACATTCCAGCCCTCACCCACACCGCCGAGACGACGCGTATCGGGAATGCGCGCGTCGGTGAAGAAGCACTCGTTGAATTCTGCTTCACCCGTGGCCTGATAGAGGGGACGGACTTCGACGCCGGGAGCGTGCATGTCGACGAGGAACGCCGTGATGCCCTTGTGCTTCGGCACGTCGGGGTTCGTACGCGCGATGATGAGTCCGTAGGCGGCCTCGTGCGCGAGGGTCGTCCAGACCTTCTGGCCGTTGAGGATCCACTCGTCACCGTCGCGCTCGGCGCGCGTCGCGAGCGTGGCGACGTCCGATCCGGCCCCCGGCTCGGAGAACAGCTGACACCAGATCTCCTCACCGGTGAAAAGGGGGCGCAGGAAGCGCGACTTCTGCTCCTCTGTGCCGTGCACGAGGATCGTCGGAGCACACATGCCGTACCCGATCACGTTGCGTCCTGCCGCGCTCGGGGCGCCGGCCTTCGCGAAACGGCGCAGAACCTGCAACTGGTGGGCGGGGGTCAGACCTCGGCCGCCGTGTACTTCGGGAAAGTGCACCCACGCGAGTCCGGCGTCGAACTGCGCGCCGAGAAAGGTGACGGGATCCGTTGACGTGGGCGGATGGGCCTCGAGAAAGTTGTCAATGACAACGTCGAGTTCCTTCTCACTGAGAATCTGTTCTTCGGTGGTGGCGGCCATTACTCCCCCTTCGTGGACGTTGAAGGGAATCCTATTGCCGAATCGCCCACCCGTCGATAACCGAGTTTCGATCAAGTAGAACTGTGCCATGACAACTCGACGCATACTCGCCACCTCCGGGGGATTTGTTCCCGGCCCCGTCCAAATGTCCCTCCGCGTCGGGAATATGTTGAACGAGGCCCTCGCGATGACCGGCAAGACACGTCCCCGCGTGTGTCTCGTCCTGACCGCCACCGGCGATAGCGACACCTACTACGCCATGAGCTACGAGGCGCTCAACGCCGCGGGCTGCGACGTCACCCAGCTCAAGCTCTTCACTCAGCCCTCCGCCGACCCCACCGAGCGTCTGCTCAGCAGCGACCTCGTATGGGTGGGTGGCGGATCGGTGGCGAACCTTCTCGCCCTGTGGCGCCTGCACGGCGTGGACAGCGCCATGCGCGAAGCCTGGGAGGCCGGCGTGATTCTTGGTGGGGTGTCCGCTGGGAGTTTGTGCTGGCACGTGGGCGGCACCACCGACTCGTTCGGGCCGACCCTCCAGCCGGTGACCAATGGGCTCGGACTCCTCCCCTACGGCAACGGGGTGCACTACGACTCCGAAGCCCAGCGCCGTCCCCTGCTGCACGAATTGGTGGCCTCCGGCGTGATGCCCGAGCGCAACTTCGCCACCGATGACCGCATCGGCATTCTCTACGAGGGCACCGATCCGGTGCGCGTGATGAGCGACCGCGACATCGATCCCGCCACCGGTCCCGCGGCCTACATCGTCGAGCGCACGGCGTCTGGCGTGGAGGAGACCCGACTCCCACTCGGTGACATTTCGCTCCCCTAGTTCGACCACGGATCAGCGCGATTCGAGAGCCGCACGGCGGTCGTTACGACTCCGAGGGCGTGAATTGGGGCACGATCTGCGCCCGGGCAACGGCGTGGAAGTGCGTCATGAAACCGAGCACCGCGGGACTGGCCGTCTCGTCGATGTCGAGCGTATCCACGTCGAGCGCATGCACGGTCACGACGTAGCGATGCGGTCCGTCACCGACCGGCGGTGCGGCGCCCACGTATCCGTACGTGCCGGCGTCATTGCGCAACGTGACCGCGCCGGGTGGCAGCTCGAGAGCTTCAGCGTTACCGGCTCCCGAGGGCAACTCGCGACAGGACGCGGGTACGTTGCACACACTCCAGTGCCAAAACCCGCTTCCCGTGGGCGCATCGGGGTCGTGGATGGTGATGGCAAAACTCCGCGTGTTCTCGGGACATCCACTCCAGCGCAGGTGCGGCGAGAGATTGCCCCCGTCGTAACCCAT
This sequence comes from uncultured Actinomycetes bacterium, assembly GCA_903873775.1. Lineage (GTDB taxonomy): Bacteria > Actinomycetota > Acidimicrobiia > Acidimicrobiales > RAAP-2 > RAAP-2. The sequence goes on from CAIQPR010000033.1 coordinate 10,822, forward strand.
GACGTTGGCGACCTGGTCGCGATTCATCTCGACGCCGTCCTCGATGTCGTCACTGACGAGGTCAAAGGATGGTCGCGCCGGAAAGTACTCGAAGGTCAGCGGTGGTCGTTGCGTCAGAGGCATGGTCGGGGTCGTTAGTTGGTCGTGAGGACGTAGGGGATCTCTCCCGCGGACGTCACGCGCGTACTCGAGAGCAGACACCCTCCACTCACGCTGCAGCTGAGCGCGGCGTTGTATCCGAGTCGAATGAATCCGAGGGATGACGTGAGCGACGGCATGTTCGGCACCGGTCCCAGCGTGTTCCACGAACCCGCCGTCTCGGCGGCCTGTGAGAACTTCGACGAACCGGTGAAGAAGCTTTGGGATCCACTCGTCGCCACGGCCTCGGTGTCAATGGTTCCGACGACCACACACGTGGTGCGCGACAAACAACCAACACCCGCTCCCGCAAATGTCGACAGACCATTCGTCGGACTCTGGGGGGCGAAGGCGTGCGCCGGCTGTAGGGTTCCGTTGGATTCGGTGATCTGAATCGTGTCTTCACCCCGGTCTCCAATGTAGAAGTTCTTGCCCTTCACCACTTTGTAGAACGGCGCCGTTCCGAGAGCCACGCAATTGCCGGCGGAACCGCACGCGATGTCCGACACCGAGAGGTACTGAATCGCGGGCGCCCCGAAACCGTGCAGCAGGGCCGCTTGTCCGGGAATCACCTGGGGCTGCGACCAACGACCCTTGGACTCCACGCTTATGTACGGCGTGGCGTAATTCTGCGCGCTGGAGTAGGTGCCCGCCATGAGGCACGCTCCGGGGGCGCCGCACGCGAGCGCCGTCACGCCGGGGTTGACGTTCGTCGTAGATCCCACGTTCATCGCTACCGTTCCGGGAACGGCGGACGCGATCCAACCGGAGGGCGTCTCGGTGACGAGAAGAGATTGCGTCTGTCCCGACGCGTCGTTGTACGACCCGCCGATAATGCACGACGACACCGACGGACACGCAAGTTCCCACGCGGCGACGGATGATGCGCCGAGTGCTGCAAGGTTGGCCGCGTCTGTCGTCACGTACCAGGTGCCGCTGTGCTCCACGTCAATCAACATCCCGTTGCTGCTCTTGCTCGCGGGATAGTCCCCGATAGCAACGCACGACGTGCTCGTTGGGCACGTGACACTCGTGAGTTCCGCGCCCAGCCCGGCGTTAAAAAGTGATGTCGGCGAGGCGTACTGCGTAAACCCGGTCACCGTTTGAGGTGTCTGCCAAATACCGCTGATCTCGAGCGCCGTGAAGGCGTGACTAACGAACGACGCGTCGAGATAGGCACCAACGAGCGCACAATTCCCCACGGACCCGCACGACAAGCTCGTCACGCGAATGTCGGTCGCGGCGAGGGACGCGACGCCGGGGAGTTCCTGGTCGGTGGCCCACACGCCCCCGGACTGCTGGTCGGTGAAGAGCGAATACGTGCCACTCGCGGTCTCGTATTCGCCCGCAACCTCACAACTCCCAACTTTCGCGCACGATGACGAACCGATCGCCGCGGCCGTGCCCACGCTCAACGTGGCGGACGTGGAGAAATCACTGGCGGTGGCCCACGTGCCATTGGTCTTGGTGTCGACGAAGGCCGTCGTGGCGCCGAAGGAGAAGAGCGATCCAAACGCCTCTCCCGACACCACGCACGCGTCATTGGTGTCACACCACAGGGTGTTCAGGTACCCATTGAATGAGGACAACAAGGGCGATGACAATGAAGGACTCCCCGGGAGCAGAGCGGCCGGCGCAAAGACGCCATTGACTTCTTGCTCCGTGAAGTACTGCGCAGCCCCCGCACCGTCAATGAATGTTCCGACGCTTTCACAATTACCCGCACTGGCACAGGTGAGTTCGGTCGTGACGGCACCCTCATTGTTCGCCGACGCACCGGCGTTCAAAGCCGCGAGCCCGGGCGTGGCGACCGCGTCACTCCACGCGCCATTGGTCTCGCTCGCCACAAATGATTGTTCCCGCGATTGCCCATCAATATACGAACCGACAATGGTGCACTGCCCGGCCGCCGGACACGAAATCGCGTTGACGCCCACTCCCGAAGAGGAACCGTGGCCGGACGACTGCGCACTTCCCACATTGAGAGCGTCAGCTCCGGACACCGTGTGCGCGTCCGCCCACACGCCGTTGACTTCTTCGTCCACGAACGCGTTCGCGATCCCGTTGTTATCGGTTGCCCAACCGCCCAACACGCAATTGCCCGGCGCGCCACACGACACGGACGTCGACGCGGCGTCACCTCCACCGTTGACCGTGTCAAAGCCGGTCGGCATTCCCACCGGTTGCCACACACCGCCGACCTCTTCGTACAGGAAGGCCGTCGTGTCGTTGTTGAAGTCGGAGAGTTCACCAGTCACCACACACGACGTCGCCGACGCGCACGAGAGGGCTTCGGGATACGCCTGCGTGTACTCGCCGTTGTTCGATAGTCCAAGGTCTGCCGACCCCACCATTTGCACCGCTCGGCCCCAGACACCGTTGGTTTCGGTCGCGGTGAAAATTTGGCCGATACCGTCGCTATCGGAATAATCGCCTACCACCACGCAATTGTCGGGCGACGAACACGACACGTGGTCCGCCGTCGCGTAGCTCCCGCTCCCGAGACCGGTCACGTGCGTGGCGGGTTGCCACACGCCCGCCTGATCACTCAGCACAAACGCGTACCCGTCACTTTGGCCGACGGCGACACACGAATTCGCTCCGCCGCACGATACGTCCGACACTTCCGCCTGCGAAGATCCGGCGAGAGCTCCCGTCACGTCCGCAGCCGGCTGCCAGACACCGTTTATCTCCGTGTCGTCATAGACCTTGCTGCGCCCGACGTGATCGAGGTAGTCACCAACGGCGACACAATTACCCGCGCTCCAGCACGTGATCCTCGGCAAGGACGCCGAGGGAGTTCCGACTGTGACGGTCGTCGCACCTGCGACGTTCGACACCGCGCTCCAGGACAGAGACGTCACCGTGGCACCCGCAGGCAGCGCGCACTGCAACATCGTGGCTGTCGCTATGACGAGGCCGCCGAAGGAGCGACGCATTCGACGAGACATGACAGAACCCATGGGCACCACCTTGTGTGATCGCCCTCACGGCGACCGATCGGCGAACCCTCCTGACAAAGGCTCTCTCGTCGCGATCCTAGACCAGAACGGGTCAACTTTGTCAGAAATGTTCAGTTCGCGACGTTCGTGACGTGGCAGCCTCTGCGTCACGCAGGAAACGAGCCACTTCCGGTGATGGCTCGCCGGGCGTCACAGACGTCCTAGCCTCGCGCCGTGACGACTTCGCACTCCACGCGACCGCGAAAAATCAGAGCGGACAACCGCACGTGACCTTCGCCGATCTCGCCGTTATCTGCGCCATCGTGGTGATCTGGGCCCTCTTGTCTCGTCCTGTCGCGCGCCTCGGCATCACCGAGCCAATGGTGTTCGTCACCGCGGGCTGTCTCCTCGGAGCACCGCACGTGCTGGCGGTCAACGCCCACGCGGCCAACGTGCGACTCCTCGCCGAGGTCACCCTGGTCCTCGTCCTCTTCGCCGATGCGTCGCGCGTCGGTGTGCACGGACTGCGGCACGACCCGTGGGTGTCGCTGCGACTCTTGGGTGTAGGACTCCCTCTCACGATTCTCGCGGGAGTCGCGGCCGGAGTCGCGATCTTCTCTCACGCGGGCCTCTGGAGCCTCGTTCTCTTGGCCGCCACACTCGCGCCCACGGACGCGAGCCTCGGCGCCGCCATCGTCACGGATCCTCGCCTCCCGGCACGGGTGCGACGTGCCCTGAACGTCGAAAGTGGCCTCAACGACGGCATCGTCGCGCCCCTCGTCGCAGTCGCGATCTCCGTACTCGGAGGAAGTAGCACCACCGTGGCCGAGCATGTTCGCACGGCGGTGCTCGATGTGGGCGTCGGCACCTTGTTCGGTGTCGCAATCGGGTCATTGGTGGGATTCCTCGTCCGCGCGTCAACCCAGCGTTCCTGGACAACCACCGCGCAAATGAGCGTCGGGGTGACCGCAACGGCCCTCGCGTGTTACGCGGGCGCCACCGCGCTTCACGGAAACGGCTTTATCGCGGCGTTCGTGGGTGGTTTCTGTTTCGGCGGATTTCACGGCGACCGTCACGACGAGTTGATCGAGGTCAACGAACGCACGGGTCAATTGCTCTCGTGCGTGGTCTGGTACATCTTCGGCGCCGCACTGCTGCGTCCCGCTCTCGACAGTCCCCTCCTCGGACGCGCTCTCATCTACGCCGTGTGCAGCCTGACCGTCGTGCGCATCCTGCCGGTGGCGATCTCGTTGGTGTCAACCCGCCTCGGACGACCCACGACCCTCTACATCGGGTGGTTCGGGCCGCGCGGACTGGCGTCCGTCGTGTTTGCCCTACTCGCGACCGACTCCCTAGGCGTGGCCTCCACACCCGTCGTCACGACGGCCTCTCTCACGGTGGCTCTCAGCGTGCTCGTTCACGGACTCAGTGCCAACCCGCTGACGACACGGTACGTACGTTCGCGAGGACTCCCCGAGACAGACGACGACCATCCATTGCCGGCGGTACGTCGCGGCCTTTTCGCACCACCCGCGGTCGACGACGAACGCTAATTCCCGTCGCGTAGCCAACGCTGCGCGCGTTCATAGGCTTCGAGACTGGAGGCGCCCACGCGGTCGCGTGACGCGATGACCTCGAGGGGCGCACGATCCAGCACTCCCGAGTTCGTGAGCTGCTCCAAGAGCTCCGGCGAGACGCCGCTCAAGAACACGCGACCATCGTGCTCCCCGAGACGCGTGGCGTAGTCCTCTATGACGTGCAAAAACGTCGTGCCCAGTTGCGCGCGTCCGCGCAGGCGCAGCACGAGCGCGGCGTGCTCACTCGCGGCCACGTCGGGCAATCTCACTTGAAGGGTGCGACTGCCGGCGTAGAGCAATGACCCGTAGACGTCGAGCACCGTGACGTCATTGTTCGCGAGAGTCTGCGGGGCGGGGCCTTCGTCAAAATGTCCCGACGCTGTCGGCGTCAGACGAACAACGCGCAGATCCATAGCGTCACGGTTCAACTGCAACAACAGTGAAATCACCACGCCCAATCCAATGGCCGATGGAATCGGCAAGAACAACGTGGCGACGAACGTCGCGACGAGGGCCACTTGCGAATTCGGGCCGGCCCGCCACGTGTTAGTGATTTCGCCCGGCGACAGCGACGACACCGCCGCCACGATCAGCACGGCGGCCAACGTGGTGAGCGCCACCTTCTCAATTGCTGACGAAAAAACCACGAGAATGGCAAGCATCCACAGTCCGGAGAAAATCGCGGCCCAACGTGTGCGAGCGCCGGCCGTGCGATTGAGCGCGGTTTGACCAACGGAGCCCCCCACGGGCTGTCCGCGAAAGGCGCCAGCGGCGATATTGCCGACTCCCTCGGCGATGAAGTCCCGATTGACGTCCGTGGGCGATCCGTCGGGATTCGGCACCGCCTCGCCGACCCCTACGCCCTGCACGAGGACGACAGCCGCCACCGCGAGCGACCCGGCGAGGAGTGAGGGCGTCAACAACGAGAAGTGGGGCCACGTCGGCAGCGGCACACCCGAGGGAATGGGACCTTTCGCGCTCACCCGCCGCACACTCTCCCACCCCGCAAGTGACGCGGTCACCGTCGGCACCACGAGAGCGATCAGAGCCGCGAACGGCGACAACTTCGTCCGTGCGGCGACGATCAAGATGACACCCGCCAGAGCCCCAATGACGAGCGTGTGCACGTCCGCGGCGTGGGGATGGGTCACCACGTACCAGGCTTTGTCAATCGAAAGGGAGCCCCGACTGGGCGCGCCGGTGATATCGGGAAGTTGTCCGAAGATGATGTTGAAGGCCACCCCGGTGAGGAAACCGCGCATGACCGAATACGAGACGAATCTCGCGTAGCGACCGAGACGGAACACCCCGGCGAGCACCATCGCGACGCCCGCGATCAACGTGAGAAGAATCATCGCGTCGCCGCGCTGCGCGCCGGGAACAGACGCGATGGCCGATCCGGCCGCGAGAGCCGCCGCACTGGTTGTCGTGATCACCATGAATTGCGTCGACGACGCGAGTCCACCCGCGAGAGGTCCGGCGAAGGAGGCGTAGAGGCCGTGAATAGGGTTGACCCCCGCCAGCACCGACGCCGCCATACCGTCGGGCACCGACCCAATGGCTCCGGGAATACCCGCGACGGCATCGCCGACGAGATCGCGCCGCGACGGGAGGAGATGACGAAACGACCTCTTCATGCCCTCACGGTTTACTCGTTTCACCGCGTCACCTCGCGCCACGGGATCTCGCCACGCTCATGTCACAACTGCCACGCGGCCCCCGGCGGCGAGATACGGTGGCCCACATGGCTCCCTCGGCGCGCGTGTTCTCCGCGATCCACAACATCAATCAGCAGGTCTACGACATTCGCTCGCTCGACTTCATCCGTTTTCGCGACGACCCACTCGACGTAGTTCTGGCGGCGCGGGTGCGAGACATAGTCGCCGAAGACGCACGTGAGCTCGACGCGGCGCGACAGGACCTCTCGAGCGATGGCGTCGACACGCTCGTCGCATTCGCCGAACGACAAATCCTCACTTCGCACCGCACGGCCGAAAGCGCCCTGCTCCAGGACGCGTTTGACGCCCTTGCGTTGTGTCCGAACACCTCGCACATTCCGTGGGAGACGTGGGTCAAGGGTGGCCTGTTCGTGGCGCGAACTCTCGACGTCGATCTCGACGAGCTGCGTGAGCGATTCGGTTCCTTAGCGGCGTCCGGGTTTCTCGAACGCTTCGACGTCGCCCTCGACGCGATGGACCGCGTCGAGGAACTGTCGCAGTGCGGCGTCTTTCCCGTGAGTACGACTCCCTACGGGGAAGGTTGGGTCGTGTTCGACATTCTCAATACGGCCCATCGACCGGATTTCATGAGCGTGCTCGGCTTTCGCTCCTCGCAATCCGTCACGCCCGCGACGGTCACGGAAATTGCGCCGACCCACTCCCCGACACTCAACATCGCGCAACTCGCGGTCTCGTTGGCCGACGCCATTGACGCCGCGGGATACGGAGAGACGAGCGTTCTCGACCATGACAATCTCGTGGGTTCACTTTTTGACAACCTCACCGACGGGCCCTACGTGGCCGCAAACGCGTGCCTCAGCTTCGTCACCGACATCACCGACGACGGACGATCGTTCACGATCTACGTGGCCGAGATTGATCCGGAGGACGACATCGACGCCCTCGCCGACGCCGCGGCGCTCGTGGAGGAGCAAGTCGCCCTGGTGCACGGTCCCGTCCTCGTTCTCATGAGTGCGGTTCCTTCCTTTGAGGATGAGTCGGACGAGGAAATTGATTTCACGCCCTTTTTGTCCGTGGCCGAGGAGATTCTCGGTGAGCATGTCCCTCTCTCGTCGTAAACATTTCATCGACGACTGAGAGGTCGCCCGCGTAGTCTGGGCTCATGACTCCCTCCCCCGCCACCGACAGCACCCGACGCGCCATCACCGCCGCGGCGGCCGATCTCCCGTTCCACGATCGACAGGACTTTGTCGACGCCGAACGTGGGCTCCTCGGGACCTCCGACACGCGGACGATCACGACGACCGACGGTGTCGTCGTGTGGAACCTCGATGCCTACGATTTCATTCACACCGACGCTCCCGACACCGCGCACCCCAGCCTGTGGCGTCAGGGTCAGTTGTGCTCGCGTGACGGGCTCTACGAGGTGGTCCCCGGGATCTACCAGGTGCGAGGATTCGACATCTCGAACGTGACCTTCGTCGAAGGCGACAGCGGTGTCATCGTCATCGATCCGCTCACCACCCAGGAAACCGCCGCGGCCGCCTTCGCGCTGTACCGGTCCATTCGGGGAGACCGTCCCGTCAGCGCCATGATCTACACCCACTCCCACATCGACCACTTCGGTGGGGTGAAGGGCATTCTGAGTGACGCCGACGCCACCGACCGGGGCGTGCCCGTCATCGCGCCCGAAGGGTTCATGGCACACGCTGTGGAAGAGAACGTCTTCGCCGGCACCGCGATGGCCCGACGTGCGGCCTACATGTACGGCGCGGCCCTCGAGAAGGGACCCCAGGGACAGATTGGTGCAGGTCTCGGACAAACGGTACCGACCGGTATGCCGACGCTCATTCCGCCCACCGTCGACATCACGCACACCGGCCAGGAACTGACCATCGACGGAGTGCGCATTGTCTTCCAGATTACGCCCGGCACCGAAGCGCCGTCCGAGATGAACTTCTTCTTCCCGAGCTACCGCGCTCTGTGCGCCGCCGAGAACGCGACCCACACGCTGCACAACATCCTCACGCTGCGCGGTGCCGTCGTGCGCGACGCGCACGACTGGGCGCACTACTTGAACGAGACAATTGACCTCTTCGGTGAAGAGACCGACGTCGTCTTCGCGTCGCACCACTGGCCCACGTGGACGAGAGAACGCGCGACGGAATTCCTCGCCATGCAGAGGGACATGTACCTCTACCTGCACGACCAGACGCTGCGGATGATCAACCAAGGCCACGTCGGCACCGAGATTGCCGAGCTCATGGAAATTCCTCCGGCCCTCGTCGCGGCGTGGCACACCCACGGGTACTACGGCTCGGTCAACCACAACGTCAAGGCGATCTACCAGCGCTATCTCGGATGGTTCGACGGGAACCCGGCGCACCTCTGGCAGCACCCGCCCGTTGAAGCCGCGCGCCGCTACGTCGCCGCCTTCGGTGGCGCGGACGCGGCTGTGAATGTCGCGCAGCGCGCCTTTGACGAGGGCGACTACCGCTGGTGCGTGGAAGTGCTCAATCACGTCCTCTTTTCTGACGAGACCCACGCCGCGGCGCGCGCACTGCAGGCGGACGCCTTCGAGCAATTGGCCTACGGATGCGAGAACGGCACGTGGCGCAACTTCTATCTGGGTGGCGCGACGGAATTGCGTCACGGGAATTTCGGCACGCCGACGGTCGCGAGTTCTCCCGATCTCTTTGGCGCTCTCACCATTGGCCAGATCTTCGACTCACTCGCCATTCGTGTCGACGGACCGCGAGCCTGGGACCTCCACCTCGTGATCTCGTGGATCTTTACGGACGTGAATGTCACCTACGTGACCGAACTGCGCAACGGGGCCCTCAATCACCGCACCGCCAGCGCACCCCACCCCGACGCCACGACGTTCACGCTCACGCGCGCCACTCTCGGAGGCCTCGTCACGGGAGCGGTCAGTCTGCCCGACGCACTCGCCGCGGGCACGGTGAGTGTCGACGGCGACCCGATGGTGCTCGGCACGCTGGTGTCCGTGCTCGCCGATGTGGACCGCGCCTTCGCGATCGTCACCCCGTAGGGCGACCTAGAGAACACCGAGTCCGTTGAGTCCCTTCACCGCGAACCAAGTGCCGAACACCGCACCGAGGCCAATGACGAGTTGCCGATTGTGAGTCGTTAACCATCGAGATGACGCGTCGAGCAGTGAGTCCGCGCGGCGGGGAAACAGAACCGCCGCGCCAATGGCCACGATCGACAGACTCTCGGCGAGGACGACAAAGGCGAGGAACATGACGGTCCCTGCGGCGCGGGTGGGCGACGCGGCTTGGATGGCCGAGAGTGCACTCAGTGTGAAGACCCAGAACTTGGGCTGCACCAACAAGAGTCCCGCCCCGAGGAGGCCCGCCTTCACCGGCGTGAACGCTTCGGCCGCCGTCAACCACTTGGGTGGCGGCGCGTCCGCGTCCTCGTGCGCCAGCAGTGATTTCAACGCCGTGCCAAAGAACACCAGTGCCAAGACCAGAAGCAGGACGGACGCCGTCGTGCTGGTCGACGACGTCGTTGAACTCGTCGACCCCTCTTCGGTGAGAACGACACCGAAGATCACGCCCTGCAGAACCCGCACCACCGTCATGCCCGCCACAAAGGCAATCGCCGCCCACCGGCCCGAGCGCGACTTCAACAACAGGATCGTGAGGAGAACCTGCGCGGGCACGAACGCGCTCCCCAGGATCATGGGGACGAGCGAACTCCACGCTGATGACACAACGACCTCACTTCGACGACGGGACCCACGCGGCCCGCTCATGCATTGTGACACCCGCACCACACGAGATCTGTACTCATTGTTGCGAATCTCCCGGCGGGTGGTAGGTTGCCCCGCGGAGGTGCACCATGTCACTCGGACCGATCGAAGTCCTCGTCATTGCATTCCCGGACAACCAATTCCGGGGTCACATCATTCCTGAGCTCGAGAAATTGATCGAGAGTGGAACCATCAGCGTCGTCGACGGTCTGTTCATCACGAAGGACAACGACGGCAACACGGCAGCCGTCGAATTCGAGCAGCTCGAGGCGAACCACGACGCCGCTCGACTGAGCCACCTGTTGAACCAGCTCGACTCGTTGATCTCGGACGAGGACATTGACGAGCTCACCGATTCGCTCCCCAACAATTCGTCGGGTGCCATCTTGGTGTTCGAACACACCTGGGCCAAGCCCTTCCGCGACGCCATCCTCGAAGCGGGCGGCATCCTCGCCGGCGACTTCCGCGTGCCGGGCATCGCCATCGACGCACTACTGGACGAACTCGCCGCTCTCGGCGAGTAACACAACAAGGAGAATCATCATGATGAGACGACGCATGGGGCGACCCGGACTCGTAGGCACAATGGCGCGCACCGCAGTGGTCGCGGGCACCGCCACGGCGGTCGTTGGTGGCGTGAAGGGCAAGCAGCAGGCCGCCGCTCAGCAGCAGCAAGCCGCCGCTCAGCAGTCCGCGGACACGCAGGCCCGCCTCGACGCTCTCGAGCAGCAGGGTGCGCCGGCTGCGGCCCCCGCCGCCGCGAGTGGCGACGACATGGTGGCGCAGATCCAGAAGTTGTTGGACCTGAAGAACGCCGGCGCCCTCAGCGAAGCCGAGTTCGAAGTGGCGAAGGCCAAGGTCCTCAACGCCTAGGAGACTCCTCGACGCGCTAGATCTTCTCGCCGTCGAGGAGCAACTCAACCTCAATATTTCCGCGGGTGGCGTTCGAGTAAGGACACACCTCGTGCGCACCCTTGATCAACGCGATCTTGGTGTCCGTGTCGTCGACACCGGGAATCGAGACGTCCAGGACGACGCTCAGAAAGAAGCCGCCGGTACCGGTCGGGGTCAAACTCACCTGTGAGTGAATGGTGACCTCACCCTCCTCGATCTTGAGCCGACGGGCCACGGCGCCGAGCGCGCCTTCAAAGCACGCCGCGTAGCCAACCGCGAAGAGCTCTTCGGGGTTCGTGCCCCCGCCTTCGCCACCCATTTCGACCGGGCGACGAAGCGTGAGCTCCA
>CAIQPR010000034.1 GCA_903873775.1 uncultured Actinomycetes bacterium
AGCCCCATCACTGCGATCGTTCAAATCCGCGAGGGGGTCCTCTTGCAATTGGACGATGAGGGCAATGATTCGGTCTGGCTAAGTCTGTTTCGCCGCAACTCGGACCAACTTACAAGCTCCACCCACTCTCTTGACGAGGAAGGTCTTGCAATCACGGTTGACCGATTGAGACAGTCTCAGGGCATTGCGGTAGTCCCGCTGTGTAGCAGCGGAGATCGGGGCTGCGGGAATATGGGAGTTCAATTCAGTTACAGCTTCTCGAGTTCGTGCGTTGGACGCGTTATCGAATATCTAAAGAACTTGCCGGATCTCGACGCGCCGGCCGAACGAGGTCTCACCGTGCTCCACGGGTACGACGAACTATCAGACCACCCCAGCCAAATCTGCCAAAGCTCGTAGGGAGCATCAACACTTTTGTCACCAGCACAAAGTCGATGAAGGGCGAGAGTGCTTTTCCGACAACGCTTCTGAATGCTCTGTTTTCCACAGCACTCCTGGCCGACTGGATATTTGAAAGTTGCTCGGAGCATGCCGAGCAGATTGCATCAATCCGATCTCAACTCGAGCCGGACCCGGGAGACCTGAGGGGCTGGGTACCGGGCATGAAGAACGCCAAACTCGCGTCATGCCGCTGACCGATCGCTTACACATCGCTTACACAGATCTCGGGCTAGAGATGAAAAGTCCGAAAACCCTTGCAATTACAGTGCGCTCGGAGGGATTCGAACCCCCAACCTTCTGATCCGTAGTCAGATGCTCTAATCCGTTGAGCTACGAGCGCAGACCCAGCGTTAACTGGACTCTGTATCTTACTCGGAACCGGCGGATTCTCAAAATTCCGAGCACAACGGGCTTCTCGCCGATACACGTGCGATCCTGCGCGCCCATATTCTCGTGCCCTACGCTCGCGACGTGACCAGCAATTTCCACGACGATCTGCCGTCCCTGCTCAACCGTGCCGAGGATCGCATGATTGATCTCCGCCACGACCTCCACGCGCACCCTGAGTTGTCTTTTGAGGAACATCGCACGACGGAAGTCATCACCTCCCGCCTCGGTGAACTTGACTGGGCGCTGCAACCCTGTCCCACCGAGACCGGCGCGGTCGCGGTTCTCGACACCGGACGACCGGGCAAGACAGTCTTGGTGCGAGCCGACATCGACGGCTTACCCGTCACGGAAGAACGCGATCTCGCCTTTCGCTCCCTCAACGACGAGGCCATGCACGCCTGCGGCCACGACGTACACACGGCCGCACTGCTCGGGATCGCCGACGTGCTGGGTCAACGACGAGACCAACTGAGCGGGAAGTACGTGGCCCTCTTCCAGCCTGCCGAAGAAGGTCTCGGTGGCGCGCGCCGCATGATCGACGGTGGAGTGCTGCGCGACCTCGGGGTCGACGTCGCCATCGGAGCTCACGTGACGTCGCTCGCTCCCGTCGGCATCGTCGCGTCGCGGCCCGGAGTCATCATGAGTGAAGCGAACGGATTTCGCGTGGACATTCGCGGCAAGGGAGGTCACGGCGCGATGGCGTCCTCCGACGGCAATGTCGTTCTCGCCGTCTCCGCCCTGGCGCAACGACTCGGCGACGCCGTGACGGGCCTCACCCACGAAGAGGGATCCTGCGCGTGCTCCGCGGGCGTGATCTCCGCCGGCACGGCCAACAACGTCGTCCCGCGTCACGCGCGACTACAAGGAACTCTCCGCACGTTCACCGACGAACAGACGACGGAAGCACGTCGCCGCATCGATGGGTTTCTCGAGGAGCTCCGCCGCGACTTCGCGGTGGAGTGCACCTTCTCCATTACGAGTCACACGCCGCGAGTGGAAAACAACGCGGAGATCAACCGACGCGTCGAAGCCTCTGCCAAGAAGATCGTCGGGGACGACTTCGTCTGGCGCATCCCACCGGCCAGTCCGAGCGACGACATGAGTGAGTTTCTGCGAGAGGTCCCGGGTGCGTACATCTTCGTGGGGGGCGGTCTCGCCGACGGCACGTCGGGAATGCACCACTCGCCCGACTTCGCCCTCGATGATGCGGCCGTCCGCATGACCGCCGCCATCTTGGCGACGGCGGCCGTCGATCTCGCTCAGGGGTAGAACATCCGCCACGCGCCACGCAGTCCCGGCTGGTCGCGCTCAATGATCACGTGGGGTGCCCAGTCCCCGAAGGCCCGCGGCGAGAGACGACGGGCATTACCTCCCGCGAGATGAATCGTCGTGGCGTCGAATTCGTCGGCTAACGCGATGACGGCGCTCACGACGTGCACCATCCAGGCCCCCGGATCGCTGCGTCGACCGAGCTCCCCGAGCAGCGCGTCGTAGGTCTCATCCGAGTGGAGGAGTTCGTCGCCCACGTCCCGCACGTCCGCCAGTCTTCCGTCGCGCACCAGAGAGAGTCCGAAGCCCGTGCCGAGCGTGACGACCAGTTCGTTCCCCTGGTCGAGGGCGCAGCCGAGGACCGCGAGGGCCGCGTCATTCGCCACGTGCACGGTCGCGCCCGTTCGTTCCCGCAGCACGCTCTGTAGCGGAAACTCGAGCCACAGTCGTTGCAAATCAGGGTCGAAGGGAGTTCCGGCGCCGCCGATGCGACCGAGATTGGCGCCGTCGAGAACGACGCCGTCACGCACCGCGCCAGGAAAGCCGAGACCAATGCGCGTCGACGGCCACAGGGCGAGGCGTTCATCGATGACCGACAACAACGTCTCAGGAGGACAGGGGAACTGCGTCGCCCGACGCGCGCGCTTGCCGACGTCAGCACCGGAGGCGTCAAATCTCTGGAACTTGATCGACGTCGCACCGACGTCGATACCGAGAACGTCGTGACTCACGCGACGAGCTGCACGTCGAGTCGTTCGAGACCTCTCAAGACAATGTTCGGTCGATACTGAGGGTGAGAGGTAATGGCGTAGGAGGACGTTCGCGCGAATAGCTCCTTAAGAACCACGTCGACCTCGAGTCGCGCCAGTGGCGCACCGAGACAGTGGTGAAGACCGAAGCCGAATCCCAATTGGGGATTCGGGTCACGCTGCAAGGACAGACGCGTCGGATCGTCAAAGACCTCGGGGTCACGGTTGGCGGCGCCAATCAACAAGGTCACAAAGGACCCGGCCTCAATGGTCTGGCCGCCGAAGGTCATGTCCGCGAGAATCGTGCGCGCCGTCAATTGGACGGGTGACACGAGCCGCAAGAGTTCATCAACGGCGTAGCGGTCCACCCCGTTGGTGCGCAGATAGTTCTGGGCGTCCTGGTCCTGGTCGAGCACCCAGAGTGATCCGGAGATCAGGTTCATGGTGGTTTCATGCCCGGCCACGAGTAAGAGGATGGCGGTCGTCAGTAACTCACCCTCGGTGAGAGAGTCTTCGCCGTCGCGGGCCTGCACGAGCGCGGACAACAAGTCCTCTCCCGGACGAGCTCGTCGCTCGGCGTAGAGATGGGAGAAGTACTCGATGAAGTAGAGAATCGCGGAGTCGCGCGTGCCGCGCTCGTCCTCATCCAGGAGGTAGTCGGGGTCGAGGCCTCTCGCGAGTCGCGCGGACTCGGCCTGAAAGGACATGTGGTCGGCGTGCGGGATTTGCAGGAGTTCACAAATCACCGCCACGGGCAACGCCCACGCCAACTCCTGGACGGCGTCAAAGCTCTCGGCGTTGAGGTGGGCGTCGATGATGCTGCCGGCCACGTCAGAGATAAAGGGTGTGAGCTCATTCACCCGGCGCGGCGTGAAGGCTCTCTGCACGAGACCGCGTAAGCGTGTGTGATCGGGTGGGTCGCGAAAGAGAAACGGGCGATTGTCTTGACCCGTGGCGAGAATGAGTTCTCGCTCGGCTTGGCGCGACGAGTTATCAAAGGATCGCGGTCGCTTGTCCGGGTGGGTCTTCAGCGAGTCCGACGACGAGGTCTTCTCACGTAGGACGGCGAGGCAATCCTCGTGCCGCGCGAGCACCCACGCGCCGTCGGGCGTCACGTGCACCGGCGCGGTGTTGCGAATCTCGTCGAACATGGGGCCCGGCTCACTCGCCCAGCGCGCGTCTCTCGGATCCCACAGCATCACCTCATCGTAGTGAGATCACCCGTGGGAACTCGACGGCGAAGTCGTCGGTACTTCCACCACGGGACGAGACGCATCGTCGCGACGGGATGACGTCCACTCACGAGGGCCGCGGTCCCGCGCGGCCACCGCCGCAAGGTCGGGTTTCCGCCCTCCGTCGGTGCGAGCTCCGGTAGGTAGGTCACGGTCCGCGGGTCCACCAACCCCCCGAGGATGAGCCGCGAGGAATGGTTGTTCACGATTGTCGCCGCACGATCCCCGTAGCGAGCCTCCATTTGGGCGAAGTCTTGGAACACGCTTACGAGGGTGATGCCGAGTCCGCTTCCCGTCGCCGCCAATTGGTCGAGATCATCGAGTGGTGCCACCGTTGCCGCCTCGTCCAACACCAGCAGCAATTCGCGTCTATCTCCCGCTTCAAACCGCGCCTGTTGCTCGTCGAGCACGGTGCGCAACGCGCCCCGAAAGAGTCCCTCGTAGCGACGTTGATCGTGTCGGGGCGCGACCAGGTACAAAGTGTGTGCTCCGTCTCGCAGACCCGACAGCGTCGCCAACGGTTGTCGCACGTGCCACGGCGCGAGCATGGCCTCCGCGGTCGTCGTGATCGCGTCGGACGTGCGACCCTCGTGTTGGTGCATCGCGGCGAGTATGCGGCCCGCGTCATCGTCGCGATCATCCACGCGGTCGAGGAAGCGACGTTGCGCGATGTCGTCGACGACATCAAATATCGACCCGCAGGTCTCGGCGCGCCGGTACATCACCGCCGCTAAGAGCTTGACCGCCAGCGCGTTCCAGAACTCTCCTTCGGCGCTGGTGCGCTGCTTGTCGCCGATCACCAGGTCGCGGGCGACCTCCGTTGCGCGCCGGTACGACGTAATGGTCTCGAGCGGATTCCACGTGGCCCCGTCACTCGGCCGTAATTCAGTGATAGTGCCCAGTTCACCTCGCCACGGCGCCGTCATCTCGACGACGTCTCTTTTGACGCTGGTCACAATCACCGGCCCCGGCCACCGCAGGATAGACGGGACCACGAGCGAGGAGGTCTTGCCCGCTTGGGTGGGACCGACGACCAAGAGACTGTGTCCTCGAGGCAGATTCCGCGTGGGTCCGAAGGTCAGGTGGTGCCACCGACGTCGCCCGAGGGGCGGGCGCGCGGCGTTCACGACGACACCAGCATCGCCGCATTGGTGTCAATCACTTCCGCGTCGTGCGCGTCGGGCTCGAAGATCACGAGCGAGCGACCCTCCCCGTAGCGCACGAGGGCGGCGCCGCGCGGGAGTTCCACCACCGCGCGAGCCTCTCGGGGGTGCAGGGCGACCACGGCGTCGAGAGCGTCGAGATCACCGGGGAGGTGTCGTAACAACACGAGGGTTTCGCAATCTCGCAACAGCGTTGCGTTCAGCGCTCGGTGCGTCGGTCCTCCGTGGGCCGCCGCCATCACGTCACTCCACCGGTGCAGCACCAGCACGTGCGCGACGCCACGAGCGCGGGCCAGCTTGAGCGATCCCTGCAGCCACCGCGCCACGCTCTCCGCGGCGAGCAGCGCCCACGCCTCGTCGAGGACGAGGTATCCGGGCCGCGACGGGTCGTCGACGAGCCGACGCGCGACCGCTGCCGCTCCGACCGCGATGGCGGGAAATGCCGGGTGCGACCACAACGTCGACACGTCGAGCACCACCAAGGGAGCATCGACGTCCACGGGTTCGCCCGACCCGTCAAAGACACCCGCCAGATCCCCCTCCACGAGACGACGCAGACCGAAGGCGAGAGATTGTCGAGGGCTCGGCGCGTCATCGCTGAGTGCGTCACGTAGCTCCTCAAAGAGGGCGAACAGGGGGCGTGGCGCCGTGGCTGCGTCGCGCGACCACGCTGAGGTCAAGACGTAGAGCTCGTCATCGCCCAACGCCCGTTGACGAAGTGAGCCCAGCAAAGTCGATAAGAGGGTGACGTCGTTGTTGGGATCTCCGCTGAAGGGGGAGCACCAACTCTCGCGGTGTGGGGCCACCGTCACCACCACGCCACCCATGGCGTGCGCCAGCTCGCGATATTCGCCCTTCGGGTCCACAATCACTGCGCGTCGCCCCTGATGGAGAGCGCGTCGCACCAGCATCTTGACGAAGGTTGACTTACCCACACCAATAACGCCCGCCACCACGACGTTGGGGTTGGTGACGAGACCCGCGCGATAGGCATCAAAGGGGTCAAAGACAAATGCGCCGCCACCCACGCATGTGCCGAGTGCGTGACCCTCGAGTCCAGTTCCGGCATCCCCCACGGGGACACCCACGAAGGAAAGATCACGACTCGTGGTCCAGTGGTGAAGCGCGCTCACGAGGGAGCCCCCGGCATCGCCGCACACGTCCAGAGCGCGTGGCGCCCGTCCCCGCGTTCCAAGGTGATGCTCGCGGCCTGGGCGTCACGCAGCAGAGCGGCGCAGGCGTCCTCCAGGTCGCGCAGGTGGTGTTGGATCACAAACACCCACAGGGTGACGCGCAGGAGCGCGTGCCCCTCGGCCACCGCGTGTTCGCGTTGCTCCACCCGACGAGCGATGTCCGTACTCTCGGCGCGTCGTCGAAAACCTAGAAGACTCGCAACCTGCGCGTTGGCGCGACCACGGTGCACGTGACGACCCGCGACCGCTCCGGCCCGCCGCCCGGGAACGACGTCCGCAGTAACCGTCGCCACGCGAGATGTACCGAAGGGCGCGAGCGCCGCCAGCAGTGACGTATCTGTGCGGCGGCGCCCCACGTCGCGAACGCGAAACGCCACGACGACGCCGTCGCGGGTGCGGAGATGTCGCCACGTCTCGTAGGCCCAGTGACCGTCCTCGCCAGACCACGGAACAACATCGCGCCACGCGTCGGGATCGTCCTCCCAGCCCGACGGCGTCACCTGGTCGACCGGAAGACACATCACGGTGCGTAGTGACGCCGACGCCACGTGCCACGTCACTCGACGACTGTGTGGTCCGAGCGCGACCCGCTCGAGGACGGTAGCAAGCGACGCGTCGGCGGCCACTTTCTTCTCCGACATGTCGAAACGGCCCCGATGACGAAGACGGACACTGCGAAAGCGGGTCTCGCCGCGCGCCCGTAGATGCGTGTCACTCATCCGCGTCACACCGCGCACATAGGTCCACCGCGAGCGCGAGACAAAAGAGACACCTACGATGCCGTCGTCGATGAGTCCACGTTGCGCGCGGCCCACAACGAGAGCTCCGGTGGCGACGCTGATCCCCCACCACCATCCCCCGCGCAGAACGGCCATCACGGCTGTCGCCACACAGCAACCGGCGCACGCGATGCGCGGAATCGACCACGACACCAGTCGACCGGTATCCAGCCCTGGCGCCGCCCACGGGTCACTCATCGAAGTGCCATCCCAACTGGGGACCGTGCTCGTCGCGCGTCCAGACCGGATGTCCTGTACGACCGCGCGGCTCACCGATCGGTGGGCGGGGAGGAGGTCCACTCTGGTCGGGAAACTCGAGAGGTCCACTGCCGGGCCAGTCCTCGAGCCCCCAATCTTCCGGCCGTACCGGTGGTTCAACGGGTATCTCTCCACCAACCGCCCCGCTCGCCAGCGATACCACCCGTCGTGTGGACGACGATGCGCGTTGACGGAGACCCTCGGCGGCGTGCACGGTGGACGACTCGAGAAACGGCACCAGACGTAACAGCACGAAGGGCGTCAGAACCGCGATCAACACGACGGCCACACCCGTGAGGATGACGAAGAGTTGACCTGACGTCACCGCGGAGGCTCCGATACCGAGTGCCACGACCACCACAACCTTGGCGAGAGAGAGAGCGACGAAGGTCTCGACCGCCCGCACTGCGACACGGCGCAGCGGCGCAAAGATCGCCGCCGCCGCGAGAAGCGGACTGAGCGCCAAGATCAGTGCGAGCAGAGCGTCACGGACGACCAGCTCGAACAGCAGAAGCAGTGCGGCCACGATCTCGACACTGCTCAACAGAAAGACGCCGAAGCCGGGGACGGCCGAGGGCCACGCCACCACGACGCTCGAGAGAGACGACACCTCCGCAGTCGCTCCCGACCCGGCGACCGAGCACAGCGCGTTCGTGACGTTGAGAACCACGGAGGCGAGGGAGGGCGCACTCACGAGAGCAATGATCAAGAGCGGTGCCGCGATCAGATTCTCTTGCACGAGTGAGGAGACATCCGACAGCCGCAAGGAGCGAACCACGTTCGCCAACACGGCGCAGAGGGCCACGAGAGGCGCCACACCCAAGAGGTGTCCGTATTCCGTCGCACTCGCGCGCACGATGACCCGCGGACTACTGGACGCCGTCAACACCGTGCCGAGAAGTCCCCACGCCCATGCCGTGGCGCCGGCCACCCAGGACGCCAGGGTGGAAAAGAACAGTCCGGCCGACGCGCTCGCGGCCGCCCCGGTGGCGCACGAAATGGGGTGAAGAACGCAGTTCATCTCAATGCACCGACGAGCCGGTCGTAAAGAAGAAGTTGATCAACGTCGGCGCGGCGCCGATGAGGACGGCCGCGGCGAGCGAGGCCACCACCGCTCGACGACCGGTCATGGATTGGTGCATGTTCTGGGAGTGACTACCGAGGGCCCACATTGCCGCGCCGATGACGAGACCGATGAGGGCGGCGATCAGCGCCCAGCCGGCGAGGCCGTTCGCGAGTCGCTGCAGCGCTGCGCTGCCGGGAAGATCGGTGGGTGATGGGGTCAGTGAGACGCCGGCGACGTTCATGGGGTCCTCCTTCAGGTGAGAGACACTCAACGGTCGCGGTCACGTGGTGGTGACGATGTCTGCGAGAATGACCCCGTGCTTCTCGCGTCTCTGCAGTCCGAACTGACCTCGTGGCCGCCTCTCGCTCTCTACGGGCTCGCGGCGGGTCTCCTCATCGTGGGTGTTCTCCTGGGTGTGACCATTGGTCGACGACGGGGGCAACGCGCGATCGCCCAGCGACTGACCGCTCTCGGGACCCGTCTCGGCATTGAACAACCCCACGACGACGGCAAAGTCGAGACGGCGCTCAACTTTCTCGAAGAGGTCACGGGCGCCGCAACAACAGCGGTGACCGAATCCAGCGCCGACGCCATTCGACTGCGTCGTTCACTAGACACCCTGCCCCTCGGACTCGTGCTGTGCGACGAAGTGGGCACCGTGATTTACCGCAACCGTCAAGCGGAAGCCCTGATGACCAGTCGCTACGGCGACGCCCTCGCCGCGCAGGCCGTCACCGAACTCTTGGAGGAAGGTTGGCGCAACGGCGTCGCCGAACGCACGATCGACCTCTACGGACCTCCGCGACGCACTCTGACGGTGCGCGCCACCGTGATTGATGACGGGCGCCGTCCGCTCGGTGTGCTCGCGCTCATTGAAGACGTGTCCGAACGGCGACGACTGGAAGAGATTCGTCGTGACTTCATCGCCAACGTGTCCCACGAACTGAAGACCCCCATGGGGGCGCTCGGCCTACTCGCTGAAACTCTGCAGTACGAATCGGATCAGGCGATCGCGCAACGGCTCGCCGAACGCATCCACCTCGAAGCCTTCCGCGTCAATCGCATCATCGAGGACCTCCTCGACCTCTCGCGTCTCGAGAGTGAGGGCGCGCCCGCGCGCGAGCCGGTGCCCGTCGCACTCTTCGTCGCCGAGGCCACGGAACGCATCCGCACCGCCGCCGAGCAACGAGGCATCGTGCTGCAGCTGCACGAACCCGAGACCACGCTCTTCGTCACCGGCGATCGTCGTCAACTCGTGTCGGCCATTCACGCCCTGCTCGAAAACGCCGTGGCCTACTCTCCGACCGGTGGTGCGGTGAATGTGACCATTGAGCAGGTCGCCGCCTCGAGCGACCCCGAACTCGGCGACGGACCCTTCGCGCGCATCGTGGTGTCCGACCAGGGCATCGGTATTCCGGCCAAGGACCTCGACCGCATTTTCGAACGTTTCTACCGCGTGGACCCGGGCCGCGCTCGTCACACCGGCGGAACCGGACTCGGTCTTTCGATCGTGCGCCACGTGGCGCAAAACCACCGGGGCGCCGTGTCAGTAACCTCTCGCGAGGGCGAAGGTTCTTCATTCGCCCTCGACCTACCACTGAGCCCCCTATGAGCACCCACGACGGACCCAAGCATCGCGTCCTCCTCGTTGAGGACGAAGAGTCATTTATCGACGCCCTGACGATCGGTCTCGACCGCGACGGCTTCGACGTCACGGTGGCGCGGGACGGCCAAGAAGCGGTCGAGAAGTTCTCGGCGGGAGCCTTCGACGTGGTTCTGTTGGACCTCATGTTGCCCAAGGTCTCGGGCCTCGACGTGTGCCGCACGATCCGCCAGAGCTCGGACGTACCGATCATCGTGGTCTCCGCCAAGGGCGAAGAGGTCGACGCGGTCGTCATGCTCGAGATGGGTGCGGACGACTATGTCACCAAGCCCTACCGACTGCGCGAATTGATCGCGCGCATCCGCGCCGTCTTGCGCCGCCACGACCACGCCCGTGAAACCCCCGACGGCGCCATGGCCGTCACGGAAGTGGGCCCGGTGCGCCTCGAGGCGGACACCCGTCGCTGCTACGTGCAGGGACGGGAGATCAAGGTCCGCAAGAAGGAATTCGCACTCCTCGAGATGCTGATGAGTAACGCCGGACGCGTCCTCACGCGCGAGCAACTCATCGACCGGGTCTGGGGCAGCGACTACGTCGGTGACACGAAGACACTGGACGTCCACATCAAGCGTTTGCGCACGCTGATTGAGGAAAAGCCCAAGGATCCCAAGCACATCACCACTGTGCGAGGCGTGGGCTACCGCTTCGACGCCTAACGGCGCTGCAGGTGCGCGCGTCCACCAAAGAACGCGCGCAGAGGCTCAGGTATCGAAACTGAACCGTCCGCCTGGCGGTGCGTCTCCACGATGGCCGCCCAAATACGCGACCACGCGAGCGCCGAACCATTGACGGTGTGCACCAGAGTGGGTGAGCCGCCCGCCGGTCGGTAACGCACGTTCGCCCGTCGCGCCTGGAAGTCGCGGAACCACGACACCGACGAGACCTCGAGCCAACGATCAACACCGGGAGAGAACACTTCGAGGTCAAAGGTGCGCGCCGAACTCGTTCCGAGGTCGCCCGCGCAGAGGTCCAGCACCCGGTAGGTGAGACCTAGTTCGCGCAGCAGTCCTTCGGCCCGCGCGAGGACGTCGTCGAAACACGCGGGAGCTTGCTCGGGGGTGCAGTACGCAAAGAGCTCGACCTTGTCGAATTCGTGCACACGCAAGAGTCCTCGCGTGTCGCGACCCGCGGCCCCGGCTTCACGGCGAAAACACGGCGTGAGCGCAGTGAGACGCAGCGGCAATTCGGCCTCATCCAGAATGTCACCGCGACGCATCGAGGTCAGTGGCACTTCGGCCGTCGGAATGGCCCACAGGTCGTCGCGCTCGATCGCGTACATCTCGATCTCGTTCTTGGGCAGGTGACCGGTGGACATCATCGTCTCGGTCAACGCGAAGGTCGGCGGTCGAATCTCCTCGTAGGCGTCGGCATGACGGTCGAGGGCGAGCGCACCAAGGGCGCGCACCAAACGCGAGCCGTCACCGCGAAACAGCGGGAACATCGAGCCGGCCAATTTCACCCCGGACTCGAGGTCAAGAATGCCGAGATCGGCGCCGATGTCCCAGTGCGGAACCTTCTGGTGGTCCGCGAACGTCGGAAACGGCGCGCCGTCCTCCATGCCGGGCCACCACTGTCGCAACTCCACGTTGCCGGTCTCGTCCTCACCGTCGGGAGCTTCCGGGGCCGGGAGGTTCGGAAGGTCGAGAATCAGGTCACGCACCGTGTGACCAATGGCCTCGGCCACTTCGTTGGCACGACGTTCTTCGTCGCCGACCTCACGACTCTGGGCGGCCAACTGGTCGGCGGTCGCCGTGTCGCCCGCCTTGCGCGCCAGGCCGACCTGACGACTGAGATCCTTGACCTGCGCGCGCAGCACTTCGGCCGCCTGCATTGCGCTGCGGTGTTCCACGTCGGCCGCAATGAGCGCGTCGATCTGCGCGGACGAGATCCCGCGGCGGGCCAGAGCGGCCTTCACGTCGTCGGGTTCACGGCGAAGTTGCGCGAGATCAATCATGGCAACAGATTACGACAGCACCGACGCGGCCCCAATGTCCGGTAGGTTCGCTGCCGTGAGTCACGCCGTAGAGATCGAACACCTCGACGTGCGTTTCGACTCCCGCCTCGCCGTGCGTGACGTCAGCTTCCACGTGGATTTTGGTGAAATCGTGACGGTGCTCGGACCGAACGGCGCCGGCAAGACCACGACCGTCGAGACGCTCCTCGGATTCCGGTCGCCCAGTGGTGGCACCGTGCGACTCATGGGACTCGACCCGGTGCGCGCCCATGCGGACGTGGTCACGCGCGTCGGCGCACTACTGCAACGCGGCGGCGTGTGGTCGCCCATGAACCCCCGTGACGCCCTCCGGCTGACCGCCTCCTACTACGCGGCCCCGCGCGACATCAACGAGCTCACCGACGCGCTGCAGTTGCGCGCGTGTGAGCGCACGCCGTGGCGGCGACTGTCAGGCGGCGAGCAACAGCGCACACTCTTGGCCCTGGCTCTCCTCGGTCGGCCCCGCGTCCTCGTCTTGGACGAGCCCACCTCCGCGGTAGACCCCGAGGGTCATCTTCGTATTCGTGAGATTCTCGAGGCGGAACGCTCGCGCGGGTGTGCAATTGTCATCACCACCCACGAACTCGCGGACGCCGAGCAGGTGGCCGATCGTGTGGTCATCATGGCGAGCGGGGCCGTCGTCGCGGCCGGAAGTCTCGCGGAGTTGGCCGGCGACCCGGTCCTCATCATTGAATCCTCCGTGGACCTCGATCCGACGGCGCTCGCCGCCGAGCTCGCCGCGGAGGTGACGGTCGATGGACCTCGGCGGTACCGCTGCGCGGTAGATAATTCGCCGCGTCACGTGGCTCTCGTGACCGCACACATCACCGCCCGCGGTGGTCAATTGGTCTCCCTGCGCTCCCGCGCGTCGCTGGAGGAGACCTATCTCGCGGTGATGAACGACGCGCGGAGTGGCGAGTCATGAAGATGCTCGTCGCCCAGACCCGCGCGGAAATCGTGATGACGCTCCGCCGCGGCGAGACGCTGCTGTTGACCATTGGCATCCCGGTGCTGCTGCTGGTGTTCTTCACCACCACGCACGTCACGTCGGCACCCGCGGGACCCCGGATCAATTTCCTGACGCCGGGCATCCTCGCGTTGTGCGTCATGTCCACGTCGCTCGTGGCTCTCTCCATTGCCACTGGCTTCGAACGCTCCTACGGCGTTCTGCGTCGCCTGCACGTCACGCCCCTCGGCCGTCCCCGACTCATCGGGGCGAAAACCCTCGGCGTTCTCTTCGTCGAGATCATCCAGACCGTCGTGATCGTCGCCGTCGCCTACGCCCTCGGATGGTCTCCCGCGTGTGGCGCCGGGGCGATACCCCAAGGCATTCTCGCGGGCATCCTCGCGACGGCCGGGTTCTGTGGCATCGGTCTCTTCCTCGCCGGTCGCCTCAAGGCCGAGGTGAATCTGGCGGCCGCGAACGGCCTCTACCTCGTGCTGCTCCTGGTGTCGGGCTTTGTGATTCCCACCACGTCGTTTCCCGCCGCCGTACGGGATGTGTTGGTGGCCACACCCTCCGGGGCCTTCGCCGACGCCCTCCACCGACTCTTCAGCAACCGCACGTCGATGGGTTGGGCCAACCTGATCTCGCTGTCCGTCTGGGCTCTGCTCGCGCCCGTACTCGCGGCGCGAACGTTCCGTTACGACTGAATCTCGCGAATACCCGCGTCGAGTTGCGCGTTCGTGATCGGGCCCGAGACGAGCTCTTTGACGACACCCTTCGCGTTGACGAACACCGTGTCGGGCAACCCCGAGAGGAAGAACGTTCCATTCGCGACGGTCCCGTTGTTGTCGTAGGCCGAAGGAAACTTCACGTGGTGGGCGCGAGCGAACGCGGCGCCGAGTGACTGAACGTCATTGCTGTCCATGCCGAAAAACGCCACGCCGTCGTGCGCGTGCGTCGACTCGTAGTGAGCGACCGCGGGGAGTTCGGTCTGGCACGCGGTGCACCACGACGCAAAGAACACGAGCACGGTCGGTGTGCCGTGCGTCCACGGTACGTGCAACGTCGCCGACGTCTCAAGCGCGGGTAGTGAGAACGGCTCAACGGTTCGTCCGTCAATGGACTCGTGCGTGAAGAGGGTGGTTGTGCTCCCCGTCTTCGACGCCCCACCGGTGAAGATGGAGACGACGGTTATCAACGACACCGCCATCAAGATGCCGAGCCCGATGGACAAGAACATCATGGGCGACGGTCCTCTGCGTCCCTCCATCTCGGGACCTGGGCCCGACGTGGGCTCAGTGGTGTCGGACAATGACATCGATCGCCATGAAGATGAAAAGAGCTGTTAAGTACGTGATGGAGTAGTGGAAGAGTCGCATCGCGCCGGCCACGTCCGCCTTGTCCTCGCGCGCGAGCAGCCACAATTTCGCGGCGTACCACGTGAACAGACCACCGGCCACCAGAGCCGCGACGCCGTAGACCCACCCGAGTCCGGCCACCGGACCCACCAACATCGACAGGGCCCACAGCACCACGGTGTACACGAGGATCTCGAGCGTGGTCTTGCGCAAACTCGCGACGACCGGCAGCATGGGCACGTTGGCCGCCTGGTAGTCGTCGCGGTAGCGCACCGCGAGGGCCCAGAAGTGCGGCGGCGTCCAGATGAAGATGATGGCGAAGAGCAGAACGGGCGTCCAACTCAGCGAATTGGTCACCGCCGCCCAGCCAATGAGCACCGGCACCGCACCCGCGGCACCACCAATGACGATGTTCTGCGAACTGCGGCGCTTCAACCAGATCGTGTAGATGACGACGTAGAACGCGGTGGCGGCCATCGCCAGCCACGCGGACAAGAAGTTCACGTAGGTCGCGAGAATGGCGAAAGAAATCACCTCGAGGCTCACGGCGAAAATGGTCGCCGCACGGGGCGTCATGGCTCCCGTGACGAGCGGACGGTTCTTCGTTCGCTCCATGATCGCGTCAATGTCGCGGTCGATCACCATATTGAACGCGTTGGCGCCGCCCGCGGCCAAAGTGCCGCCGATCAGGGTCCAGACCACCAGCTGCCAGCCGGGAATCCGGTTGGCCGCCACCACCATGGTGGGCACCGTGGTCACAAGGAGCAGTTCGATGATCCGGGGCTTCGTGAGCGCAACGTAGGCGCCGAGCGTGGCTCGGGCCGTGTGCGGTGCAGTTGCGGTGATTGCCACGGGCGACAGTCTACGGGCACGGGGTTCTCTAGGCTGAGTGGGTGCCGTCGCGTCGTGGTCTCACCGTCTCACCTCCCGTGTTTCGGTGGTTCGCGCTCGCGGACTTCGTCTCGATGATCCTGATCGTCCTGTCGGGCGCGGCCGTGCGACTGACGGGCTCCGGACTCGGTTGTCCGAACTGGCCCACCTGCTCGGCCTCGGTCATTACCGGCCCCGTGGGGTACCACTCGGTCATTGAATTCGGTAACCGTCTCGTGACCGGCGCGCTCATCGTGCTCACGGGTGTCTCGGTGGTGGCCGCGTACCTGCGCACTCCACGACGTCGCGACCTGATCTGGTTCACCTGGGCGCTCGTGGCCGGGGTCTTCGCCGACGCGATTCTGGGCGCTTTCGTCGTGTACTCGGGACTCAATCCGTGGCTCGTGTCCGTGCACATGTTGCTGTCGATCAGCATGGTCGTGATTGGTGCCACCCTCTACCACAGGTCCAAATACGAGTACGGACCGGGTGTCGAGGCCGCGGTGCGCGACGAGCATTTTCACAAAATTGCGCGGTTCCTCTGGATCCCCTTCGCGATGGTCGTCATGGCCGGCACCGTCGTGACCGGTGCGGGTCCGCACCCCGGGAGCATCAAGAATCAGCACCACGCCCGTCGCATCGACATCGCCTTCTCCTCGGCCGCGTGGATCCATTCGGTCGTGGCCGTGACGTTCGTCGCCCTCATCCTGGGACTGCTTCTCGCGATCTGGCACACGAATGCTCCCGAGCCCCTCCAGCTCGGCGTGCGGCGACTCGCCGTCATCGGCGTGCTGCAGGCCGCCATTGGCTTCAGTCAGTACTGGTTGCGCGATCCGGCCCTGCTCGTCGAACTACATGTTCTCGGTGCGGTTTCCTTCGCCATTGGCATCACCCAACTCAACCTGCGCCAAACCTCGCGTCCCCGCACCCCCGGCACGAGGAGAGCGACGTGAACGAACCTCTGCGCTACGGACTCATCGGCACGGGCATGATGGGCCTCGAGCACCAACGCAACCTTTACGCGATTCCCGACGTCGAGGTTGTCGCGGCCGCCGACCCGTCTCCGACGTCACTCGAGTGGGCCACGTTCACCGCCGAAGGTCGTGATCTCGCCACCTTCGCCGACTACCGAGACCTCCTCGCGGCGGACCTGTGCGACGCGTACGTCATCTCCTCGCCAAATTTCACTCACCGCGGCGTTCTCGACGACGTCATGGCGACGGGAAAGGCCCTCCTCGTCGAAAAGCCCATGTGCACCACCATCGCCGACGCCGCGTTCATCCGCGACGCCGCGCGTGACTACGACAATGTCTTCTGGGTGGGTCTCGAGTATCGCTACATGCCACCCGTTACCAAGGCGATCGAGATTGCGGCATCGGGCGAACTCGGCGAGCTGGCGATGATCGCCATTCGAGAACACCGACACCCCTTTCTCGTCAAGGTCGGCGACTGGAATCGCTTCAACGACAACACCGGCGGCACCCTCGTCGAGAAGTGCTGTCACTTCTTTGACCTCATGCGACTCATTGCCCGTAGCGAACCGGTGGCGGTGTCCGCCTTCGGGGGCCAGAGCGTCAATCACCTCGACGAGCTCTACGACGATCGGGTGCCCGACATTCTCGATAACGCTCTCGTCATTGTGGAGTTCCAAAACGGCATTCGGGCCTCGTTGGACCTGTGCATGTTCGCCGAGGGCACGACCCACAACGAGGAACTCTCCATCGTGGGGGACCGCGGCAAGGTCGAAGCCTTCTTGCCGTCAGGCCTGCTTCGTCGCGGCGCACGCTCCGGTTGGACGGCGGGCGTCGAGGAGTCGGTCGTGCGCGACGAGCGTGTGCTCGTCGAAGGATTCCACCACGGAGCGAGCTTCTTAGAGCACCTCGACTTCGTCCGTGCCGTGCGCGAGAACACGCCGGCTCTCGTCACCGCCGACGACGGTTTCTGGTCGGTCGTGATGGGCGTCGCCGCGCACCGGGCGATCGACGAGCGGCGCGTCGTGGAGATCGGCGAACTGCTCTAGTTGTGCAGCGGGCCGTGCTCGAGGTGCGGCAGGACAAGCTGACCGAAGAGCCGGCATTCGTCGATGTGCGGGTAGCCGGAGAAAATAAATGCCTCGATCCCGAGCGCCTCGTAGCGGTGGATCTTGTCGATGACCTGCGCGGGTGATCCGACAATCGCCGCGCCGCATCCGGAGCGCGCCCGACCAATACCGGTCCACAAGTTCGCTTCCACGTAGCCGTCATCGTCAGCCGACGACCGCAACTCGCTTTGTCGGGTCACACCCACCGACTGCGCGTCGAGGGACTTCTCTCGAATCTTCGCACCCTGTTCGTCGTCGACGGCCGCCATGAGATACCGCGCCGCGGCGTCGGCCTCGTCCTGGGTGGGCCGCACGATCACGTGCACGCGATAGCCGAATCGCAAGGCCCGCCCGTAGGACGCGGCGCGCGTGCGCATGTCGTCGATGGTGGCGGCCACCACATCCTCGGTGTCCGGCCACATGAGGTACACGTCCGCCATGCGAGCCGCCACGTCGCGAGCCTCCTCACTGAGTCCGCCGAAGTAGAAGGCGGGCCGCGGACCCGTCGCGATACGCGGAGGTGCGACCTCGACGTCGTAGAAGTCGCCGTGATGCGACGTCGCCCGACCACTACCCAGCTCGTCGAGAATGTTCATGACGTCGAGTGTGCGTCCGTACCGTTCGGCACCACTGCGGTGCTCTCCGGCGAGATCGCTCGAGATGATGTTGATATCCAGTCGACCCTCGCTGAGGTGCTGCACCGTGGCAATCTGACGCGCTAATTGAGGCGGCCAATTCTCTCCCACCCGCACGGCCATGAGGAGTCGAATCGTCTCGGTGTGCGTGGCGAGAGCCGCCGCCATCGCCGTGGTGTCCAGACCAAGTTCGTACCCCGACGGCAGCAGGATGGAATCGAATCCCTGCCGTTCCGCTTCACGCACGATGGCCGAGCAGTGATGCCACGTGGACATGAGGTCGCTCTCGCGAACACCGAGTTGGCGATAGTCGTCGTCACAGAGGGCACTGAACCAGGAAATCTCACTTCGAGCCATGTCTTCATCTTGTCATCGCCGTCTGAACGCGGCGCATCTTCGCTGGTGAATGTGACCTGTGGCCCTACTGGAACCTCCGCACGGACAACGCCCCGGGATCTAGACACAACACAAGGAGTTTTCTCATCAATGAAAGGGGAACACGTGGCCGCACTGTATGCACTCTTCGGCGCTCTTGTGCCTCTGACCTCACCCGGTCATTACATCCAGTGGCACTGGATTCAAATCAGCGTCGCCAACGTCGTCGTCATCTTCTTGATGATCGTGACTTTTATCGCCGCACTGCTTCTGCCTTTCCCCGGCCGGCGTCGTCGTCGCGGAGACGACAAATGAGCGCGTCCGAGATCGACCGCCAGTGGACGACCCGCCTTCGCAAGGGGCTCGCGCACCACTTGCCCGCGGAGAAATTGCTGCCCGACACCCAACCCAGTTACGTCTCCTCGTGGATCTATGTCTTCGGTGTGGCGACCTTGGCGTCCATGATCGTGGTGATCGGCACGGGATGCATTCTCGCGATCATGGGGCCGCAGTGGTGGCACCAATCCTCCGTGGGCCACTACGTCAATTCTCTGCACCTCTGGAGTGTCGAAGTGTTCTTCTTCTCTATGGTGGTGCACCTGTGGGGCAAGTTCTTCATGGCGGCGTGGCGCGGGAAGCGTCAGCTGGTCTGGATCACCGGCGTCGTGACATTCCTCGCGTCGGTCACCACCGCCTTCACCGGGTATGTCTCTCAGACCAACTTTGACAGTCAGTGGATCTCCACCCAGGCCAAGGACGGCATCAACGCCACGGGCGCCGGAGCGTTCTTCAATGTGCTCAATACCGGCCAGATGCTGATGTGGCACATCCTGTTACTCCCGCTCGCCGCGGTCGTCCTCACGGTCCTCCACGTTCTTCTCGTTCGCTACCGCGGGGTCGTCCCACCCTTCGAACTCACTGCAACCGACGAAGTGCACGCATCATGACCAGACGATTCCGACCCGACGTGGACGCGCCGATCTACAAAGGTCGTTACTACCCCTACGACATCCTGAAAGAGGGCACCATTGCGCTCGTTGTGGTGTCGCTCCTCGTAGTGGTGTGCGCGACACTCTTCGGCTCGCCCGACGAGCCGGCCGTCACGCTGAAACAATGGTCCACGGCCCAGCCTCTCGATTTTGCGTCCACCGCACTCGCAGAGCTCGATGGTTCCTCGGGGGTCGCGGGCTACGGGCCGCCCTACAACCACAACGCCGACGGGCAACAAATTGGGCCCCTCACACTCGCGAAGTGGATGGGCGTCCATATTCCCGTCAACGCCGCCGAGGACTTCGTCCTCCTGCCCCTCACCACCTTGCCGGATGAGCCCACGCTCAGCGCGGGTCTCCAGGAGTGGGCGGCGGCCAGTGACGCCCAGCGCACCACGTGGCTCAACGCCTACGCCAAGGGCACGATGACCTTCTCCGCCGGCGTCATCTATGACACCGCGACCGGGGACGGACCAGTGGGTCTGTTCATCACGGATCTCACCTCGATGGCGCGCACGGGTGCACTTGACGCCGACCTCATCGCCGGTCGGGGGTACTACACGACCGACTACACGAAGCCCCTACTCTTCCTCGCCGACGGTCAGTGGTTCGGCCAACTCGCCACCGCTCAACACCTTGGGGGCGAGCAGTGGGGCATGATGAACGAGGAGGGCAACTACCCGGGTCAGGCCTGGTTGTGGCTCTACACCATGTGGTACCAAGTGCCGCCCTACAACTCGAGCTGGTCGGCCAACGCCGACGCCATGGTGTGGGCGACGATGATGGTTCTCACCGCGATCCTCGCGCTGCTGCCCTTCATTCCGGGACTTCGTTCGGTGCCGCGCTGGACGCGCGTCTACCGACTGATCTGGCGCGAGCACTACCGAGATGAGGCGCAGCGCAATGCTGCGGTAAAGGACCCGCCGAGCGCGTGAACGCGAGCCCGTCGCCGGTGACCTTGTTCTCGGTGGCGGGCTCAGCGAGTGCCGCGCTCGGCGTCACTCGCCACGACACTCGTGAGACCGTCGATGACGGCGTGCAAATACCACCGCGCGGCGTCGGTGGTGACGAGTCCACTGTGAATCGCCACCCGCTGGGCGTAGGCGGTGGCGTTCACACCCATCACCGCAGCGCGGGCGTGTTCGACGTCCATCCCCGCCGCGACCAAGGTTTGTGTCCATCCGACTTCGAGGTTCTGCACCAATTGTCGGTGCACGCGCGCGGCAGTGCTGTCGTCGTCGGTATTGCAGTACAGCGCGTAGACACCCACCATCGCGGACGCCACCGGCATCGTGAGCCAGCTTTCCGCCACGGACTTGAGGTGTTGCTCGTGTGACACGTACTCCTCACACGACACCAGCGCGTCGTTCAGGAACTGTCGTTCCCACCGCGAGTAGATCGCGATCAGAATCGACTCCACGTCCGGGAAGAATTCGTACATCCACTGACGCGTCACGTTGGCGCGTTGCGCGATCGCCGTATACGTCACCGCGGCGATGCCACGTTCTTCAATCAACGCGCACGCCGCGTCGATGATGGCGGTCCCACGTTCCGCCGTCGGGAGATATCTCTTACTCACCCGGTGCCGACCTTCTACTTTCCGTCGACCACGTTGTCGCTCATTACACCTTCTGTACAAACTTGACAGTTCGCAAATTTTACTCCTACGCAGAAGTGATTATTTTTTTGATTCGTGTCCCGCCCCCGCGGAAGGGAGTACTCATGAAGACACCCAGCGATCACCGACAAAGAATTCTCGACGCCGCCGTCCTTGAGATCAATCAACACGGTCCGGCGGGACTGCGCATCAAGCGCGTCGCCGCGGCGGCGGGCACTTCCGCTCACGGTATCTATTTCTACTTCCGCGACCGCGAGGGTCTCGTCGCGGCGGCGCTGGCGTACCGGATGACGGACCGCATGGCCGATTATGTGCGCGCGCCGTCGGGTCTCCTGGATCACGCCACGACGAAGGCGGAGGTTCTCGATATCTTGTCGCCCTTTCTCTACGACACCACGTCCGATGATCGGCAACGCTTGCGTGAAGAGATCGTGACGGCCGCCGCCGCGTCACTACATAACGAAGAGCTCGCCGAGAAATTTCGCCCTCGACGCGACGAGGCCTACCAGCGCATGTTGCAGCTCGGCGACGTTCTGGCCGAGCGTCACCTCCTCGCGGATGGTGTGACGGCACCACTCTGGAGTCGGTTCTGGTTGAGCGTGCTCTTCGGGCAGGTGCTGTGGGACACCTCGCCCGACGCGCCGGTATCGAAGGACGAGTGGTCACAGTTCCTCGTCGCCGCGGCCGCCACGATGCTCCAGGACGCACCCCTTTCACAATTGACGCCAAATTGACAGAACTCCTGGCGGACGAGGCTTCGTTCTGCGGTACCGTACGTTCAACGCAGTCAGACCGACGAGAGGATTTCCTATGACAGTCGATCGACACGAGAATCTCCTGCAGGAGATTCGCGATGACGTGTCCCGTCTTTACAATCGCCACACGGAGACCGCGCGGCCCTGGTACCCCCACGAACAGATCGAATGGGGACAAGGGACATCCTTTAAGGATCGCGCGTGGTCCGAAAGCGACTACGAGTTGCCCGCCGGCGTGCGTTCCGCCATTTACGTGAATCTCCTGACCGAGGACAATCTGCCGTACTACACGCAGACATTGATGGCGCACGCCCCGAAGGACCACCCTCTGCACGACTGGAACCACCAGTGGACGATGGAAGAGAACCGTCACTCGATGATCATGCGGGACTGGGTGCACATCTCGCGCTGCATTGATCCGACCTTGTTGGAAGAAGGACGCCGCGTCCAGATGACCCGAGGTGAGGTGCCCCAGCCGGAGTCGCTCGCCGACCTGATCTGTTACGTCGCGTTCCAAGAACGTGCCACCCAGATCGCGCACCGCAACACCGGTGCGCGTCTGCCCAAGGACGACAAGATGGGTCGCTCCGTTCTCGCCACCATCGCCGGCGACGAGACCAAGCACTACTTCTTCTATCGCGACCTCTCGCTCGCGGCCTTCGCCATTGATCCCTCGCTCATGATGAGTGCGACGGCCCGTCAGCTCACTCGCTTCGCCATGCCGGGAACGGGTATTCCGGGCTTCACCCGCCACGCCGTGCGCATCGCGCGCGAAGGTATCTACGGACTCGGACAATTCATCAACGACGTCGTCGAGCCCGTGGTGGGCACGTGGAACCTGGAAGGGATGAAGGGTCTCACCGACGATGGCGAACGCGCGCGGGATCAGATCCGCAGCTTCGTCGAGACCTGCACGACGACGGTCAATCGCATGCTCGAGAAGCAGTCGACACTCAGCCCGCGCCTCGCGTAAGTCCCACAGCGTCGGCGGCCTGCTCGTGAGTACCCACGAGAACGAAATCACCTCACCCGTTCGACTCTGCACCGACGACGGCGCGCGCCTCAATCCCAGTGCGCGCGGGTGGTCACGAGTACCGCTCCACGAGGCGAATCTTGGCGAGCCCGCCGGCACCACCAAGCGCTGGGACTACTGGGCAATTCTGTGCGGCGACTACGTCGTCTCGAGTGTCTATTCGGACATCAATGTGCTGGGTCTCGCCGACGTCTACTGGGTCAATCTCGTCACGGGCGAGACCGGTGGACGGTCGATTCTTCTCGAGGCGGGAAGCGGGATCACTCTGCCCGACGTGCCCGGAACGAACCCCCTCACGATCGCCGTGCCAGACTTCGACCTCGCGATCGTGGATGACGAACACGCCACACGACTGCTCGCGGCGTGGACCGAGTCGAACGGCACCCCGTCGCGCCTCGACATTCTCGTGGCGCGACCCACCGCCCACGAGTCCGTCAACGTCGTCATCCCCTGGGACGAGGAACATTTCACGTTCACCTCTAAGCAGCAGGCGCGACCGGCCACGGGTGAACTCGTCGTTGGTGACCACCACATTGCCATTGGCGCCGACAACGACGCGTGGGGTGTCCTCGATGTCGGTCGAGGTCGCTGGCCCTCCCGCATCACGTGGAATTGGGGCGGCGGTGCGGGTCGGGCGAATGGTCACGTCATTGGCCTCCAGTTCGGCGGCCAGTGGACCGCGGGGACGGGATTCACCGAGAACGGTTTTACGGTCGACGGCGTGCTCACAAAGATTGGCCGCGAACTCGAGTGGACCTACGACTGGGATCACCCCCTCGAGGCGTGGCGCGTCCGTGACCCCGGCGGTCAACTCGACGTGACCCTGCACCCTCGCTTCGACAAAGTCACGGACGTCGACGCCGGCCCCGATCTCGGAAGCCAGGTGCACCAAGTCTTTGGGTGGTGGTCAGGTGTCGTCGTCGACGACAACGGGCAACGACATGACGTCACGAACCTCCAGGGTTTCGCCGAAGAGGCCCGTCAGCGTTGGTAATTACGCCGGCTGCTCGCCCGCCTGCATCACCGTCACGCGCGTCTTCATCACGGGTTCTTCAATGATGCAGATCACGGTGCCGGGAACGGGCAGTTCCTCGGCGACAATCGTGGCGCCGTGCTCGCGTGCGGTCTCTCGGAAGCTCGCGAGATTGTCGACGATGTACATCGTGCTCCA
The DNA here is from genome assembly GCA_903873775.1 of uncultured Actinomycetes bacterium. Taxonomy (GTDB): domain Bacteria; phylum Actinomycetota; class Acidimicrobiia; order Acidimicrobiales; family RAAP-2; genus RAAP-2. The sequence goes on from CAIQPR010000034.1 coordinate 24,027, forward strand.
CCCGGGCGCGAAGGTTTCGTCAGAGTCAGAAATACTCGCGAACCACTGCTCACCATTCGCCAGAATCCGCATACCCGGCGCGGGCTCCAGCACGGTCTTCCCGAGCAGGGAGCCGTAGAAAGCGGCGGCGTCGGCGCCACGATCGCTGACGTGATCGAACCACCCTACAGATCCCACTTCGTAGACCACGCCGAAACCCGGGAAGGGCTGCGGCTGCCAGAGGCCGAAGGTGGCCTGGGCGGGGTCGAGAAGGACGGCCATGACACCGGTGTCCGTCACCGTCATCGGACCCATCGCGACGCTGCCTCCGAGCTCCGTCGCACGTTCGACGTCGCGGGCCACGTCGGTGCTCAGGAAGAACGGAATCATCGCCCCTTGTCCCCCGGGTCCCTCACCGAGACCAAAGACGGTCTGACCGTTCGATGACGCCAAGGAATACGAACCCATCTCAGGACCACTCACGTCCCACGTCCACCCGTGGACCGCGGAGTAGAAAGCCATCAGGGCCTCGCGCTGTTCGGAGGTCTCTACGGACATGTCAACCCAGATGGGCATGCCGGGATCGGTAAAGGGAGCAGGTGTCATGGGGCGGGTCTGGCACGGGTTTACCCGGCGCGCCACAGATTTTTAGCGAATCGATTTTTCCGGGATTTCTGGTTCGTCCCATGGCAGCGCGGCGTTGGTGGGGTGCGCGAGCAGCGGGAGATCGGTCTCCTCAAACACGTGGGGCGGCGGTGTTTCGAAAGTGGCGTAGGGCGTGAGACGGAGGACGACCCGTCCCTGCGTCCGGGCCCCCTCGATCACGAGAGGTCGCACGGCGTCATCGAGCGGACGACCGGCCATCACGCTGGCGATCTCCATCGCGAGCGTGCCCGCGGCGACCGGGTCGGGATCAACAGTTGCGGTGCAGGAGACCTGCAAATACGTCACCGGCCATTGTTCATCGAGAATGCAGAGGGACACGTGACCGAGGCGGGCCACCGCCTTCGCCTTGGCGCTGTCGCCCACGGTCGACACCAGAATCGTGTGGTCGTCGGGCATCACGTAGTAGACGACCGACATGGCCGGGCCGTCGTGATCTCGGTTGTACCCGAAGACCGCAGTGCGGTGCGCACGGACGAAGGCGCGTCGTTCTCCGGCGTTCATAACTCACCTCTCGGCGTGGGATACGGGTCGGCACACGCTCCAGCAGCGGACCGAGAGAAACAACGAGGCCGGTGCCACCACATACGTGGATGGCACCGGCCTCGGAGGTACGTCTACTTACAGCGGACGGACGTTCTGGGCTTCCTCGCCCTTGCGTCCCGGGACCACGTCGAACTCGACGCGCTGACCCTCATCGAGGGTCTTGTATCCGTCAGTCTGAATGCTCGAGAAATGAACGAAGACGTCGTCGCCCTGCTCGCGGGAAATGAAACCAAATCCCTTTTCTGCGTTGAAAAACTTCACTGTTCCTTGTGCCACGGCAACTCTCTTCTAGATAAGCAACAGATCAACCATTTCGATCTACTTGCTGTGCGAAGCGTACTCGGCCCAGCACGCAACCACAATTAAATGTCACGTCATGCACAAAATCACAGGCGTGGTACGTGTTCTTTCCGCCTCTCATCAGTGATTACACCGACGAACTGGTCACTCGGGCCTAGCGCCCGCAGAGCGAACGCGTACGCGCGTAACGCCGATACGGTGGAGCGGCACTGTATGTCCGTCCACCAACGACCGGAGGAGACATGATGTCCACCGACTACACCAAGAACGAAGAACGCCTCGCCGCACTCACGACGATGCAGTACGACGTCACTCAACACAGCGCCACCGAGCCACCCTTTCGCAACGAATTCTGGGACCACCACGAGGCCGGCATCTACGTCGACATCGTGAGCGGAGAGCCCTTGTTTGCGAGTCTGCACAAGTTCGACAGCGGCTGCGGATGGCCCAGCTTCACCACGCCACTGCAGAGCACGAACGTGGTGGAGAAGAAGGACCGCAGCCACGGCATGGTGCGCACCGAAGTTCGCTCCGCGAACGCAGACAGCCACCTCGGCCACGTCTTCAACGACGGTCCCCGTGACCAGGGGGGCTTGCGCTACTGCATCAACTCGGCCGCCTTACGATTTGTGCCGCTGGCGGACCTCGCCGACGAGGGCTACGGAGAATTCTTGGGGCTCTTCGAGAGCGCCGCAACGACAGGAGGATTTGATGACTGACACACGAGAAATGGCCATCTTGGCCGGAGGGTGCTTCTGGGGCATGCAGGACTTGATCCGCAAGCAGCCGGGCGTGATCTCGACCCGCGTCGGCTACACCGGCGGCGACGTGCCGAATGCCACCTACCGACACCACGGGACCCACGCCGAAGCGATCGAGATCATCTTCGATCCCTCGGTGACCTCGTACCGCACCCTGCTGGAGTTCTTCTTCCAGATTCACGACCCCACCACCAAGGACCGTCAGGGCAACGACCGCGGCACCAGCTACCGCTCGGCGATCTACTACCTCTCCGACGAGCAGCGGGCCGTCGCCGAGGACACCATTGCCGACGTGAACGCGTCGGGCCTGTGGCCCGGCGTGGTCGTCACCGAAGTCGAGCCGGCCGGACCCTTTTGGGAAGCCGAACCCGAGCACCAGGACTACCTCGAGCGCTACCCGAACGGCTACACCTGCCACTTCCCGCGGCCGGGCTGGGTCCTGCCCCGTCGAGCGGCGAGCTGATCCCCACCCCCTGATCACCACCGCGCCCACGATCTGACCGACTACGGTCACGTCGTGGGCGCGGTGGTCATTTTCACAAAGGATGTGCCTCGACTCGCCTCGTTCTACGCCCGCGTGCTCGCGCCCACGTCCACCGACTCCGATGCCGGCGACACCCGAGTCTTTTCTCCCTACGACGAAGTTGTTGTGCACTCAATACCGAAGGCCATTGCCGACACCATCGTCTTGAGCACCCCACCCACGCCGCAGGAAGACGTCGCGATCAAGCCCGTGTTCATTGTCGACGACATTGATGACGCGCTCGAGGCCGTCGTTCCTGGTGGTGGCCTCGTGACCACTCGATCATTCGTTCTTGACGGGATCGCCCGACACGACATCGTGGATCCCGACGGCAACATCGTGCAGTTACGGGCCCGCACGTCGACATGAGCGAAGGGCCGTCGCCGCGTGTGGTGCACGTGCGGTGGCCCGAGACGCCTTTAGTGTGCGGCGACGTACGCCTTCGTGAGCTCACTTTCGACGACGCCGGGGCCGTCGCCGCCGCCTACGGTGATCCCGAGATCCTGCGCTGGACCGCACGTCGCACAGTGCCCCATACGCGCGAGGAGATCGTGGCGTGGATTGGTCGTCGACTGAGCGACGCCGCGTCGGGGCTCAGTCTCTACTTTGCCGTCGTTGACCCCGTCGATGACCGACTGCTCGGTGGGGCGTCCCTCGGCACGACGAATACGCAAGACGCAGCGACCATGGGGTACTGGGTGGTCGCCCACGAACGAGGACGGGGGGTCGCCACCACCGCACTGAGGCTCCTGTGCCGCCACGCCGAAGACCTGGGCTTTGCGCGCGCCGTGTTATGGATTCGTGACGGCAACGTCATCAGTGACGCGGTGGCACGTCGGACGGGATTTGTGCCCTACGGCTTCGACCACAAGGTCGCGCTGGTGACGGGCGAGGACGCCACACCCGTCGAGAGATATGAACGTGTGTTGACGTCGGCGCGCTGAGTTGACCTACGTCGTGCCGTGGGGACGACGGGCGTGCTCGGGTTGATTCCACGTGGAGAGACGACGGGTGGCCGGACCGAAGGCGATATAAATCGTCGTGGCGAGCCAAATCGCGTAACAGACTTTCGTGTTCACAAAGGCCAGACCCATGGACACGAGATACGCCGCGGGCACCACGGTCGAGCGCACGATCGAGCTACGCACCGAGTCCGCCGTCACCCCCGCGATAAACATCTCGAGGTGTCGATAGAGATACACCCACAGAGCCAGAAACGCGAGACCGATCAGCAACATGTTGAGGCTGTACAGCATCACCGAGATGGAGGCGCCCGACGTCTCGCCCCAGGAGTAGTTCGCGAGAACCGCGGTCGAAAACGGCAAGAAGGCCACGAAGGCAATCAGACACAAATTCAGCAGAAGGAGTGGGCGATCCACGTTCGCAATGCGGCGAAACAGCGAGTGGTGTGACACCCAGACCAAACCAATCGTGCAGAAGGACAGCGCGTACGCAATGTACGACGGCCAGAGGTGCCACAGGGCGTGGGCCAACTTGTCGGGCGACACGTCGGGCACTTTGATCTCGATCACGAGCAGGGTGATGGCGATCGCCATGATGGCGTCACTGAAATACTCGAGCCGCTCGGATCCCCCGTCAGAGGCGCGTTCGGTGTCCCGCGTCGGTGTCACCGCGCCATCTTTTCATGCGTGATTCGCTCGGTTGGATTCTCTATCGAAAAATTCCGGCGCGCGCCTCCCGGCTACTTGTATGGTTATCTCCAACCGCGCCATGCGCCGGACATCGAAGAGGTTGCCATGGAAGAGACGCATTCCGTTACCTGTCCCGCGTGTCATAGCGCAAACATCATCGCCGGGGTCCCCGGGCACGGCCAAGAAGCTGTGGAAGTGCCGGGCCACGAGCAGGAGCCCATGAGCCTTCCGGGTCACGGCCAAGAAGCTGTGGAGCTACCGGGCCACGGGCAAGAACACGTGTCGCCGTTCACCTGCAACGAGTGCGGCACCACCTTTCACGCCTAGCGAACTAATTCGGTCCGCAGCGACGACAGAGCGTCCTCGAGAGAGGACGTGGCGCCTCGCGCGACGTGCTCGTCACAGTGTTCGTCGCCCAAACGTTGACGCACCTCTGCGAGGGATTGATCGCGCAACTCTGACTCCACCCGCTCCAGAACGAGTTGGTCCCGTTCGATGATCGCGGACGCGACGCCGTGAAAATACGCGGCCTGCGTCGTGCGCTCCGCCGCGGCGCTCACGAGGGCTCCGAAGAGGAGTTGGTACACCACCAGGTCGTCCCAGGTGTGATCGAAGTCAAACGACCGCAGCAATTGCCCACGGGCTACGACAAGATCTCCGTCCAACAGCGCGACGGTCGCGAGATTCAACGTGACGTTGGCGAGCCGACGTAGCTGGCTCATCCCACTTTCGTAGTCCTGCACGATGGCGAGAGCTTCTTCAAAACACCGTCGCGCGTCGACGAGATGTCCGACCTGCACCTCCACCAGCCCGAGATCCTCCAAGACCCGCGCCGTATTGCGCCGATCATTGAGTCCGCGAAATAGTGAGAGTGCTTCACTCAAGTGTCCGCGCCCCTCTTCGACGTGCTCGCCGCCCAGTTCGGCGCGCATCGAGCCCGCGATGCGAAAAGCAACGGCGCGCAGATCAGTCTCCTCGAGTGGCGCGCTCGCGATCGCAGCGTCCGCGGCGGCCACCGCCGCGTGCGCCTCACCTCGTCGGAACGCGATGAGCGCCTCTAGCGTCGCGATGTCCGCGGTGGCGGCGCCGTCAGTCACCGCGGAGAGCATTTCGCGACCCTGGTGCGCCACGCGGGTGGCCGCCTCGACATCACGAGACAACAAATAGCACCGTCCGAGTACCGCGCGCGCCCGGACCTCAAGCGCCGTGGGCGTCGCTGTCGGCGACGACAGCAGCGGCGAGACGAGAGCAATGCCCTCCTCGGACCGAAAGCGATAGAGCCAAAAGGTGCGAAGATCGACGCTCATGGCGAGAGCGGTCTCTCTCGTCGCAGCGACGCCACCGAGGTGACGAAGAGCGGCGAAGATGTTCTCCTGCTCCGCTTCGAGTGTCTGATACCACTGGTCCTGTTCTGCCCCCACGAGATGAGGACGGGCCGTGCGCACAAACGTCGCGAAGTATCCCGCGTGTCGTCCCCGCGCTGTGGCGGCGTATTCGGCGTCGCGCTCGAGTTGCTCGCGACCGTATTGACGCAAACTCTCGAGCAACGAGAAGCGCGAAACGCCGCGGGCCACGGTGGACTGAACGAGCGATTTGTCCGTCAGCGAACTGAGGATGTCGAGGGCGTCGTCGCCGAGCACGGCTTCTGCGGCGTCGAGTGAGAAGTGTCCGACAAACACCGACAGGGAGTTGAACGAGTGTTGCAACTCCTCACTCAGGAGGTTGTAGGACCAGTCGATCATCGCTCGCAATGTCTGCTGTCGCGGAGAAATGGAGCGACTTCCGCCCGTCAAGACCCGCAGGTGGTCGCTCAGTCGCTGGTTGAGTTCCTCAAGAGACATCACTCGCAGTCGCGCCGCCGCCAACTCCAGAGCGAGGGGAATTCCCTCGAGTTGCGTCACGATCGACACCACCGCGGGACCGGACGTCGCGTCACACGCCAGAGTCGGCGTATGCAGGCGCGCGCGATCGAGAAAGAGTTCCACGGAGGCCGAGGATGCGGCCACGTCGAGCGACGCCCCCGCGGGGGGCACCGCCAGGGAGGGAACACGAAATACTGATTCGCCCATGAGAGCGAGGGGCTCACGGCTCGTTGTCACCACCAGGCTCTGCGGACTCGCACGGAGAATCTCTGTCGCCACCCGAGCCACTTCATCGAGCAAGTGTTCACAGTTGTCGAAGACCAACAGCACGCGGCGCTCGCGCAGTGCGTCGCACAGCGCCTCGAGCGACGTGGTCGATCGATCCACGAAGGGAAGGTTCGCCACCACGGCGGTGACCACGAGGGCCGGATCGTCGAGCGGGGCGAACTCCATGAGCCAGGCACCGTCGTCATACTGCGACACCATTTCGCGGGCCAGCTCGATCGCGAGACGACTCTTGCCGCAACCTCCGGACCCCGTCAACGTGACGAGTCGATGCGACGCGGCCGCTCGCTGCAGTTCGTCGAGTTCGTCGCGCCGTCCGACGAAGGTCGACAGCGAAGAGGGCAGATTGTGGTGCACGACGTCACGCGACACTGAACGGAGATCCGCGAAGTCGGCAACGAGTCCCTCCCCGGTGACCTGAAAGACGTGTTCGGGTCGCTCGAGATCCTTGAGCGCGTGGGCGCCGAGATCCCGGAGACCAAGACCGCTGACGGGATCGTCGTTCAGCAGTTCGGCCACCGTGCGGCTCACAATGATTTGCCCGCCGTGCGCGAGGGACTGCAGACGTGCCGTGCGATTCACGGTGGGACCGAAGTAGTCGCCGTCACGGGACTCGCACACGCCACCGTGGATTCCCATGCGCACGGTGAGAGGCGCACTGGTGCTCCACTCCTCGACGGCGAGGGCGCGCTGAATCGACGCGGCCGCCGACACCGCGGCGGACGAAGTCAAAAACGCCGCGCAGAACGCGTCGCCCACGGTCTTAAAGACGTGACCTCCCGCGTCCTCGATGGCCCGGCGAAGAATGTCGTCGTGGCGCACGAGGGCCGTGGACATCAGCGCGGGCTCTTGCTCCCAACGACGCGTCGAACCGACGATGTCCGTAAACAACAACGTGACGGTGACGCGTGTGGTGTCCGTCATTGATGAACTCGTCGGTGTCGCCGGCTAGAAATTCGGCGTCGTGACGGGGTGCGCCAACACGAACGATGTCGCGTCGGCCCCGTTCGCGAACTGGGTCTCGAGAGTGGCGTAGGACAAGCAGAACGTGCCGTTCCCGAGAGCACCCCACGTGGGACCCCAGGACTGATAGAACCAGACCATCTTGGCCACAGGGTCCACCTTGAACGCCTGAATCTCGTGGCCCCCGCGCACGGTGGCGTCCGGTGTGATCGGACACTCGCCCGACGGCAGGGGTGAGTCAAAACTGGTGTACCACTGCACACCCACAATCATGGGTCCCCGGGTCATCAAACCGAGGAAGTTCCGCAGCGACGTGGTGTGATGCGCCGCCGCAATCACACCGTCCTTTTCGAGCGCGTCGGCAATGCACGGACCCGATGATCCCCAGTCCGTCGGGGGGTACTGATCCCCCGGAGCGTTGAACTGGGTCGCCTTGCTGTAGAGCGACACGGCGTCAGCCTCGGTGAACGCCCACCCCGGCTGATGCAACGGCGTCGTCATCAGGGCACCGCAACTGGCGTTCCCGGTGCAGGAACCGACCGACCCCTGATCGAAGGGCGGACACATGCGCGTCCATTCCACAAGGTGCGTCGGCGGGTCTGGCACTTCGCTGTCCGTGATGAGGCGGCGAGAGAAACTCTCACGACGATCGATGTGACGACCCAGGCGGCCGCCCCCCTTCGTCGACGGACTTTCCGGCAAATACGTGTACGTCATTAACCCTCCCCCTGTCCGTGCCTACGACACGTCACGTGGACTGCACCCTACAAGCGACAGGGCAAAAACGACGGGTTCGACGCCGTCGCGTCGCCGCTCAGTGCGAGGACGCAGCGTCCTGGTCGCCGACGACAACGCCGTGGGTGAGGCACCGACCTTCGAACGACGTTGGGGTCACCGTGACCGCCACACGACGACCACACTGCGCGCAGTAGCGCGGCGGATCGAAGTCACGACGGCATCCCGTGCACGTCGTCGTGCCGCACGAAGTGCAGTACGCGGACATCTAGAGAATGGTCGAGAGCGAACCGATGGGCATACCCAAGGTGTCCAACATCTCTCGGTCCTCGTCGGGGGTGCGCCCCAGCGTGGTCAGATAGTTACCAACAATCAGGGCGTTAATGCCCGCCGTCATGCCCATGTCCTGGAGGTCACGCAGTGTCACCTCGCGACCGCCGGCGTAGCGCAGGATCACCGACGGCAGACCAATACGAAAGAGGGCGATCCAGCGCAGGGCCTCGAGGGGCTCGACGAGGGGCAGGTGCGCAAAAGGCGTGCCCGGTCGAGGGTTGAGGAAGTTCATCGGCACTTCGCTCGGTGCCAGATCGCGCAAGGTCTCCAAGAGCTCGAGCCGCTGTTCATCGCTCTCACCCATGCCGAGCAGGACGCCGCAGCACAATTCCATGTTGTGTTCTTGCACCAATCGGCACGTTTCGAGGCGCTCGTCGTAGGTGTGCGTCGTGACGACCGACGGAAAATAGCTGCGCGAGGTCTCAAGATTGTGGTTGTAGCGGTGCACGCCGGCTGCCGCTAAGGCCGCCGCTTGTGCGGCGCTCAAGATACCGGCGGAGACGGCAATCTGAAGCCCGGTGGCTGCGGCCAGTCGCGGCACCAGATCGGTGAGGCGATCCATCGTGCGCTGGTCGGGTCCGCGCACGGCGAGGACGATGCAGAATTCCGTCGCACCGGTCGCTTGCGTCTCTTCGGCCGCGCGCAGCAACGTGTCGTAGTCGAGGAACGGTGTTGCCTTGACGTCCGTGGGGAACTGCGACGACTGCGAGCAAAAATGGCAGTCTTCCGGACAACCGCCCGTCTTGGCGGAGACGATTCCTTCGATTTCGACCGTGTCGCCGGCGTAGCGACGACGGACCTCGTGCGCGAGTTCCGTGAGCGCCGGCGTGGCGTGGGCGCCGAGATGGACGAGCGCCGCCAATTCGCGTGCGTCGAGTCCTCGGCCCTCGTCGAGGAGGGCGTGTCGCGCGCGGGCGATGACGTCACTCTCTTCCTTCGATAGCTCGACGGGTGACACGGTCACCCGTTGGCGCAGAGTGACGGGGGACGACTCGGGGGTCGTGACATCAGTTGACATACGACGAGGGTATCTCCCACGCCGACGTGTTCACGCAGGCGTCGATGTCACCACCGCGCCAGCGCAGCCTCTCGCGGGTGGCGCAGCGTTAACGACGCCAGAACAACAGGTGCGTGACACCACTCGGCGACGGCACCACGTCGAGATGGAATCGATCGAGAAGATCATCAGGCGTCGTCCACAGGCGCTCCCCTCGTCCGAGCTCAACGGGGGCGACCGACACGTGCAGAGTGTCCACGAGGTCCGCATCCAGGAACTCACGAATCGTCGCCACGCCGCCCCCGAGTCGCACGTCGAGTCCATTGGCGGCTTCTTTCGCGACGCGAAGAGCTTCCTCGGGTGTCGCGGTCAAGAAGTGAAAGGTCGTATCGGACAAGGTGATCGACGGATGCTCGTAGTGAGTGAGAACGAAGACGGGCGTGCGGAAGGGAGGTTCGTCGCCCCACCATCCCTGCCACTCCTCGTTCTCCCAGGGTCCCCGCAGGGGGCCGAACTTGTTGCGACCCATGATCTCGGCCCCAATGCCCCGCGTCATGTCGCGGGTGAAGTAGTTGTCAAGACCTCGCGTGCCACCCGGTGTGTCACGGTTCACCCAGTCGGCCGTGCCGAAGGCCCAGCCCAGCAAGTCCACGGGGCTGGCGTGCCCGAACGGGGTTTCGAGACTCTGACCCTCACCCGAACCGAAGCCATCCGCAGACACACCGAAGCACTGCACTCTCAAGAGTTGCGACACGATGACCTCCTTCAGTGGAGCCACCGCCCCGCGAAGGACTCTAGGTCTGACGCCGCTTAGGCGTCGACGAGTTGACAGGCCTCCGCGAGATCACTCAGATGACCAAGGTCATCGAGATCCAGCACTTGGAGATAGAGACGCGCGGCGCCCGCAGTACGCCAGAGAACTAATCGTTCGGCGACCTCCTGCGGTGTGCCGCACGCACCCGCGCGTCGTAGCGCGGCTTCGTCCCACCCGGCCCGCTCGACGCGGCGAGAAATCTCCTCTGGCGTGCGACCACAGACCACCGTGAGAGCGGAGCTCTTGATCAAGGTCTGGGGGTCACGACCACTCTGCGTGCACGCGGCGTTCACTCTCTCGAACGCGATCTGCGCCGCCTCCGGTGGGGCGAACGGCGTATTGAACTCTGCGGCGAACCGCGCGGCGAGCGCGGGCGTTCGGGAAGGTCCCATGCCCCCCACAATGATCGGCACGCCGGGTTGTTGAATGGTCTTTGGGAGGGCGGGCGAATTCTCCAGCTGATAGTGGCGACCCGCGAAGCTGTAGGTCTCTCCCACGGGTGTCCGCCAGAGGCCGTCGAGAATCGTGAGCTGCTCCTCGAGTCGATCGAAGCGCTCGCCGAGGGCGGGGAAGGGAATGCCGTAGGCGGTGTGCTCGACCGTGTACCAACCGGCACCGAGACCAATTTCGACGCGGCCGCCGCTCATCTCGTCGACTTGCGCCACCGCGATGGCGAGCGGTCCGGGCAGCCGGAAGGTCGCGGAGGTGACCAACGTACCGAGCCGCAGGCGAGTGGTGTCGCGCGCCCACCCGGCCAGAGTCACCCACGCGTCGGTCGGACCCGGCAACCCGGACGCTGATCCCATTGCGACGTAGTGATCAGACCGGAACAGTGCGTCAAAGCCGGTGTCGTCCACTTCCTTCGCGAAGGAGGCGAGTTGGCTGTAGGACGCGCCTTGTTGGGGCTCTACGAAAATCCGAAACGACATCTGATATTTCCCTTTGCCTAGTAACGACGAGCGCCTCGATCAACGTACCGCGCGAGAGGCGACCCCGCCCTACGAACCGCTCTCGGGTGCCGGCGGTCGCAGTGCCGACATCGGTAATAACAGGTGCTCTTGGTACACCGTGGCGCCGAGTCGTCCGTCGCGGCTACGCAGAGAGCCGTGGTAAGTGCCGCGCGCTGACCACGCCTTCACCGGGACGAGATCGAGCAGCACCCACTCGTCCGCACGGATGGGCTCTTGGAACCACATCGCGTGGTCGATGCTCGGTCCTCCTCGACCGGAGAGTCCCGCGTCAACCTGACCAAACCCCGAACCGAGGTCCGAAAGAAACACGAGGGCGCCGGCGTTCATGAGTGGGTCATCCGGGAGTGGATCCTTCGTCTTCACCCACATGCAATCGGGAAACCGGCCGGACTCGAGGTCGAAGGGCGTCACGTCCATCACGTCGATGATGGTGTTCCAGCCGTGGGACCCGGGGTCGACAACAGGTTCCGGCACCTCTCGACGAGGGGCGGCGTCGAAGGACGGCTCCTCTCTCTCGTCGTGGAAGGACGCGACCATCGAGAAGATGACCTGCCCGTCTTGTAGGGCATTGACGTGTCGCGCTGAAAAACTACGCCCGTCGCGATCTCGATCGACTTCCATCACCACGGGGAGATCGGCCGATCCGGGGCGCAGGAAATATCCGTGCAGTGAGTGCGGCATGCGTCCCTCGGGCACCGTCGCTGCGGCGGCCATGAGGCATTGGGCGGCGACTTGACCCCCATAGAGGGCGCGGCGGGGACTGGCGGGTCCATTTTGAGCACGAAAAATGCTCGCGTCCACGCGTTCGAGGGTCAGTAGCTCTTCAACGCTGGAACAGACGTACATGATTTCCTCCGACGACACGTCAGTGTACGACTGCCACTCTCGCGACCCCGGTCTGGTCGACCGGCGTTACGTCCAGAGCTAGGTCATTCACACTTTCGGCCTAGCCGCAGACATTGACGTACCGCACGGTGGCCACATACTGACTCCATCGCGCTGCACCCACAGAGCCATCAATATCCGCACACACCAAAGCGCGAGCACTGGCGGCACTACTCCACAAGAACCCGCTCCACCGACGCACGTGACCGTCGCTATATGCCGCGACGAGAGCTCGACCGTCACCGGTGAAACTCAGCGCATCAATGCTGCTCGCGTCTCCCGAAAGTGACGACCCGAGCTGCGTCCCGGTTGTGGCATCAAGAAGGACCAGGTCTCCGTCGGTCGCACCCACTGCGACGTTCTTTCCGGAGGGCGACACGGCGATGGCCGACGCGACGTGGGCGCTCGGTGCTCGAAGAAAGATCGAGCGTCCCGCGCGATACATCCACTCCTGCACCTCTCCATTACTGACACCCACCACGAGAGCATCGGACTGCGGGGAGTAGGCGATCGTCGACACTCTGGTTCCACTGGGCGTGGGTAACCACGCGAGCGGCGCCCGCGTGGTGGAGGAGAACACTTCTGTTCCTTCCTCGTAGCCCACGGCGAAGGTCCGTCCGTTCGGACTGAACGCAACCGAGACCACCGCGTTCAAGCCAGCAGGAAACGCACGAGGTGCCGCGACCAGATGGGCCGCGGGAGTTGCTCCACGTAGGGACCACAGTTCGACCGCCGAACCGAATCCGTTGGCGTTGTACCCCGCCACGTCATCCGGGTTGGCGGTCGAAGAGGAATAGCCCGCGAGAAGCGAAGAACCCGAGGGACTGAAGACGAGCGACGAGACGCGAGACTCTCCGTCGATCGGGATCGTGGGATTGGACAAGACCACAGGGGCTGACGAGTGCTCGTAGAGATCAATGGCGCCGTAGCAATTCAGCGCGAAGACACTCGCCGACGTCCCAACGGCCACGGGACCGCAGAACACCCGAGGCGTCTGCTGTGGTTGCGAGATGAGAACACGCGCCGACGCCGGTACGCGGGAGAGATCCCACAGCGTCGTCGGACCCGTCGACTCTCCGTTGGTCACCACCTGGCGGGCACCGGCGCTGAACGCAGCGTCGAACGTGGCCGGCGCGCCCGGTATCCGAGATTGGTCATTGACACCCTCGTCTCGGTCCAGGGAGACGCGTGACGGATCACCCCAAATCTGCACCACACCTCCCGAAGGTGACACCAACTCGTCGTGTCCGGTGGACGTGGTCCACCCCGAGAGGCTCGAGAGAGTGCCCTGCCCGCTCTGCGTGACAGTTGCGACACACGTGGCGGCCGGCTGGATAAGAGAACACTCGCGCACCGTGCCGTCGCTAAAGCCGACCACCACCTGCGATCCGGAAGTGGTGAAGAACACGGATGCACGCGTGGCCACACCCGATGGATCCGTCACTGTCGTGAGCGGGTCGACCGCGGTGTTGTGAGAGGTCACCGAGGCCCCGACGGGATAAATCGTCACTCCCTGCGCCGTCACGTTGGCGGCGAAGTGCCCGTTCGGACTGAAGACGACGCTGTTCGGAAAGACGAGCATCCCTGATGTCAGGTACTCGTAGAACACTGGCGAGGCCTTCGGTCGAATCGGCCAACTCGTCACCGAGATTCTGCCGTCGCCGACCAACAACTGTTCTTTGCCGGCGACAGTCGTGAATCCCACGGTCCACGCAAAAGTTCCGTCATCGAAAGCGAGGGGAGGTTCTGCCACGTGCTGGGATCCTCTGAAGCGAAAAACGTAGGCGTGCGTTCCGCGATCCCCCACTGCGAGATACGTGTCGGATGACGAGAACGCGAGCGACGTGATCTCTTCGTTGGTGACACGCGTCGTCGTGAGAAGGCGTCCACCCGGCACCAAATAGAGATCCAGGACACCCGTGGTGGTGCCCACCGCGAGAACACTGTGCGCGTGATTGAACGTCATCGCCGAGACGGGTGCTGTCGACCCGGGCGGACGAAGAAGCTTTTCTGTCCCGAATCCCGCGTCCGTCCAAAGATCGAGTGTGCCGTTCGCATTGGCGGCGACGATCGCGTCTCCATTCGCGTCTGTCGCCAGCGACGTCACGGTTGACGTATCGCCCTCAAGCTCGCTCGTAAGTCCCGTGCTCGACGCCGACTCGAGTGCGGTCATGAGCGCACTCGACGAAGCACTGCCGGGCCGCAACTCCGTGGCGCGAAGACCAGCCACTAACGCCACGTCGAGGGCCGATGTTGACTGCTGGGTTGCAACCGTCCCGAGGACCGATGCGTCATATCCTTCCGCAGAGACCGCAGCCTCGCTGCGTTCGAGCGCGGCAATCCGTTGACTCGCGAGAGCGCGTGCCCGTTGCGTGGTGGCCTCCGCACTCGCGCGCGCGGCCGCCAACGCGGCCTCTTCGCGCAAGTGTGCGTTGACCTCGGCGATGTGCGACTCCTTGAGGGCCACGGCTTCGTTGTGTCGTGCAGCCTTTTCGGCGACTTGGGCGTCGTGGCGCTGGACTTCTGCCAGTGCGCCCAGCACGAGGGACAGCACCAGCGAAAAAAGAATGGCCAAGAAAGCCACCCGCGTGCGTCGCGAGGCCGCCTTACGACTCTCGGCCACAAAGCGATGCTGCGACACCGTCGGCAATGGTTCGGTCGCGGCGTGTGCGGCGAGTAACGCCTCGGCGTCACGAAGATCATGCCCTCGCAGGAGCAGACTCTTGTCTTCGTCGCGCTCCATCCACGTCGCCGCGAGAACCAGGAGTCGCGTGTGCGCTCTCGTCCATTCGAGGTCAGTGGTGAGAGCGCTATGAATCTTGTTGATCGCGTCGGGCTTATGTTCCTCGTCGACGCACCAGATCCAGTTCAGATGACGGAGGGCCAGCGCCGCGCCGGCCGTGCTGACGCGCTCACAGGCGACGGGCACTATTCGTTTGTTCGACGCGACGGCCTTATCGAGTTCCTTTGAGCAGTAGGCGGAGGCCAGCGAACTCTCCGAGATGACGAACAACAAACTGTCGGCGGCGTCAATGTTGGAGTAGATGTCGCGTTCCCACTCCGACGCGGGAGGGATGTCGGCCCAGTCAACCCACGGAGTTAGCCCAACGTCCGTCAACTCGCCGTGAAGCCACTGAACGAATTCCGCGTTCTGACGGGAATAGGAAATGAAGACGTCGCTCACGGGCTCACCCCTTATGGGGAGGCGCGCTTGCTGGTGCCGATGGTGAGGTTGGCGCCGAGGACTCCGTCTTGTTCTGGTCGCGCATGACGCTCGTGAGGTAGTCCTCCACGTCTTCGGAGATCAGAGCTTCAACTGTGACGCTGAAATGATGAAAGGCGCTCTGGTGCGAGTGGAAATGCTGATAGCTCCCGGTGAGCTCGAGAAATTGCCACCCTTGACTCTTCAAGAGTTCCGACGTGCGCCGGTACTGCTTCCAGCGACCCCCGTAGTTGAAGAACGACTCCACGGCGATGGAAATGGATCCGATCAAACTGATCGAGAACGTCAACCACGCGAGAAGAGTCGCGGCCGCCGCGTGGTGCGTATTCAGAAGAACCAGAGCGGGCACAATCAGTCCCGCAATGATGCCCACCAGTCGAAATCGGTAGAAGCGAAGTTGATCCTTTCGTGCTTTGGCGGCGAACCAATTCATTTGTCCGAGCCACCGCACGCGGAGATAGGTCTTCTTTTGGTCGTCGAGGTCGAGACCGTTAACGAGCGCCGCGAGTTCTTCGTGCGATCCGTTCGCCGATTGAGAACCAACCATGGCCACCCTCCCCCGTTCAGTCCTCAGGACTGCGTCTGACTCTAGGCCCGTGCCGCCACCACACGCGCCGCATGCCGATCACCACCACCACCAGGAATGAGTAGAGAGAACGAGAGGAGAACAGGACTGCCGTTCAGTGATCGGGCTGGCTCTAGTTGAATTCCGAACGGACCTTGAAGGCGCTGACGGTAGCGACAATGAAGGCGATCAACGACAAGTACAGCCCGATCGCGGGCGACACACTCGCAGTGATGGTGGAGGGATTTCCAAATGCGTCCGATGTTGAGACCGTCTGATCGGACGTGGCAGCAATCTGCAAGAAGCCAATCACCGTGATCGCGAGAATGGCGATCGTCAGCCCTAACGACCACCCGCGCAGAGTCGGACTGTCGTTGGAGGACTCGAGAGCCGTCACCACAATGGCCGCGATGCCGGCCAAGAGCGCAATCACGCCCTCCCAGATATTGATGCCGCTACCGGCGCCGCTGATGTTGATCGTGCCGGACACGCTCACCGACCCCCAGGGAAGAAAGACGCAGAGCGCGCCAATACTGAGTGCCACGATCTGCGTCATCCACGCAGTGCGTACGTTTTCAAGATCTGACGACATCGCTCTCTCCCCCCAGTCGAGCCGGCACGACGTGTGTCGTGGCCCTGTGAGAAGGTTGTTTCCGCCTACGGCCTCGCGCGAGGGAGTGAGCGAAGGACAACCCAACACTCCTCGAAACATAGATGTTGTGTCGGTATCGAGGGCGCATTGTGGGACTGGTCGATCTCGACCGATAGTTCGCCCGCCACGGTCACGGTGAATGACTCGAGTTCTTCAGAAGTGTCGCCGCAGCACGAAACGAGATTCGTCCTCCGTCGTGTGTCGTCGGTGGCTTCTTCTGTAGGGGAGTGGAAGACTTTCGTTATGGACCAGAAGGCCTTCAATCTTGCAACCACCTACGTCCACTTGGGCCTCGGAGCACGAGCGCGACAGTTGCCCGATTTCGAGTGGAGCGCCGAGTACCTCGCGACATATGAAGCAGACACCGCGTCTGATGGTCCGGAGGGGCGACTCGTGATGATCTCATCTAGTGATGATTCGTGGTCCTCATGGGAGCGTCATCCGCACGGAGAAGAACTCGTTGTGTTGCTCTCGGGTCGTGCGACTGTTATCCAACAGATCAACGACGCCGAAGAGCGCGTGGACCTCACTGCGGGCCACGCCCTCATCAACCCCGCGGGCGTCTGGCACACCGCGGACGTCTATGAGCCGAGCACATTTCTTTTCATCACACCGGGTCTCGCTACCGAACACACACCTCGCTAGAGAGTTAGCATCTCGCTGGCACCCACCCTGCCGCCAGAGGGTCGAATCGAGGCATCGTCATGCTCATTTCTCGCGCGCACCGATCTCGACGCTGGCAGGTGGCACTCCTGTTCACGCTGGTGGCGTCGTCACTGGTCGCCACCATCTCCCATACGGCGGGAGCGGGAACCGTGTCTCTCCCTCAGGTCACCCCCGTACCGTCGGGTGCC
>CAIQPR010000035.1 GCA_903873775.1 uncultured Actinomycetes bacterium
CGGTTGGTTGATCCACGCGACGCTCGGAAGTGCCGGTGGAGTGGGAATCTTGCGGACGAACCGCTCGGGATGAAGAGCGTAGGCGTCGAGCAGCACCGCGCCACGTAGCTCGCGAACCTGTTCGGCGCGTCCGTAGTGCACGTCGGCGGGCGTGTGATAGCCAATGCCCGAATGCACGTGGTCTTCGTTATACCAAGTCATGAAGTGCTGCGAGTGGTCGTGAGCGTGCTCGAAACTGCCGAAGCGATCGGGAAAGTCCGGCCGGTATTTGAAGGTGCGGAACTGGCTTTCGCTGTAGGGGTTGTCATTACTCACGTGGGGCCGACTGTGCGACTTGGTGACCCCGAGGTCGGCCAGCAGGTGCACCACCGGCTTGGCGATCATGGGTGAACCTCGATCGGCGTGGATCGTGAGCTGACCCTTGACGATGCCCTGCTTGGCGATGGTGTCATTCATCAGTCGCGTCGAGAGTTGCGCATTCTCGGCGCGCGCCAGCATCCAGCCCACGACGTAGCGGCTCCAGATGTCGAGGATCACGTAGAGGTAGTAGTACGTCCACTTCTCGGGTCCGTGCAGTTTGGTGATGTCCCACGTCCAAATCTCGTTGGGCTTGGTGGCGATGAGCTCGGGCTTCTTGTGCGCGGGATGCGTGGCCTGGCGACGACGTTCACGCACTTCGTCGTGTTCGTGCAGCACGCGGTACATGGTCGAGACCGAGCCCAGGTAGACGCCCTGGTCCAGGAGTTTGGCGTAGGCGCTCGCGGGGGCCTCGTCGATGAACTCCTCGGACTCGAGCGTCGCCCTGATCTGCTTGCGTTCCACTTGAGAGAGCGCTCGGGGTTGGGGCGTCGCCACTCGTTCGGGCTTCTCGGGCAAGGGACTCTGGCGGTGTCGGCGGTACCAGGTCGCGCGACTCTCCCCGAGCGCGGCGATGGCGCTAGAGGTGCTCACGACGTCGCTGAGTTCGTTGATGGCCTCGTCGATCATTTCTTCTCGCTGCTTTCCGCAGTGCTGGTCGAGGCGAGTGTCTCGAGCAACGCGGAGAGTTTTGCTTGGATCTCGACGACCCTTCGCGAGGTGTCGAGTTCGCCCTCGAGTCGCCCGACTTCACGGGTGAGGCGCGTGATCTCTCGATCTCGCGGATCGGCCTTCTGGCGTCCCGCGGGCCGAGCCAGTGCGGTCTCGGCTCCCTTGTCACGCTGATCGCGCCACGTGGTGATCAAAGAGGAGTAGAGCCCCTCGCGACGTAGCAACGCTCCTCGCTCGAGTCGAGACAAGGTGTCGTATTCAGCGAGGATCTTGGCCTTGTACTTGGCTGAGAACTGCCGGCGGCCCGAAGAGCGTTCGAGCACCTCAGGGTTGGGTGAAACGGGGTCGGTCATCGCACCATTATGCAGGTTGGTGTCGTCGATGGCGGTGGTGGTCATGGTCATTGGAGAAATTCCTTCTCCGCCCTCTTAGTTAATTAATTTGTCAGTGCAGACTGTCTCACTAAAGGTTGGCACAGAGGGGGGTAGATGTCGTAGAAGGGGACGAGTATCCACCATCCAGAACGCCCCACGTCGTGGTTACGACGGACCGAGACGGCCAGTGACGGCAGAAAAACGGCGAGGTAGAGCACGAAGGCGAGACCGGGCACGAATAAGCGGAAGA
>CAIQPR010000036.1 GCA_903873775.1 uncultured Actinomycetes bacterium
GAAACGGGTCGCGCCGCCGGGCCCGGCGGAGAACGTGTGGGTCTCATCGAAGATGAGCAACGTCTCCGTCGCGTCGCACAGTTCTCGCACCGTGGTGAGAAATCCGGGGTCTGGCAACACGATGCCGATATTGGTCATCGCGGGCTCCATCAGCACACAAGCGACGTCGCGGTGCGCGAGAGCGGCGGCTAAGGCCTCGGGGTCATTGAACTCCACGACCCGCGTCGTCGTCACGGGATCAACCGCCGGGGCGACGTTGCCGGGGCGCGAACGGGGGCGACCGGCCTCGTCGGTAACGACGAAGGTCTCGTCCACCGAACCGTGATACGAGTACGAGAACACGAGGATCTTGTCGCGACCAGTGGCGAGACGCGCGAGGCGCAACAGCCAACGGTTGGCGTCGGTGGCCGAGAGTGAAAAGGACCACTGTTCAAGGCCGAAGCGACGCGAGAGATCCTGCGCCACCCACTGCGCGTCCTCGGTGGGCATCATCGTGGTGACGCCACCGAGGCGCACCACGCGCTCGGCCAGCGCCGCACCGAGAGCGGCGGGTGAATGTCCCGCCATCGCGCCGGTGTCCCCGAGGGCGAAGTCAATCAAGGTGTGTCCGTCGAGGTCAAGCACCTCCGCACCGTGGGCGCCCGAGAATCCGAGGGGGAATCCCCCGGCCCACTTGTTCATCCACGTCATCGGGACGCGGCCGAACAAGTGGTCGCTGTCCTCGTAGAGCTGGCGACTGCGTGGATTCTGAGCGCGGTAGCGGGCCTCCTCACGGGCCAGAAGGGTGCATATGCGGTCAGGAGTCGGTTGGGGCACAAAGAAAGCGTAGAAGGGCCGTCAAGCACTCTTTCGGCCGTGGAGTACCCGAAAAACCGCCTGACAAGGGATTTTGGGTGATTCTTCGACACGATGGTCGGAAAAATGCCCGAAAATCCACGATTTTCCGGAGAAGTGCGATAAAGATGCTTCCGGCGGCTGGGAACTCTCCCGGTCCAAAACAACGAAGAGTTAGGAGTCGACCGGTGAACAAGACCGAGTTGGTAGAAGCAATCGCCGCGAAGACCGGTGCCACCAAGAGCACCGTGAACGAGATCATCGCAGCCCTCGAAGACACCGTCGTGACCAACGTGTCCAAGGGTGAGAAGGTCGTCATCACGGGCTTCGTGTCCTTCGAGCGCGTTGACCGCAAGGCCCGCACCGCCCGCAACCCGCAGACCGGTGAGGCCATTCAGGTCAAGGCCTCCAAGGCTCCGAAGGTCTCCATTGGCGCCGCCTTCAAGAAGGCCGTCAAGGGCTAGTTTCCGCAGTACACACAAGAACCCCCGGGGCTCGCGCCCCGGGGGTTCTTGTTTTTCAGGAGGAAAGCTTTAGTCGACGAGGACGTCAACGAGCTTTCGACCGCCGCGGAATCCAAACTTCACGGTTCCCTCGGCGAGTGCGAACAGCGTGTCGTCCTTCCCGATGCCGACATTGCGGCCCGGGTGGAACCTCGTGCCGCGCTGGCGCACGAGGATGCTGCCGGTCTTCACGGCGGTGCCATCAAAGGTCTTGACGCCGAGACGCTGTGCGTTGGAATCGCGACCGTTCCTGGTAGAACCGCCACCCTTAGTCTTTGACATGTCGTGTCCTTACGCTGAGGCCGAAATCTTGGTGATCTCGACGGTCGAGTAGTGCTGACGGTGGCCCCAACGCTTGCGCTGGTTGGCCTTGGCCTTGTAGGTGAGAGCGCGGATCTTCGGTCCCTTTTCCTCACCGAGCACCTTGGCGGTGACGGTGGCACCCTTCAGGGTCGGGCCGTAGAGAACAGTGTCTCCGTCGACGAGGAGGACGGGCTCGAAATTCACCGCGGCACCCACTTCTTCTTTGCGCAGGTCAACGCGGACGACTTGGCCCTCGGTGACGCGCTCCTGGGAGGTTCCGATGCGGATGACGGCGTACATAGGTGGACGATCTTAGCCGGTTTTGGCCCCCCGGTGGGACAGATCTTCTACAAGCCCGTCGACAGAATGAATCCACGGCCGTCGCAGACCGCACAGACGGAGCTCACGGACTCGAGCAGACCCTCGTTCACGCGCTTGCGGGTCATTTCCACCAGGCCCAACTCGGAGATATCAAAGACCTGGGTGCGCGTCTTGTCACGCGAGAGGGCTTGGCGCAACGCTGAAGCCACGGCCTCGCGATTGGTCTTGGACTCCATGTCAATGAAGTCGATGACGATGATGCCGCCAATGTCGCGTAGACGCAGCTGGCGGGCCACTTCTTCGGCCGCTTCCAAGTTGTTCCGGAAAACGGTCTCTTCGAGATTGGTCGTTCCGACGTTCTTTCCCGTGTTGACGTCCACCACGGTGAGCGCTTCGGTGCGCTCAATAATGAGCGATCCCCCGCTCGGCAGGAACACCTTGCGGTCGAGCGCCCGGTGCAGCTGTTCGTGGACGAAATACCGTTCGAACAGGGGCAATTCCTCACTGCCCCGGTCGTAGTACTCAATGCGGTCGGCCAATTCCGGGTTGACGGCCATCACGTAGTCACGAACCTTCTCGAAGAGGTCCTTGTCGTCGATCAACACGCCGCGGTAATCGTCGTTGAGTTCTTCGCGCAGTACGCGCACCGCGAGGTCGAGGTCGCGGTACACCAGGCGCGGTTGGTGCGACTTGGCGACTTCGGCCTCGATCGCGTCCCACTTCTCCACGAGAGAGCGGATGTCGCGGGTCAGGTCATCCGAGGACACGCCTTCGGCGGCGGTGCGGACAATGAGGCCGTGACGCGCGGGCTTGATGTCGTCGATGATCTTGCGCAGGCGGCGGCGTTCCCCGTCGGGCAGACGCTTGGAAATACCGATGGTGCTGGAATTCGGCACCAATACGGCGAATCGTCCCGGCAAGGACACTTCCTGGGTCAACCGGGCGCCCTTCGCGCCGATGGCGTTCTTGGTGACCTGGCAGACAATCGTCTGTCCGGACTTGAGCAATTGCTCAATGCGCTTGTCGTTCTGGGGTCGCGCCTCCACGTCGTCGCCGTCAAAGGCCACGTCCGCGCGGTAGAGGACGGCGTTCTTCGGGATACCAATGTCCACGAAGGCGAGTTCCATGCCCGGCAGCACATTCTGGATGCGCCCGACGTAGATGTTGCCGTCAATCTGGTTGGTCTCGTCGGCCGCCTTGGCGACGGTGTATTCCACGAGAAGTCGGCCCTCGAGGGTCGCGATGTGGGTTGCTTCCGCCGTGCCGTGCACGCACATGAGGTAGCGGCCCTGGGGTCGCGCCTGGCGGTCGGTACCGCGGCGACGCGGTCCCTTGCGGCGGTCGGTGGCTTCGGGTGCGGAGGCCTCGACGGGTCCGTCGGACGTTCGTGTCGCCGGGGGTCGTCCCCCTCCGGACCGCGGGGCGCCCGCTTGGGCTCCGCCGGTCGGGGCGCCGCCGGAGGTGTTCGCGCGATTTTGACCGCCCTGTCCACCGCCTTGGCCACCGCTTTGACCGCCACCCTGGCCGCCTCGGCCACGGCCGCCGCGACGTCGACGGTTACCGGTCTTGGGTGTCGAGGCGCTCGCCGCCTCAGGGGCGGCCGCGTTCGCGGGTGCCGGTCGAGTGTCGCCTACTTGCGGCGCGGGGCGTGTGTCACCAATGCGCGGGGTGCTGACGGGGGCGGGTGTGGACGTGGGCGGGGTCTCGTCGTTCATGACGGATGCTCCTTGCGTAATTCGTGACGTTCTGCGGGACGAGGAGTCCTTGCAGAACACCGTCAACGCCCTGGCGCGCGGGGCGCACGGGGCATCGACGGTCCGATAGGTGGTTCGTGCGCGCATCGGCCTCCTGGCCGGCGCACGGGGTGTGGTCGAGGTAGTGCGTCTCTCGAGCGGCGTCAGTGCCGGCATGCACCAGGGGGGCATCCGAGAGCTCGTTGGGGGTCACAGAACGGAGCCATGACGCGACTTTCGATCGAATTCTCCCGATCACATCGTCCCTTGCGCTCACCGCCACCCCGGGTACGCCGAGATGGCCTGCTCTATGAGGCGCTCGTTCGTTCATAGAACACGCGCCTCCCAACACACCAAGGCTACCCGAATGTGCACCAAACCTTTCGGATGGGCTCCCGGCCTTAGTGCCGTGAGGTGCCGGAAGAGGTCACAAGCGCCTGCGTGGTGGCGTGAACCTGGGCGAGATTGATGGGCGAAATGGGGTGCGCGACGAGATAATTGAAAATCTGCGCCACCACCGGTGCGGCGCCGTCAGCGCCGTAGCCACCTTGGCCAATGACGCACAGAACCACGTACTGCGGACTCGCGACGGGACCAAAACCAACGAACCACGAGTTCGGCTCCTGGCCCGGTTGGTTCGACGCGGTTCCTGTCTTGCCGGCGATCACATAGCTCGACAGGTTGAAGTTGGCGTAGTGGTGGAAGGGTTCATACGCCGTTCCTGTCGTGTCATTCACGACCCCCACCAAGCCCTGCATGATCGGCAACCGCACCGAGGGCGGGAGGTAGACGTGGCCGAGAACACGCGGCGCGTAGTTCTCGACGACGCGGCCCGTGGCCGACACGACCGCGGCCGCGACCTGCGGGGCGTACCGGGTACCGCCATTGGCGAAGGTCGCGTACGTCTGGGCCAATTCGAGGGGGGTCACCGCGGTAGCACCCTGGCCGAAGGCCATTTCCACGTTGTCACCGGTGTACCACGAGTCATTCGGGAAGGCCTTCGGGGCCGCGGCGTGAAGTTTCTGACGCACGACGGGCGAGTCGATGCGTCCTACGTTTTCGTAGGGCAGGTCGACTTGGGTGTACTCGCCGAGGCCGTATTCATTGCCCACGTCCTGAATCGCGGT
Source organism: uncultured Actinomycetes bacterium (assembly GCA_903873775.1). Lineage (GTDB taxonomy): Bacteria > Actinomycetota > Acidimicrobiia > Acidimicrobiales > RAAP-2 > RAAP-2. Next base: position 4,822 of record CAIQPR010000036.1, read on the forward strand.
CTCACCGTAGCGACCGCGGCTCTGCCAGAAGAGATAGCCCAAGTTATAGAAGTAGTAGTCCGACGAGCGGGTGATGGCGAGCGGGAGGTTGATCTGGCCCGTGCCGGTGGTTTCGTCGTCATGGAACACACAGCCGTGGTTGGCGCCGTGCAAGCACCCGGGCACCACGAAGGTTCCCGAGTCATTCAAATAACGGTCGGCGGGGAAAATCTGGGTCTGGAGCTGCGCGGTGGCGGTGACCAGTTTGAAGGTCGAGCCCGGCGTGTAGAGACCCTGGATGGCGTAGTTATTAAAAGCGCCGTTGGACTCGAGGTAGTTGAAATACGACGTGGACAGGAAGGGCGACACCTTGTTGAGGTCGTAGCCCGGATAACTCGACATCGCGAGCACGGCACCGGTTTTCGCGTTCAGCACAATGGCCGCGCCATTAGGTGCCGGAGGGTACTTTCCACTCTTGGGGTCGACATTGTGTCGCACCCGCGAGACGCCATTCGCGAGCGCCGTGTTCACCGCCCGCTGCAATCCCGTGTCGAGGTTGAGAACGACGCTGTCGCCGACCTGGGGGGCGGTGACTTTGGAGACACCGATCACGTCACCAATGGAATTGACGCGCAGGGTTTCGGATCCATTGTGTCCGCGGAGAAAGCTCTCGTAAAAGTTCTCAACGCCGTTCTCGCCCGTCGCCGCGTTGGAGACGTACCCGAGCAGGTGGGGAGCGATCGATCCCCCGTGAGGGTAGACGCGGGTGGAGACCTTGACGAGAGACACACCGGGAAACTCACTCGGGTGCAGGGTCACGAACTGAATCACGCTCGGCGGTGTGTTGGTCAGTAACGGCACCGGCTGATACGGCAGATACTGCACATTCTTTAGTCGCACATTGATCTCGTGGACACTGAGACCCGTGAGCGTCGACAAGGCGCCCACCACTGAGGGATTCAGCGCCGCCTGTTCCCGCGAGATCTGGAGTTGGGTGCTCTGGACATTGCCCACCAGCACGACGCCCGTGCGATCAACAATCTCCCCGCGGGTGGCGGGAATGGTGGCCACACGAAGGGAGTTCTCGTTCACCGCCGCGACGGCCGTGGCGTGTTCGACCACCTGGAGGAAGAACAAGCGGATCACCACGAGAACTAAGAGAGCGGAAAACGTGAGTCCGACCGTGCGCCACCGAACTTCGGGGCGCGCGGCGACGTCCGACGGTGAGGCCACCAGATCGCGCAGGCCCACGGACTTCGGCTCATTGATGCGTGTGCCTGCGCCACGAGACGGACGCAATGAATACCACGGTCGCCACCAGCGGGAGAATCGTCGTCCCGCCGGGCGCTCGCGCCAATTGCGACTCACGCTCGACTCCAGCCACCGGAGTTGGCGAGATACTGGGCCAGGCGGGTGAAGGGACGTGCGAGAACCGCACACGCCACCGCGTTGACCACCATCATGACTCCCAGATTCCCACGCCACAGGTCCGGATGTCCGGTCAGGGCCCCGGCCACGACGTAGACGAGGGGGCTCATGAACCCCGTGGCCGCCCCGAGGGCGGGTGTCACCCACCAGGCGGCGCCGTCGAGGTCGCCGACGCCTTCACGCCCGAGGGGTCCCGCCGCGAGGGCCACGACCACACCGACCACGCCGCTCAACGCAAACGGGGCGAGAGAATGCGCGTCGAAGAGAACCCCGGCGAGGAACCCCGTCACGGCGGCCACGCGCGTATCCCCGGTCAACGAGAGTGACAGTGGCCACAACCAGATGACCATGACGACGACACCACCCACGCGCAGCGGCGAGATCGCCGCCAGCTGCAGGGCCACGAGGATCACCGTGGTGAGCGCCAGGGCCAGGAGGCCACGTGTCACGTGGCGGGCTCCCAGAGAAGAACGTCCACGTAGCCGAGAGAGTGCAAATTCGCGCTCGGCGCAAGGGTGAAGTCGTAGGTGGACGCGCCCGGCGTCAACGTGACCGCCTTCACAGTCGCGACCGGAATGCCCGCGGGATAGAGCCCGCCGCTCAGTCCGCTCGTCACGAACACCGTGCCGGGCGAGATCGGCGCCGACAAGGGCACCGAGGTGGCCACGATGGGTTGATCCACTCCCCGTCCGTCAATCAAAACGTCCGTTGTCGCGTCGCCGAAAGTCGCGCCGGTGACCGACGTCGCGTCGGTAATCATGAGCACCGACGCAGTGTGGGACGTCACGGCCACGACCCGGCCCACGAGTCCCCCATTGGAGACCACGGGCATCCCGTCTTGCACGCCGTCGTCAATTCCGCGAGCGATGGTAAAGGACGCGGAGAAATTCGTCGGCGAATTCGTCGTGACCTGTGCCGTCAAGACGCGCAGCGACCCGACGAAGGTGAGATTCTGCAGCGCGCTCACCTCTTGGAGTTGTTGCTCGAGGGTCTGCACCTCACTCGCGCGCATTTCGGCCCGGCCCAGTTCCGAACGCAACTGGGCGTTCTGATTCACCACGTTCGAATAATTGAATGCGCCCGCGAACGCATTCCCGATGGGCCGCGCAATGGCCGAGATGGTCCACGAGAAAGGTGCGACGACGCCCCGGGCGATGGTCTTCGCTCCGGAGAGTACGCCACCCGACGTGGCCACGATGATCAGCACCAGAATGAGGACGACAGAGCCGGCCACCACGCCACGACGCGTGCGAACGTTCGACACAACTACCGCGATGGAGAGGTCTTGAGAACCCGCTTCCAGAGCTCGAGCTCGTCGAGGCAGTGCCCAGAACCAATCGCCACACAATTCAGCGGGTCCCGCGCCACCACAATCGGCATGTTGGTTTCGAATTCGAGTCGCGCAGCCAGACCCGCGAGGAGCGCGCCGCCGCCGGTCAGCACAATGCCCTGCTCCATGATGTCCGCAGACAATTCGGGCGGGGTGCGGTCCAGGGTCACCTTCACGGCGTCCACGATCGCCTGCACCGGTTCTTCGATGGCTTCGCGGAGCTGCTCGGTGGAGATCACGACGGTCTTGGGCAACCCGGTCACGAGGTCGCGTCCACGGATCTCCGCACGAAGCTCTTGTTCGAGCGGGTACGCGGAACCCAACTGAATCTTGAGTTCTTCCGCGGTGCGCTCACCGAGGGCCAACTGGAATTCTTTCTTCACGTAGGCCACGATCGCTTCGTCCAATTCGTCGCCACCGACGCGGATGGACTGACTGGTCACGATGCCACCGAGGGAGATCACGGCGACTTCGGTCGTGCCACCACCAATGTCGACGACCATGTTGCCGGTCGGTTCCGTGATGGGCAGGCCCGCCCCAATCGCGGCGGCCATCGGCTCTTCGATGATGAAGGCCTGACGCGCACCCGCGAACTCGGCCGCTTCCATGACCGCACGCTGCTCCACGCCGGTGATACCCGACGGCACGCAGATCACCATGCGGGGCTTCGCGAAGCGACGCTGGTGCACGCGGTGGATGAAGTAGCGCAACATCTTTTCGCAGATTTCAAAGTCCGCGATGACGCCGTCCTTCAGTGGACGAATGGCTTGGATATTGCTCGGGGTGCGACCAATCATGCGCTTGGCCTCAGCCCCCACCGCGAGCGGCTTGCCGTCCTTTACGTCGACCGCGACCACCGACGGTTCATTGAGAATGATCCCGCGACCCCTCACGTACACCAGCGTGTTCGCCGTGCCGAGATCGACCGCCATGTCGCGACCGAGAAGGGAAAACCGATTTTCCACCATAAGAGTCCTCAGGTCCAAGACGCCGAGTGGCGCCATGAAGTACCTCTAAGGCTAGGGGAAGAACGCGCCCCTCAACAAGATTCTGGAATTACGCCCGATCGGGGAAGAAAATACCGATCTCGCGCTCGGCCGATTCGGCCGAATCCGAGCCGTGAATCAGGTTTTCGGTCATCTCAATGGCGAAGTCGCCGCGGATGGTGCCTGGGGCTGCATCCTTGGGGTTCGTGGCGCCCATCAGGGTGCGCACGACCTTCCAGGTGTCGCTCGGGCCCTCCACGATCGCGAGCAGCGCCGGCGAGCGGGTGATGAAGTCCACGAGGTCGCCGAAGAACGGCTTGTCCTTGTGTTCGCCGTAGTGGCGCTCCGCGGTGGCGCGGTCAATGGTGCGAAGTTCGGCCGCAACGAGCGACAATCCCTTGCGCTCGAGTCGAGCAATGATTTCGCCGGTCAGACGTCGTTCGACGCCGTCGGGCTTCACGATGATGAAGGTACGGTCCACGGCGAAGCAATCTAACAGGTCGCCCTAGTGGCGAGATGCGAGCTTCAAGACCTGCGCGCGCACCTCGGCGACCAGATACAAACTGCCGGCGGCCACGATGAGATCATCGTCACCGGAGTGTTCGCGCGCGTGCGCCAAGGCGAGCGCCACGGTGGGGTGCGAACTCGCTACCCCACCCGCGCGGCGCACCGCGTCGACCACGACGTCCACGTCCATCGCGCGCGGTGAATCGGGCGCACAGCAGTAGAACTCGTCGAACCCGGCGGCAATCAGTGGCGCCACCATGTCGTCCACCTCACGACCGTTCAACATGCCGAGGACCACGCGACGACGTCCGTCGACGTGGAAGGCACCGTCGAGAGCGGCGGCCAGGGCGCGCACGCCCGCGGGATTGTGGGCGCCGTCCACCACGATCATCGGGCGCCGCGCGAGCAGCTCGAGACGACCCGGCATGGCCGCGTGGGCGAGCGTGGACTGCACGACCTCGTTGCCGAGAGCGCGATCGAGAAACAATTCCGTCGCGCACAGCGCCGTCGCCGCGTTGTCACCCTGGTGGATGCCGTGGAGCGACAACAAGATGTCCTCGTAGGTGGCAAAGGGCGTGCGCACCGAGATAAGACGCCCACCCACGGCCACTTCATTCTGGAGAAGTTCGAACTGTTCGCCTGCGAGAAATAACTCGCTGCCGAGCGTTCGCGCCTGTTCCGTCGCGATCCCCACGACCTCGGGGTCCCGGGTTCCTAACACGGCCGCGGCCCCGGTGCGGAAAATGCCCACTTTGTCGCGAGCGATGTGCGAGACAGTGGGTCCGAGAACCGCCGTGTGGTCGAGGTCCACATTCGTGAGAACCGTCACCGATCCATCAATCACGTTGGTCGAGTCCCACGTCCCACCTAGGCCGACCTCAATGACACCCACGTCCACACCTTCGTCAGAGAAGTGCAGAAGCGCACCCACCGTCAGGATCTCAAAGCGCGTCAGCGTGATACCGGTGGCGGCCTCGACATCGGCGAGACGCGACAGGAGAGTGGTCAATTCCTCGTCGTCGATCGGTGACGCGGCGACCGCGATGCGTTCATTCACCGCGTGCAGGTCGGGACTCGTGAAGGTTCCCACGCGCAGGCCAGTGGCCGTCAGCAACGCACTCGTCAACGTGGTGGTTGTGCCTTTGCCGTTGGTGCCAGTGATGTGGATCGTCGGATAATCGCTCTGGGGTTCACCGAGCGCGCGCAGCGTGTCACGTATCGGTTGCAGTGTCGGCACGCTCTGGCGATTGGGCGCGACGCGCTCAAAGTCAACGTGTGATTCAAGCCACGACAGGGCGTCCGCCAGGGACGTGAAGGACACCTCTAGCTAGCGCGGCGCGGACGAGCCGCCTTGCGGAGTTCGTACGAGGGCTCGGCGTTCTGGCGCACTGCGTCGGCCGTGATGACGCAGCGGGCCACGTCGGTGCGGCCCGGCACGTCGTACATCACGTCGAGCAGCACGTGCTCAAGAATCGAGCGCAGGCCACGCGCCCCGGTGCCTCGTTCGAGGGCGAGGTCGGCAATGGCGATCAGTGCGTCCGGCTCGATCTCGAGTTCCACACCGTCCATCGCGAGAACGGACTGGAACTGGCGCACCAAGGAATTCTTGGGTTCCGTGAGCACCGAGATCAACATGTCGCGGTCGAGCTGCTGCACCGCACCCACCACCGGGAGGCGTCCAATGAATTCGGGGATCAGACCAAACTTCATCAAGTCTTCGGGCAGTACGTGCTGGAAGAGTTCCACGTCAGCGACCGACTTCGTGGTCATCGAGGAACCGAAGCCGATGCCCTTCTTACCGAGACGGCGGTCGATGATCTGTTCGAGACCCGCGAAGGCGCCACCACAGATGAACAGGATGTTCGTGGTGTCGATGGTGATGAATTCCTGGTGCGGGTGCTTGCGTCCGCCCTGTGGCGGCACACTGGCCGTCGTGCCTTCGAGGATCTTGAGCAGAGCTTGCTGCACACCTTCGCCCGAGACGTCACGCGTAATGGAGGGATTCTCACTCTTGCGCGCCACTTTGTCGATTTCGTCGATGTAGATGATGCCGTACTCGGCGCGCTTGACGTCAAAGTCCGCGGCGGTCAGCAACTTCAGCAAGATGTTCTCCACGTCCTCACCCACGTAACCCGCTTCGGTCAAGGCGGTCGCGTCGGCGATGGCGAAAGGAACATTCAGCATGCGCGCGAGCGTCTGCGCGAGGAACGTCTTGCCACAGCCCGTCGGGCCCAGCATGAGCACATTGGACTTCGAGATCTCGATGTCGTCGTCGCGGCGCGGTCCCGCCTGCACGCGCTTGTAGTGGTTGTAGACCGCGACCGACAGAATCTTCTTGGCTGCCGTCTGACCAATCACGTACTGGTCGAGGAACGTGGAAATTTCTCGAGGTGTCGGCAGCTCCTCAAAGGACGTCTCCGGACGGTCGCCGAGTTCGTCTTCAATGATCTCGTTGCAGAGATTGATGCACTCGTCGCAGATGTAGACGCTGGGACCAGCAATGAGCTTGCGGACCTGCTTTTGACTCTTTGCGCAGAAACTGCACTTGACGAGATCGCCGCCCTCACCAAATTTCGCCACGGTCACTTACCTCCGACACAATCCCGACCGAAGCATCCTACGGGCGGGGGGCGTAAAAAACTGGTCTTTAGACGCGAGAGTTGATGACTTCGTCAATCAACCCGTACTCGACGGCCTCTTGCGCGGTGATCACGAAGTCACGGTCCGTGTCCTTCGCAATGCGCTCGATGCTCTGACCGGTGTCGTGGCTCAACATCTCGTTCAACAAGTCACGCATACGAAGAATCTCGCGGGCCTGAATCTCGATGTCGGACGCCTGTCCACCCACACCACCCCACGGCTGGTGCATCAGCACACGCGCGTGCGGCAGCGCGTAGCGCTTGCCCTTGGTGCCCGCGCCGAGCAGAACGGCCGCCGCGGAGGCGGCCTGACCGAAGCAGAACGTCGACACGTCGGGCTTGATGTACTTCATCGTGTCGTAGATCGCCAACAAACCCGTGATGTCGCCACCAGGGGAGTTGATGTAGAGGTGGATGTCCTTGTCCGGATCTTCCGACTCGAGGAACAGCATCTGCGCGCAAATCAAGTTTGCGACGGCGTCATCGATCGGCGTACCGAGGAAGACGATGCGCTCCTTCAGCAGACGGCTGTAGAGGTCGTAGGCTCGCTCGCCCCGATTCGACGACTCAACGACGGTCGGAACGAGATAATTCTGCACGCGGTGTTCACTCATCGTCTTCACCATACGCGCTGTCGTCCTCCGACTGATCGGCGTCCAGCAACGATGCATCGATCACGGCGCCGGCGTCGTCGACGTAGGTCACATTCGCCAACAGCCACTTGGACGCCTTCATCTTGGCCACCTCGGCGATGAACGCGGGGGTGCGCCCGTTGTGCGCGAGGTTGTCCTTCAGCACGTCCGGCTTGATCTTGAGGGCTTCGGCGGTGGCGGCGAGCTCTTCTTCAATCTCGTCGTCACTCGGCGCCAGGTCTTCCGCGACGGCCAGCGCGCGCAACGCGAGATCGATGCACACGGCGCGCACAGAGTCTTCGCGCAATTGCTCGACCAATTGGTCCGGCGACTGACCCGTCATTTCGAGAAAGTATTCGACAGCGATGCCCTGCTGTTCGAGGCGGTTCACGAGATCCTGCAAGCGCGACTGCACTTCTTGGTCCACCAGCTGCTGCGGTGCGGATTCGGCCTCGACGAGGGCACCGAGGGCCTTCAGAACATTGTCGCGTCGGGCGATCTGGGCTTCCACCAGCTTCATGCGACGCAATTGGTTCACGATGCCGTCGCGCAACGCGTCCGCCGTCGCGTACTCGGTGTTTTCTTCGACCCACTCGTCGGTCAGGTCCGGCAGCAGACGCTCCTTCACTTGCTTGAGGGAGATGTGAAAGGTCTGGTAAGTGTTGTCGGGCATGCGGCCCACCGCGTCGAGCGTCTCACCCGCCTTCAAGCCCAGGATGGTTTCGTCCACGCCATCAGCGAGGTTTCCCGAACCCACGGTGTACGAGAAGTCCTGGACGTCGATGGGGGTTCCCTCGGCGCCTTCGAGCGGCTCGGTGACGACATCGACGACGACCACGTCACCGGTGACGATCGGACGGTCGACGTCGCGCAGCTCCGCGTCCGTCTCGAGGATGCGCTGGATCTGCTTTTCGACTTCGTCGTCGGTCACGATCGGCGACGGAATGGTGACCCGCAGGTCGTGGTGCCCCGACAGCTCAATCTCGGGGCGCACTTCGATCTGCGCTTCGAAGACGAGCGTGCCCTCGTCCTCGCCTTCGAGGATGTTCAAGATCGGCTGACTGATCGGGTCAATCAACGCGTCCGAAATCGCCAACGCGTAGAAGTCCGGCAGGGACTCGCGAATGGCCTCGCTACGCAGCACCGCGGGACCACCAATGTGCGTCTCGACCAGCTTGCGGGGCGCCTTGCCCTTGCGGAAACCCTTGATGCTGACCTGCTGTGCGAGATTCGCGGCGGTGGTGTCAATCGCGGCGGCGAGTTCGTCGTCGTCGACCTCCACGGTCAGGGTGACGTAGTTATTTTCGGTGGGAGAGGCAGTGGCACGCATAAGGAGAGCCAGCCTACCGGTCGGCGTGAAGTCCGTTCGATCAGATCATGATCGACATGCCGTCGGCGATGGCGCGCGCTAACGCTCGGTCACCGGCCGCGTCGGTCGCCGAGGCGGCCAAGAAGGCCTCCGCGGAGATCCGGCCCGCCATGCGGCGCCAGAACAACGCGACGGGCGTGGTGATCTCCACCGTCGGGACCCCAGAAATGGCCTCGGTGGCTCGCGCTCGCCCGTCGACAACCTCGACGGACACCACCCGAGCCAGCCGACCAATCAGATTGACGCGCACCGTCGTGCCGTCCGGAGCCTTCGCGCGGCGCCCGATCACGTACGGCAGCGCGGCTTCAAAACGATTCACGACAATTTCTTCGCCGGCCCCGTGATCATCTTGGGGTTCCAGGAGCGCGTCACGAATGTCCTGCAAATGAATCCAACTGTCGAGCGTGCGCGTTTCCATAAAACGCCAGAACGGAGCGTCGCCCTCGGGTGACCACCCCACGACGTCCCATTCCTCATCCGGCTTCGCGCGCAGATTGGCGAGCGATCTCGCGCACACGTCACGAAACTCTTCCACGACCTCACGCCCGTCGCGCTCGCGGCGCGCCACAACGAATTTCTCGTTGATCTCGCCAATGGGATTCTTCACGTACGCCGGAGAACCGACCTCGACGTCCGGGACCGGTTCCCCCGACAACATGAGTTCGAATCCCACCAGGTGACTGAGCACGTCCTGCACGCTCCATCCCGGGCACGCGGTCGCCGCGGCGAACTGCTCGGACGTGAGATGACGCGTGACGCGATCGATGTCGTCCCACGTCTGGGCCAGGCCATCAATAATCCATTCGTACGCCACAGCAC
>CAIQPR010000037.1 GCA_903873775.1 uncultured Actinomycetes bacterium
ACGGCTGGAACGAGGTGATCGATGTTCCCGAGAACGACGAACTCGCAGTGGGTGCTCGATTCACGCTCGTTGACTCTCGCGGAACCAGGACGCGTCGTGCCAAGTGTCGCGTCCTGGTTGTCGTGCCTCAGACTCAATTGACGTGGACCGAGACGGAATACGGAGAATTCCCTAAAACCGTCGAGTTCTCCCTCTCGGCCGTGGACCCTCGATCATCAAGACTCACTCTGTCTAAATACGTTGACCTTGCCAACATCGAAGATGATCGGAAAAGGAACTCAGATACGCACTGGGCATAAGTATTCGCGCCGTTCGAGGCGTCGCTCTTGCGCATAACGGAGGTGTAGCTTGACCCGTTTCATCAGGTAAAACACGACATCGCTCGTAGGACGCAATTCATATGCTTTACCATATGATCATGGCAAGGCGTGAAGTACTCGTTCAACTCGACGACCAATTGGTCGCCCAGCTTGATGAGATCGCAGCCGAACACGGGACGAGCCGGTCTGAGCTCCTACGTCGAGGCGCCCTCGCCGTCATTCAGGCAGAGGACATCCGGAAGGCCGACGCCACTCTCCGGACGGCGTACCGGTGGCAGCCTCAGGACCCTGCAATCGTGACCCTCGCACAAAGGCTTGCAGCGGAGACTTCACCCACGTGGTGAGCCGGGGAGACATCCTTTGGGCCAATCTTGGCGATCCGGCGGGACGGCGTCCGGTGTGCGTGTTGACACGCGATGCCGCCATCGAAGTTCTCACCGCCGTCACGTGTGCACCGATCACTAGAACGATGAGGGGAATTCGATCCGAAGTCGAGGTCGGCCCGAACGAGGGCCTCCCGGAAGCCTGCGTCATCTCTTGCGACAACTTGATCACGCTTCCAAAGGCGACCCTGAGCGAACCGCCTGTTGGCCATCTCGCTGTCGAGATTCGAGCAGAACTTGATCGCGCGCTCCGTTACGCACTCGACATTCAGTACTGAGAACTCCTACCCGCTGATTCACAGGCATTGATGCCCTGAAGAAGTTTGTCGAAGAACCATTGAGGCGAGTCGGCGAGAGTCATTATCGGCTCCGCTTCGTGGGCGTGGGTCGCGCCCACCGCAACCAGCGAGTGTTGATCTTGATGGCGGATCTCGACGTGCGCGTCATCGACGAGAACGGAGAAATGCTGCGACATCTACTGCTCGACCCATCGGTCGATTACCAAAGACGAGACCGAGAGATCGTCTGAGGGTTCGTTTGTCCCAGAAAAACTGAGACAGAATAAGAGTGGAGGTAACGGGACTTTGTTCGAACCCCGTGAGCCCGTTCCAAGTCAGGAGTCTGTCACGTCGTGCGAAGGCTCGACACTGAGGTCAAGCGTCTACTTGCGTCTCATGGATCAAGACATCTGTGGCGCCCTGCATTGGGGTCCGGCGCCAAGCACCAATGCTCAGCAGAATTGCCCCGAATTCAATGAGAATTGCAGCCCCAATGGTGATCACAAGACCTGGACCGAAGGTTGCTCGTTGCCATTCGTATCCCTGTGGATCCACCCATGTATGCGCAAAGTCGCTCAGGCCGACGAGGGAGAACACCACTACCGCGACAACTAAGAGCGCGAATGTCGGCGGCCACACTCGTGGCATGCGAGCGTTTGCAAACCGTACTGACGCCGTGCCGACGAAGATGACTGGTATCGACACCAACGTAGCGAAGCCGATTAGAAAGATCGACTTGACCAATCCTGCCGTAATCCCAAGGCCGGCTGCCCGAAGTCCCGCGAGGAACAATGAGACCGTGACTGCAGGCACGCCCACGGTAGCGAGGTAGGTACAAGCAGTCGCTGATCGAGATCCCCTCCAAGTCACAATCGCCGCACACGCTGCCGAATACGCGATAAGTCCAAGCCACAGCGCCTGTGGGCTGGGAGAACCAGAACCTCCATCTGGGAAACTTGAGTCCAGAGAGATTTGATCCCACCGGACCGAATCCAGTCCGAAGCACCCTGACGCCGCTTGGGCACACGACGGTGTCGAACTCAGCAACACTACGGGCAGGATGAGTCCCACGAACAGGAATATCGATCCTGCTCCAAGGAGTATCGCCGAAGCATGGCGCCGCCGACCGTCCAAGATCACCGCCCTCTCGCATTGCATTCTTCCACAGCGGTTCTTCAACTGCATGCCTCGTTGGATCGGGAGGCTTCACTCCTGACATGTCGAGGGTTCGAACAAGCATCGTTGGGTCATTTCACGAACGGAATTCAAAATGTCCGATCGATCAAGAACAACGTTGTGACTTTGACAACGAGTGGACCTTATGGGACGGCTTACAAACCCTCCCGAAGTGCTCGAAAGTGCCTTTCAACAGGGGTTACGTAGTGAGCTTAGGCAGTCGAAGAACTCGGTCCGAACCGAATCCGCAGGTCCAAACATCCTTGAATCGAGCGCTCCGGCGAGCGCGGGTGCGATATAGCCCACACGCAGTGTGTCTTCCAACTGTCCTTGTCGCGTGGCTTCGAGTGCGTCGATCGTGCCGCGAACGAGTGGCGCCACGCGTGTATAGAGCGCACGACCTGTTGGCGTC
>CAIQPR010000038.1 GCA_903873775.1 uncultured Actinomycetes bacterium
CCGACGTAGACGACGAGGGAGGATTTCGCCGCGATGGGAGGGACAACGTCGTTGCGCAACGTCATGATCAGATTCGTCGTCGCCGCGTCCTGGGGCGCCGTCGTCGGCAAGACGTTGGCGACTTCAAGCTCATTGAATGACGCGGGCAAACAGCTCGCCGTGACACAACCCGCGACGGGCAGCTTGGGGAAGAACGCAACGCTCGCCACACCCGGGGTGGACTTCGCCGCCTTGACAACGTCCACGAAGCCCTGGAGTTCGGCCGGTGAGTGAACTTCCGACACGAGCTGCAGGGGCCCGTTGTAACCCGGACCGAAACCCTCGGCAATGAGGTCATAGGCGGTCCGCGTCGTGGTGCCGATCGGGTCGTTGCCCTGGTCGGAGGCGCCGAGTCGCATCGAGAAGAACGGCACCGCGATCAGAACAATCAAGACAGTTGCGACCACTGCGGGGATGGTCGGACGACGATCAATGAAGTTCGCCCAGTTGGTCCAGAATCCCGTCGCGGCGTCCGCCGAGCGGGGGCCCTTCGCTGCCAAGTTGCGACGCTGCTTGCGCGACAGAATGCGCGGCCCCACAAAACCAAGAATCGACGGGAGAAGCGTCAAGGCTGCGAACATCGTGAACGCCACGCCGATCGAGGCGGCGATCGCGAGTCCGTAGAGGAAGCTCACGCCCAGAGCGAACATGCCGAGCAGCGCAATGCAGACAATGATGCCCGCGAAGAGAACGGCACGACCGGAGGTATTCACGGCCTGGACGATGGAGTCTTCGACCGACATTCCTTCGAGCAGTCCTTGTCGATGGCGCGTGACAATAAAGAGGGCGTAGTCGACGCCAACACCCAAGCCGATGAGAATGACGAGCTCGGGAGCGAACATCGGCATCTTCAACACGTGGGTCAGCATGCCGATGATCGAGGTTGCCGTACCGAGAGCCACCAGCGCACTCGTCAACGGCATCAGGGCGGCGAACAGGGATCCGAACACCAGGAGCAGGACCACCAACGCAGCGAGCGCACCAATGCCGGTGCCGTTCAGTGCCACCTTGTTCGCTTGTTCGGCGACCTGGCCGGAGACGGCCACTTGGAGTCCCGCGGTGCCATTGAACTTCGTCGCGGTTGCGACAAAGGTCTGTGCTTCCTTGGTCGTGAGGTTCTGTGCCAACACGTCGAAGGTCACCGGGGCGAAGGCGACCGTCTTGTCCTTGCTGATGTAGAACGACCCTTGCAGCGAGAGGGGCGAGACGATCTTCGTGACGTGCGGAAGCTTCGCGATGTCGGCCAGTGTGTGGTTGATGGCGGCGGCGACGAGGGGCGACGTCACTGATGCGCCGTGCGATGTCGCAAACACGACGTCGTCGATGTCGCCGCCTTGGGACGGCTCGTGCGCCTTGATGAGTTCCAGCGCCTTGGTCGATTCCGTGCCCGGAAGCGAGAAGTTATTGGAATAGTCCGTGCCGACGGCGCGGCCAATGGCCACAGTCAGTACGAGAACAACCAACCAACTCGCAACGACGAGTCGACGATGACGAACACAGAAACTGGCGAGAGCGCGCACGCAAACTCCTTGGCTGAGCCGACACAAGGCGGCGAGGGGGCGCTTCCATCGTAGGCGGAGGGGGCGTCGATAGAGTCAGTTTGTGGGCGCCCGCGTGCGGTATTTCCAATTTCGAACCCGTCGCGTCACCGCCCAGTCGGAGTTCCTGTCGGCCCTCTTTGAGTGGAACCGCGTGGTGGACGAGCCCGACCAGCACATCCTCTTTGATCACGGTGGACCCGCGGAGGCTGTCCAAGGGGATGTGGAGTACGCCGACGACGACTTGGGAGGTCTCGTTGTCTACTGGGAGGTGGACGACATTCGCGCGACGTGCCAGAAAACGACAGAGCTCGGTGGGCGCATTGTGATGCAACCCACCGAGCTCGTCGACGGTGCGGGGACCGTGGCTCTCATTGGTGATCCCGGTGGCAATACGTTGGGTCTCTACCAATCTCCGGCGTTCTAGAGAACGCGACGACGACGCGCGTTGATGGCGAGTCCGCCACCGAGAACTACCACGCCACCCGCCACGAGTCCGACGGCGCCCCAGGGCGTCGATGAACCTGCGGGGACGTGCCCGAGGGCGACGGGGTGGTCAACGGGCACACCACGAGCGTCGCGCTCTTCGTGCACCACGGTCGTGGAGGAGGGCGTCTTGTCGGTCGAGACAGCATCGTCGAGGGCCACCGGCGTCACGCCACCGTTGGCGGCGCCAAATTCCATGATGTGGAACGGGTAGTAGGTCACCGTCAGACCGGTCAAGGTCGTGGCACCACCGTCCAGCGCTGACAGGTCACACGAGGTCGCTGCACCTACGTTCCCCGTCGCATCCACCGTGCACGTGTCACCTTGGTCGGTCGTCACGAGGTAGTAGCCGTCGGTCCCGGTGCCGCTCGGTTCGGTCCACGACACCGTCCAACCCGAGGTGCCACCATCAATCGGAGTCAACGTCACCGTGCTGGGATCAACGACGACCGGTCCGCCAGAAATCACGATCGGCGGGTCGACCGGAATCTGCGCGATGACACCGCCGGAAATATTGACGAGCCCTGTATCCGTCGTCAGGTCACCGACCGACGTGTGGGCAATGATCTGCACGTCGTATCCCGAACCATCGGCCACCGCGGGCAGCGTGTCGCTCGTGGCGTCGGCCGGCAAGCTGTCGTCGGCAATCTGGTTGCCATTGCTATCGGTCAGGATGACGTCGTAGCCGGTCACGTCGCCGGCGTTGGACTGCCAGGTCACCGTGATGGCACCACCCGTCGCGTCGATCGACTCGAGGGTGGGTGCCGCGTCAGACGAAAAGTCGCCGTTCGAGACGTCGAAACTGGCCGACGGGTCGGACGCGAGATCGCCCCCGGGGGTGTGCACGGTGACGACAACGGAATAGCCATTCTCGTCACTCACGGAGGTCAGCGTGTCCGTCGTCGCTGACGCGGCCACGACATCGTCCTGCACCATCGTGCCGTAGCTGTCGTAGAGGGCAACATCAATCGACGTAGCGTCCGCCGCATTGTTCGTCCACGTGACAGCAACGTCGCCTCCCGTCGCGGTCACGTCGGTAATCACCGGGGCCGCGTCAACAATGTCGCTTCCCCCGAACAGATCGAACGCCGTGCTCGGGTCGGAGGTGAGGTCACCGGAGGGGGTCGCGTCGGTGACGACAGCGGTGTAGCCACCTCCGTCGGCAACATTGTTCAAGGTGTCAGAGGTCGACGTCGGCGACACGGTGTCACTCGCGATGACGTCACCATTGGTGTCGTACAACGCGACAGTTACCGAGGTCGCCGACGGGTCATTGGCCGTCCAGCTGACCGTGACGTCGCCGCCCGTGGCGCTCACTGACGTAATCGAGGGAGGAGTGGCAACCGTGTCCGCTCCTGCGACCATCGGTGTCGCAATAGATAGGGCACCAAGGGTCGCCACGCTGAGTGCGGCGCGACGCAGTGTGCGATGGGCTCGGGAGTTGTGAGAGGAACGCTTCATGCCTAGTACCTGTCCCCGCGCCGTAGATCCTTACAGGAACTTTTCATATTTTCTGAAGATTTTCCACCACCGCCCAGCCCCTGAACAAGGCAGTGTCGTGGCACGACTAGTTTTACGGTGCTGTGACGACCGAAACCACACCGCTCCCGCCGAGCCTCGAGCTCCGAGATGTCTCCGTTCAATTCGGAGGACTTCGCGCATTGGGCAACGTCAGTTTCCACGTCAATACGGGAGAAATCGTTGGGCTCATCGGCCCAAACGGGGCGGGAAAGACCACCGCCTTCAATGTTGCCTGCGGATTCGTGAAGCCGACGTCGGGGACCGTGGAGTTTCCGGCCGCCGGGCTGCGATCTTTGCGTCCCCACCAACTCCACAAAGCGGGAGTTGCGCGAACCCTGCAAGGAGTGGGGCTCTTCGACCACATGAGCGTTCTCGAGAACGTCATGGCGGGTGCTCAGAGCCGTCGGGGCGCCGGCATTCTCGCGAGTCTCACGGGCATGCCGAGCGTAAGTCGATTCGACCGACGCGTGCGCACCGAAGCCTTTGAGATCCTCGAACGACTAGGTATCGCCCAATTCGCCGGTCAGGTGCCGTCAGCAATCCCCTACGGAATCGCGAAAAAAGTGTCGGTCGCCCGTGCCTTGATGGCGTCACCTCGCTTGCTGCTTCTGGACGAACCGGCGTCGGGTCTCGACGAGAACGAATTGGAAGAGTTCTCCAATCTGATCGTCTCGCTCAAGTCGACCATGGGTGTTCTGTTGGTCGAGCACAACATGGAATTCGTCATGCCGCTCGTGGACCGTTTGGTGGTCTTGAACTTCGGCGAAGTCATCGCCACGGGGACCCCGAAGGACATCAGCCAAAACGCCGACGTGCTCGCCGCGTATCTCGGAGTCGACGATGATTAAGGTCGAAAATCTCTCCGTGAATTACGGCGCCGTGCAGGCGCTGCGGGACGTGTCCTTCACGGCCAAGACGGGAGTCATTACCGCGGTTCTCGGCGCCAACGGCGCGGGAAAGACGTCGCTCCTGCGATCTATGTCCGGCCTCGTCAAGATCGCCAACGGCTCGATCACCATCGAAGACGCACACACCGTGATGGTCGACGGCCACCCGCAAAGTGCCGTTGAATCACACGAACTTCGAGGCATGAAGACCGAGGACATTGCCAGACTCGGCGTCGGCCACGTGCCCGAAGGACGTGGCGTCATCGCCGAGTTCACGGTCGAAGAAAACCTTCGCCTCGGCGCTCTGTCGTCGAAGGTCAATCTCGCCGAAGGCCTTGCTCGTCAGTTCGAACAATTCCCGGTCCTCGGTGAAC
Organism: uncultured Actinomycetes bacterium; assembly: GCA_903873775.1. Taxonomy (GTDB): domain Bacteria; phylum Actinomycetota; class Acidimicrobiia; order Acidimicrobiales; family RAAP-2; genus RAAP-2. The sequence goes on from CAIQPR010000038.1 coordinate 4,846, forward strand.
GTCGTAAGCAGTACGCGTCCACACTCTCGGGTGGCGAGCGCCAAATGCTGGCCATGGCTCGCGCGCTGATCGCCGAGCCCAAGGTCCTGCTTCTCGACGAACCATCCTTGGGTCTCGCGCCTCTCGTCACCGCCGACATGATGGCGACCATTCGCCAACTCTGCGAATCTCAGGGATTGACCGTGATTCTCGTTGAGCAAAACGCGAAGAGCGCCCTGCGGATCGCGCACGACGCGGTCGTGCTGCACATCGGCTCTGTGGTGGCAGCCGCCGATGCCGCGACTGTGGCGGCCGATGACCAGTTGCGTCACTACTACCTGGGATTGGTGCAGGAATGATCGCCCTTCTCGCGTCACTAGATAGTTTCCTCAGTTCGCGCATCATGACCGACCTCTTTTATGGACTCGCGCTGGGCGTCATCTACGCGCTCGTGGCCCTGAGTCTCGTCATTATTTGGCAATCGACCCACGTACTGAACTTCGCTCAAGGCGCGATGGCGACGTTCGCAACGTTCGTGGGCATGACGCAGCTCGACCGGGGACTCAATTGGTGGGTCTGTTTCGCGATTGCCATCTTGTTCGGTTTCCTCTTCGGGGGATTTACAGAACGGGTCCTCATTCGCCCCCTCTACGGGAAACCCGAGATCAATCCCATTGTCGTGATGGTGGGTCTGCTCGGACTTCTTGAAGCAATTGGTCAAACTTTTTGGTCGTCGTCGACGCGAAACTATCCCGCGCCGTTCTCACAGGATTACTGGCAGTTGCACGGTCGGCTCGTAGCACTCAGCGCGTGGGTGATTTTCGAGTTCTTTCTCGCCGTTGTGATCATGGTGTCAATCTTGATCCTGTTCCAATTCACCAACATTGGTCTGCGTCTTCGAGCAGCCGCGCTTGCCCCGGAAGTCGCGCGGCTGTTGGGCGTTCGCGTCAATCGGATGTTGACCTTGGGCTGGATGATTGCCAGTGCAGTGGGAACGATTGCGGCGATCATCGTGACCGCCGGAACGGGCGGACTGAATGTCAATGTTATGGACGCGTTCTTCGTCAGCGGATTCATTGCGGCCGCGATTGGAGGACTTGATTCGCCCGTCGGTGCCGTTATCGGAGGAATCGTTCTTGGCGTCACCACTGACTTCGTTCGAGACTATTGGTCCGGCAATGCAGCCCAGTTGACTCCTCTGGTGGCGCTGTTGGTGGTGCTGATGATCCGCCCTGAGGGTCTGTTCTCGAAGAGCACAACGAGGCGCGTCTGATGTCCACACCTACATCACCACCACACGATGCGACGCACGTCGAGCAGCCCAAAGTGAGTTCGCTTAAGAAGTTCGCGGCCGGATCTCGCGGTGTCATCCGTGCGTATCCATCTGCGACCCGCATCGTCTCGATCACGCTCCTCACTTTTTTGGCCATCCTCGCGACGTTCTATATTTCGGACACTCAGAACCCGGCTATTGGCGAAGGTGCGGCGGTGGCCGTGGCCGTTCTGGGCCTTACATGGTTGACGGGGTGGAGCGGCCAAGTGTCGCTTGGTAACTCGGGATTCATGATGGTTGGCGCCTACACAGCGTCGCTGTGGATCAACCACCACCCTTCCGCGACACAGCCTTCGTCGTACGGCATAGGTCTCGTGCTCGCCGTCGCTGTCGGTGCCGTCACGGGATTGATTCTCGGCTTGCCCGCCACGCGACTGCGCGGTCCGTATCTTGCAGGTATGACCATCGCCTTTGCTGTGGTGATACCGAGTTTCATACAGACTCTCTCTTTTGCCGGCGGCTCCGGTGGTCTGCAGGTTTTTGCCCTCACTCCTCCACAGTGGTTCGTCAATTTCTTTAACGACCAGGAGTACGGATATCAAATCGCCAACGCCCAGTGGCCGACCGACATCGTCATCGCCATCGCGGGGTTCTCGTTCCTGATCATGGCCAACTTGTTCCACTCGAAACTGGGACGGTCCATGCGCATGGTGCGCGACAACGACGTTGCCGCTGAACTTGCGGGCATCAACTTGCCGCGCATGCGTGCTTTGGCCTTCGTCATTTCTGCATCGTTTGGGGCTCTTGGTGGCGCATTATTTATTTACATCGCGAACACCATTACTCCCGAAGAGCCGTTCCAGTTCACCTTCGGCATCACTCTGCTGACGTTGATGGTGGTGGGCGGCATCGGCACATTGTGGGGTGCTGCGATCGCCGGTGTTGTGTTCGCCTACCAGGGTCCTTGGATTGCCTGGCTGAGCAGCCACGTAGGCATTTCGAGTACGACAAATCTTGGTCAGCAGATGCCCAACATTTTGTTTTCCGGAATCTTGATCCTCACCATGTTGTTGGCGCCTCGAGGCATCGTGGGCGGTATTCAGGACCTGGTCCGGATTGTCAAGAAATTGTTGGCCTCAAGCGCTTCTCGTAGCGAAACCTCACCGGAATCTCCATCAGACAACGCTTCCGGTGACGCCGCAACACATTCACCTTCCTAAACACCCCGACGCCGCCGGCGGCATGCGAAAAGGATCACAAGGGGCTGTCTTGTTGCCGGGCCTGCTGCCCAGTAAGGTACTTTTCGCAGTTCTATTAACCACTTAGGGGAGGAATCAAATGATCCGCAGTCGATTCCAGCGCAGCGCCGTGATGCTTGGTGCATCATCGCTCGTGTTGGCAATGGCCGCAACCGGAATCGCCACGGGCTCGGCAAATGCCAGCACTAGCGTTCCCGGCGTGACGTCCAGCAGTGTGACCATCGGTGCCACGGTGCCGTTGTCAGGCATTGCGTCGAGCTACGCCGAAGTCTCGGCGGCCGCTCTCGCGGTGTTCAAGTACATCAACAAGAAGGGTGGCGTTAACGGCCGCACCATCAACTTCATCCGTCTCGACGACTGCTACAACTTGGCGTCGCAAGCGGGTCTTGGTTGCACGCAGCCGTCCAGCACCACCACCTTGTCCCAGACGCAGACGCTCGTCGACTCCGACCACGTGTTCGCCACTGTCGGTTCGCTCGGCACCGCGGCACAGGACTCGGTCTTGAACTTCCTGAAGCAGAACAAGGTCCCCCAGCTCTTCGTGAACTCGGGTTCCTCGGACTGGAACCAGGCGTCCAAGTACCCGGACCTGTTCGGTTTCCAGACCAGCTACAAGGTTGAAGGCAAGATCTTTGGCACGTACATCAACGCGCACTTCAAGGGTCAGAAGGTCGGCTTCGTCGGACAGGACGACGACTTCGGTTCCAACGGCTACATCGGTCTGACCGAGGGCAAGCTGGGCACGGACGCTGTGTCGGTCGCTTCGAACGACAAGTTCCTCTACAGCCCCGCGAACGCTCTCTTCGAGATCGGTGACATCACTCCGGCCGTGACCAAGATGAAGAACGACGGCGTCAAGGTTGTCGTCCTCGACTCAATCCCGGCCGTCACGGCGCGAGTTCTCGCGGACGCACACGCCATCGGTTTTGCTCCGCAGTGGGTGATCTCGACCGTGGGTTCCGACCCGATCTCGGTCAACACGTCACTCGAGAGTGGCGCCATCAGCACCGACGGTCTCCCGGCAACTTCTGACACCAGCAACGTGTGGAACGTCTGGTTGAAGAAGGTTCTGCTGGCCGACTCGACGGACTTCCCGCACTTCACGTCGGGAACCACGCTGGACGGCAACGAGCAGTACGGTGCGGCCTACGCTGTCGCCTTCGCTGAGGCTCTCTACAGCCTGGGCAAGAACGGCGTGACGCAGGCGGGAATCGTCAAGGCGATGACCACGACGAAGTTCGCGACGCCGACGATTCTGCCGCTGTCGTTCTCCGCTACGAACCACCAGGGTCTCCTCGGTGGTGTGATCGCCTCGATCCCGACCGGCAACCCGCCGACGACGATCACCGAGTCGAGCCACACCGTCTACACGACGACTGACGCTGCGAACACCGCGGTGGCGACCTCGTCGAAGTACACGGTCAGCGCGATTCCGGGCTGGCTGAGCTAAGACTTCACCAAAAGACCCCCGCCGGGAAACCGGCGGGGGTCTTTTGCATTCTGGGATCCCCGTACAGAGAGTCCCACAGCGTGCAAGGATCACCGTATGAGTTCGAGCGACGTGTGGGATGAGGACACAGCTGCGAGCTACGACGCTGACACGATGAGTCTGTCAACGCCCGATGTCATCAATCCCGTTATTGATGTTCTCGCGAGACTGGCCGGTCAGGGTCGAGCCCTCGAATTCGGTATCGGGACTGGCAGGATCGCTATTCCGCTCGTGGAGCGGGGCATTGATGTCGCGGGTATCGAATTGTCTTCTCCAATGATTCGACACCTTCACGCCAAGATCCCGGTCGACCGGCTTCCCGTTGCGGAAGGGAGCATGGCCACGACGTCACTCCCCGGTTCGTTCTCCGTGGTCTTTGTGGTGTTCAACAGCATTTCCAATCTCCGCACGCAGGACGAGCAAGTCGCGTGTTTCCTCAACGCGGCGCAGCACCTCGAGCCGGGCGGACGTTTCGTGGTGGAGCTCTTCGTCCCACCACTACGCCAGTTGACGCCGGGAGCGACGGCGGTCCCCTTTGACGTATCCGACGAGCACGTTGGACTGGACACATTCGATCTGGTCACCCAAGAATGCGTCTCGCATCACTTCACCCGGCGCGCCGACGGTCACTACGACTACGGCGTCGGCCACTTTCGCTACATCTGGCCGGCGGAATGCGACCTCATGGCTCGTCTCGCCGGACTGGAGCTCGAGTCGCGACACGCCGACTGGATCGGCACTCCCTTTACCGCCGAGAGTTCTCAGCACGTCTCGGTCTGGCGCAAGCCCGCCTGAGCGGCGACAGTCTTTTCTGGACTCAGCGGCTCCGCTCGGGATCAAAACCAACGCGTCGAGCAATGTCGCCAAAGGCTTGTCGCTTGTGAACCTTGATCACCCGACGGTCCTTGGTTGCCACTTCCGCCGCGCGCGCCACGGCGAGCGGCAGGACGTCCTCCTCGGGCGCGATGAGTTCCACAATGCCCGCGGCAAGGGCGTCGACCGCGCTGAAGCGACGCGCTGTCAGGGCTGCTTCCCGGGCCGCCGTTGCGGGCAGGCGACCGAAGACCACGGCCGCCATTTCGTCCGTCAGGGGCAATCCAAGCTCGGCCTCATTCAGACACCAAAACCCGCGATCCGACCGCATGACGCGAAGATCCGTGGTGCAGCTCAACATTGCCCCACCGGCGAACGCGTGACCATTGATGGCGGCCACCGTGTACGCCGGGAAGACGAGGATGCGACCAAAGAGGACGTGGAGCGCGCTCACCGTCGCGTTCATTTCGTCGGGTGCCGCGGCAAACCGTTCGAGGTCTAGTCCGTTAGAGAAGAACTTGCCCGCACCGGTCCACACGACCGCGAGAGGATCAGTGACCTCGTCGAGTTCGTCAAAGATCTCATTGAGTCGGGCGATGGAGTCGAGATTGATGCGATTCTCACCGTCGTTCCACCTAATAAGAGCGACCGGGCCCTCGCGCGTCAGGGAAATGTCCATTCACCCAGCCTACGATGAGCCGCCCGGTTCGGACTTACCTCGCGGGGGAGAACAGAACCTGGGGCGTCGGTGCGAGCGTCACGTCGCTCGGATCGAGCGCCATCTGGGTGTAGGTACCGCCGTCATCGCCCGTGAACGTGTACTGCGGGAGCAGGGCACTCGTCCCGTCACTCAGTGTGTACTCGCCGTAGCCGAGGGTGGCACTGACCAACGTCACCACTTGCGGCAACGTAGCTCCTGGCTCGTTCGTGGTCGGAATGGTTCCCGTTGAGGGCGTTGATCCCGTCGCGCCCGACGGCGCCGTGGTCGAACTTGTCACACCGCTCGGTGAGGTCTCCGGGGTCACCGTACTCCCACTCGCTGTACCCGTGGTCGTCGAGGGCGTGGTGTCGAGGGGTGACACCACGGGGCCGCTCCGCTTCGAGAAACTGGTCGCGAGCTCATTCGCCGCGGTCTCTTCGGACACCACCGCATAGACGCCCGCCGTCGTCACATCACCGGCAACACCGTTGGCGGACACCAGGGTCCCCGCCGGGTCGAAGGTAAAGGAGAAGGAGTACCCACTGTCCTGTCCCTGGACGACCCAGGGCACCGTGACCGTCGTCCACTGCACCGTCGTCGTTTCTCCGGCCGGCGTGGCGTCGTCACTCGAGAAGCTCGGTGCGCCGAAGCTTCCGGTGAGATGGAGATTCGCGAGTAACTGGGCCGCCTTGGCATTGGCCGCGTCGTCGGGATACCCCGAGGTCGTCGACTGGAGTCCGTCCGTTGCATTGGTGGCCGGAGGCGAGCTCACCACGCCACCATCAGTACCGGGCTCGGTGTAGTTCCACACGAGCAGCGAACCATCGACCCAGAAGTCGACGTATCCGTCAGCAGAACTGCCGATCGTCCATGACCCGTCTGTCGACGGCGTCACAGAGGGATCTCCCGTGACCCCAAAGTCACTCGCAATGCTCTGTGATGCGGCCGTGAGATCGCTCGGCGTCGTGAACTCGTACACCGGCGCGCTCGTTGTCCCGGTGGTGAGTTGCGAACCCGCCACCAGCGTGACGTCCGGCATCATGAGTTCTTCACCTACCGGGAGCTGGCCCCGCACCGCGGTATCGGGAGCCGCGGCGTGCGTCGTCGCACCGAGGGCCAACACTGGCACCGAGGGCGCGGCGGCGGACAGAACGGCAATGCCACCGGACGTGACGAGCATGGCGGCCGCCGCGGCGGACGCCATCTTCACTTTGAAACCCTTCGCGAGCGACACCTTGGCCACGCGAGGCATCGTCGTAATGCGCGACAGTGTCGCGTCCAAATTCGCGTGAACGTAGGGGGCTCCGACCACCGGATCGGCGGCCCGCAACCGTGCACTCATGAGTTCGTCGAACTCGCTCACAACGTCTCCCTTTGACCCTTGTACGTCGTTCCTGTGCGGTCGAGACCAAAACTTTCAGACATTTTCCGCGTTCTCCATGAAATCTTTGAACCGCCCCTGGGCGCGTGACAGCCTCACGGCCGCCGCATTCGTCGTGATCGACAAGACCTGCGATAACTGCTCGGTCGACAGACCATCCCAAAAGTGCAGGAGGATGATCTCGCGATCGGAGTCCGACAGTGCTGTGAGGGCGTCCCGGATGGCGGTATCAGCCACGACGTAGTCCTCCGCCGAGGCGTCATCGTCGCTCGGACTCAATGACGCCACAAAGGCGCTGCGGCGATTCTGTGAGCGTCGAGCGTTACTGAGAACATTGCGGGCCACGCCAATCATCCACGGTAATTCGGCGTCTTCGGGAATGCTGTCGAGGCGTCGCCAGCAGACCACGAGGACTTCGTCCACGAGGTCATCAAGATCCGACGCGCTGAGGGGGTAGAGGCGTCGGCGAAGGTAGTTCGCGACCGCCGTTGAGTGCTCGTGGGCGAGGCGCGTCAGGCGCTGTTCAGGAGAGGACGCCATAGGTGTTTCCTGTCCGGACCCCCGCGAGAATTACACGGAAAGGACACTTCTTTCCGCGGAGCGCACCACCCAAGACGTCGCCCAGAACTCCCACGGCCATGCTCCTACCCTAGGTCGGACCACACACGGGCTGAGGAGGCCACTAGTTTGGGCTCGTGAGCGAACAGACCTCGAACCTGCCCGAACCCGACGTTTCTGAGGACCACCCGATTTCGGACCACTGGGTCTGGATTGGGCCGCACCGTCCGCCCTGCCCGCGGGCCCTGTTCGACCAGATGACGCGAGACTGGGGTGAGGAGCCGAGCGATTCCTCCGTCCATCCGGCCGCCGACTTCTGTGCCGACCGCCGACGCCGCCTCGCCGACGCGTTTCCGTCCACCACCATCGTCGTGCCGACCGGTGGCTTGAAGGTGCGCGCCAATGACACGCACTACCGCTTCCGTCCGGGAACGGACTTCTTCTATCTCACGTCGTGCTTCGATTCCGACGCGGTTCTCGTGATCCAGCCCGGCTCGCAGGGACCACGATCGACGCTGTACGTGGCGGAGCGCCGCGACCATCGCACGCACGAATTCTTCACCGACGCCACCTACGGCGAACTGTGGGTGGGCAAGCGTCGAGGCGTCGAGGGATCATCGGTGTACTTCGGGGTAGAGACCGCACCCTTGGATCAACTCGCAAAAGACCTCAGTTCGGTCACGGGTGCCGTAGCGACCCTGCGAGGATTCGACGCTCGCGTGGACGCCCTCGTCGAGCCGAGCGAGAGTGACCACGCGTTGAGCGAGTACCTCTCGGAAATGCGTCTCGTCAAGGACGACTTCGAAATTGCGCAGCTCCAACTCGCTATCGACTACACGGTCAAGGGCTTCGAGGACGTCGTGCGCGCGCTGCCCGCGGCCGAGGGTCGCGGTGAGCGGGTCATTGAAGGAATCTTCAATCTGCGCGCCCGCGTGGAAGGCAACGACGTCGGCTACGACACGATTGCCGCGAGCGGCGCGCACGCCACGATCCTGCACTGGACGACCAACGACGGTGTCGTGCGCGCCGGGGACCTCCTGCTCCTTGACGCGGGCGTCGAGTGCCACAATCTCTACACCGCCGACGTCACGCGAACGATGCCCATCAACGGAAAGTTCTCCGAACCTCAGCGTCGTATCTACGAGTTGGTGCTCGCCGCCCAAGAGGCCGGCATCGCCGCGGTGGCGCCCGGGGTCTCGTTCATGGCGCCGAATGAAGCGGCTATGAAGGTCCTGGCGGAAGGTCTGCACGACTTGGGCATTCTGACCGCGGACCCCGAGGAGGCGCTCCGACGCGACCGTCAACTGCACCGTCGCTACACCCTGCACGGCGTGAGCCACATGCTCGGCATTGACGTCCACGACTGCGCCAATTCCCGCAATGAGGTCTACCTCGGCGAACTGCAGGTGGGTTACGTGCTCACCGTCGAGCCCGGTCTGTACTTCCAAGCCAACGACCTCACCGTGCCCGAGGAATATCGGGGCATCGGCGTGCGCATCGAAGACGACGTCCTCGTGACACCGTCGGGATCTCGCGTCCTGTCGGATGCCCTACCTCGCAGCGTCGCGGACGTCGAAGCGTGGATGGCGGAACTCTGGGCGTCGGGCCAGCCGGATCTGCGACTGGGCTAATTCGCCCGCTCTCCCGCCATCATCGCGCGGGCCGAGTAGAACTAAGGGACCCCTGCCAGGAGTTCCCGTGACCACACCCTTTCCCGTCGATCCCGCCGAACTTCAGATCTACGCCCCGAATCTTCCGGGACCCTCGGTGGGTCGCCGTATTGGCGCCGTGCTTCTCTTGCTCGTGATGTCGGCGGTCCTCGTGTTCGGCACCGGATTTCGCGCCCTCGGGTCGTTCGTCACCGCGAGTTCTTTGTCCCACCAGGTGATCGTCATCACGACGACGGAGCCGACCTCGACGACGCTCGCCGACGCGCTGCTCACCGACCTTCGCCCGCACCTCGCACCCAGCGACCTCGCCGCCTTTGACGCCGAGAAGCCGTCGCTCGTCGCCGCCATCCTCGCGACTGCGAAAGAGCCCGCGACACAGGCACTGCTGACCACGGACATCGACCGCCTCTTCGCGCTTCTCAAGGACGGCAAGGCAGGCACCGTGGACACAACACCCGTCATCGACCGATTCGCGGCTTCTCTGCACGCCGCCGATCCACGTATTCCCGCCTCCCCGTCAACGCTCGTGAACAACACGGTGATCACTGTGTCAGCGCGCAACCGCGGGTTGCCGTTGGGTGGCTCACTCAGCACGACCGGCTGGGCGCTCACCGCGCTGGGCGTTCTCGGCGCCTTTCTCACGGCGCGTTTCCTCGTTCGTCGACGCACGTGGCAACTTCTCGCGTTCGGGCTGTGCGTGGGAGGACCCGGACTCTTTGCCGTGGCGGTGGGTTTCAATCTGCACAACTCCGCCGTCCACCTGTCGTCGATCACCCACGCGCTCCCGCGCGCCCTCGTCACGCAAATCCTTCACGCGGGCGCGGCCGCGTACGAGTTCGCGGGTCTGGTGCTGGTCGCCATCGCCGTGCCGGGCGACGCGCTGTGGTGGGGACTGCTGAAGTGGCGCGGACGCGACGCGTCCCCGGTCACCGCCCGTTAAGGGCAACAACCGGGGACGGCGCGTCGACTTACTTAATGATGCGCAGCGGCAGGTTGCGCGGACCGCGCACCTGACCCTGGGACCAGGTCACCTGGGCGTCGTCCACCAGCTCAAAGTTGGGGAAGCGACGCAGGAATTCCTCGAGCGCCACCCGCATCTCGAGGCGAGCCAGGTTCGATCCGGCGCAGCGGTGAATGCCGAGGCCGAAGGCCAGGTGGCGATTCACTTCGCGGTCGATAATGAACTTGTCGGCGTCCTCAAAGGCTTCCGGGTCACGGTTCGCCGCGGGGAACCCGAGCAGGATCCAGTCGTCCTTCTTCATCGGGCAGCCGTGGAAGTCGAAGTCTTCCTTGACGAGACGGGCCATCGACACCGGCGCGTAGAAGCGGAGGAATTCCTCAATGGCCGTCGGGATGAGATCCGGGTCGTCCACGAGACGCTGACGGTCCTCGGGGTGCGAGGCCAGGTGGTAGAGCGACGCCCCGATGGCCGACCACGTGGTGTCGATGCCCGCGATGAGAACGAGCACCACGGTGCCGAAGATGTGCTCGGGGGCCAACTTGTGACCCTCGACTTCCACGTTCAACAGGTACGTCACGAGGTCGTCGCCGGGGTTCACCATGCGGTCTTCGATGACCTTGGTGAGGTATTCCTCGATCGGCGCAAACATCTCCATGCGCTTTTCGGGGTCCGGCTCGTCCACTCCCTCGAGCGCGACGTGAATGAAGTGACGGAAGAGATCTTCGTCTTCCTCGGGCAGACCGAGCAGGGCCTCGATCACGTTGGCCGGAATGAACTGGGCGTAGTCCGAGGACCCGTTCACGATCTCCTGTTGCTCAACCTTGTCGAGAAGGTCATTGCACAGTTGGCGAATACGCGGCTCGAGTGCGTTCACCGGTCGCGGCGCGAGAGCCGGGAGGATGATGCGTCGCGCGATCGCGTGGAACGGCGGGTCCGAGGAGATGGGCGGCACGACACCAATCGGCGCCGGCGGCGCGTCGTCACCGGGACGGCCATTACCGATGACCACGGTGCGACTGGTGTAGTGATCGGTGTCATTCGCAATCTCGGAGACGAGCTCGTGGGTCACCGGGAACCACCCACCGCCGTAGCGGTCGGTGTGGGCCACGGGGCAGCGCTCACGAAGTTCGTCCCAGATCGGGTACGGGTTCTTCACCCAGGTCGGGTCGGTGTGGTCCCAGTCGGTCGCGAAGTCCTCGACGGGGGGCTTAGTGATGTCAGTCGTCATTGTCCTACTCCTCGATCAGTACTGCGTGTTCTGGGCAATTTGCCTGGGCCAAACGAGCGAGCTCCTCGTCGGCGGCAGCGACCACGCCGTCACCAATCGCGAACCCGTTGCCGTAGTCATCGGAATCGAACAGTCCGGGAGCAATGGAAAAACAACGCCCGTGCCCCTGACAACGTTCCGGATCAATGGATACCTTCACGACCCCTCCTTCGTGGCTACTCGATGAGACAATAACAGTGTTTTTGTCTCACGGCCAGCACGGCGTGCGGGACGCGTCTCGAGTCCGGCGCGAGCCGGTCAGAGCCGAGAAAAAGCCCTTTATCAGGGAATTTGAAGCCGCACGCGGCTTAGTCGGTGTCGATCTCTTCTCGGGAGATGCCGAGGAAATACAGAACCGCGTCCAGATACGGCACGCTGAGGGCCGCGTCGGCGTGCTCGCGCACGACGGGCTTGGCGTTGAAAGCAATCCCGAGTCCGGCGGCGGAGAGCATGTCGATGTCATTCGCTCCGTCACCCACGGCGACCGTCTGTTGGAGGGGCACGCCCACCTGCTCGGCGAAGCGCACGAGCGCCCTCGCTTTGCCGGCACGATCGACCACCGCGCTGGCGAGGTGACCCGTGAGAACGCCGTCAACGATCTCGAGTCGATTGGCTTCGAGGAGATCGACCCCCAAGTCCGCGAGCAACGGCGCCAGTACTTCCGTGAATCCACCACTGACGACCGCGGGGACGTAGCCGAGTCGCTGGAGAGTGCGCAGGAGTGTTCGCGCACCCGGCGTCAAGCGCAACTGCGCGCGCACATCATCGAGCACGGAAGCGGGCAAGCCCTTGAGCAGGGCGACCCGTCGGCGCAGCCCTTCGGCGAAATCAATCTCACCCGCCATGGCGGCAGCCGTGATGCTCGCCACTTCGTCCGCATGACCGCTGCGTTCGGCGAGCAAATCGATGACTTCGTCCTGCAGCAACGTGGAGTCGGCGTCCATGACGACGAGGTGCTTGCTGCGACGGTGAAGACCCGCGCGCTGCACCGCGAGATCGACCCCCGCCTCCCCCGCCGCGTGCGTGAGGGCCTCGCGAAGTCGCCCGTGATGGGGACCCCGCACCACGAGCTCGTAGCAGTCGACCGGGTAACTCGCGAGGTGGACAATGCGTTCGCAGGTGGCGTCACTCGCGGCGATCGCGTCAAAGATCACCCGCAAGGTTCCGCTCGTGATGGAGGGGGCGAGGAACGTCACCAGCAAGCGCTTGCCGTTCATGAATTCATCCGGCTCCACCGCGGTCACGGTCACGTCGATGCCGTCGCCAATGACGCCCGTTGCCGCGGCGCGGGCCCGCAGGTGCTCAGCCGTCTCCGCAGCGTCGACGGTGACCTCCACGCACAAGACGAGATACCCACGAATCGTGATCTGCGCCACGTCATTGATGTCACAAGCGCCCGCCGGGAGTTGTTGAATGGCCTCAAAGAGCTGCGCGCCCACGCCCTGACGGTCGGGTCCACTGGCGGTGATGAGATACGTGGCGGTCGTCACGCCACCAGCGTAACGGGCGCTAAGAATCACTCGAGGTGGTCATTCGCGCGCAGCGCGGCGACGTCGGCGACGTGCACGTCACTACGAACGTCAAAGTTCCACGTCGCGTGGAGGGCGAGCGGAAGGACGGCGCAACCTCCCGCACACACGGCACCACCGAGCACCAGGGACGTGCGCACTGTCGTCGCGGCCGCAATCGCGCCGGCGCGCACTTGGCCGACGGTGGGACCGAGCGAGTAGCTCAACACTTCAATCCCCGCCATGCGGCCACGAACATCCGGCGGAATTGATTCGTTCCACATGGTGTTGCGGAAGATCCCGCTCACGGCGTCCGCGCCGCCCGCAACGGCCAGGCAGAACCACGCCAACCAGAGCGACGGTGAGAGACCGGCCGCGAAAATGCCGAGGCCCCACACCGTGGCCGCGGCGACGATCGCGCGACCGTAGTGATGCACCCGTCTCGCCCACCCCTGGGCCAACGCGGCGATCACGGCACCGACCGACATCGCGCAGTAAAGGGCGCCGAGGGCGTAACTCTGGTGGAAGTCCGCCGCGAGGAAGGGCAGCAACGAGACGGGGAACGCGAACACCATGGCAATCGTGTCGATCACGTACGTTCCCAGGATGTCGCGACGCGACAACGCGTACCGGCCACCCGCGATCAACGACGCGAGCTCCACCCGACCCGCGTGTTCGGGTCGCGGGGTGGAAGGAAGTGAGTACAACAGAGGAAAGGTGATAGCCACCAAGGACGCCGTTAGCGCAAAGACGACCCACGCACCGAAGACCACGGCACCGAGACCGCCGAGAACGGGGCCGATGAGCGCCGCACCGGTGCTTTGCACCATTTCCAGTGACGCGGCTTCACGTTGCTGATCGTGTGACACCGCACTCTGGAAGAGCGCCGTGTAGCTCGGACGTTGCGTCCCGCTCACGGCGGCCAAGACCGCCGCAATGACGTAGATGACCAAGACCTGTGGGTGTGCGGCGTGCGCATTCCACGCCAAGGCGGCCATCGAGAGAGCCAGCAGCACTTCGGTCACGAGAAGAATGACACGACGATCGAGATGGTCCGCAATAACACCGCCGTAGAGACCGAAGATCAAAATGGGCACGAGTTCCACGGCGCCGAGGGCGCCGACGGCGAGCGGCGAATGCGTGAGACGCTGCAACTCGAACATCAACGCAACGTACGCCGCCTGCGTGCCGAGAGCACTGACCGCGCTGTAGAGAAAGAGCCGGCGGAACGCCGAGGAGATACGTAGCGGTGCGAGAAGAGACGACACGGGATCAGGCCACGGGCGGCCCGGCGACCCAGCCCAGCGTCGCGTCATAGTGACGCAAGACCTTGGCCGGAACACCGCCGAGAACAACGTGGTCCGGATACGTGCCGCGTACGACCGCGCCGGCGGCCACGACCGTATTGCGACCGAGGTGCGTACCCGGAAGAATGACGACATTGGCCCCGAGCCAGCTTCCCGATCCGATGGACACCGCGGCTTCGTGTGGGGTCTGCCAGCCGACGGCACTGTCGGGATCTTCGTAGCCGTGGTTCTGATCGGTGATGTACACGTAGGGGCCGGTCTGAATCTCGTCACCTAATTCGATCGACCAGTGGCCGATGATGTGCGATCCGCGCCCAATGATGCACTTGCGACCAATGGTGACCGTCGGGGACGCGAGCATGGGCTGCCCGGGTCCGATACCGGCCGTCAGGCACACGTTCGGACCGACGAGGGTCTCGTCGCCAATAGAGAGGTACTTCTCGTTGTAGATCACGCCTTGGGGGGCCATGAGTGCCGCACCGCGTCCGAAGTAACCGAACTCGTGGGCGTAGCCATCGTCAGGTCCCACGATGGCGACTTCGTTGAGGTAGCGACGCCACCGTCGTACCTGCGCGCCGAGTGCGCGTCGAAGTCGAAGCCGAGTTGTCACCTGCGCCACGCTACCGGTCCCGGCCGCGCCCGCGAGGACGACGACCGGGACCTAGAGACGTGATTAGTCGAGAGTGATCGGCGAATCGACGTCGATCGCCTCGTCCTCAACGGGCTTGGCGGCTTCGGCGATGTGGTCGCGCACGCGCTGATCGATTTCCGCCATGAGCTGGGGGTTCTCACGCAGGAAGTTCTTGACGTTCTCGCGACCCTGGCCCAATTGCTCGCCCTCGTAGGTGAACCACGCACCGGCCTTCTTCACGAAACCGAGTTCCACGGCCACGTCGAGAATCGAACCCTCACGGCTAATGCCGTGGCCGTACATGATGTCAAACTCCGCCTGCTTGAACGGCGAGGCGACCTTGTTCTTTACGACCTTCACGCGCGTGCGGTTACCCACCACTTCCGTGCCGTCCTTAATGGACTCCACGCGACGGATGTCGAGTCGCACCGACGAGTAGAACTTCAGCGCGCGGCCTCCGGGGGTCACCTCGGGCGATCCGTACATCACGCCGATCTTTTCGCGCAGCTGGTTGATAAACAACGCAATGGTGTCGGACTTGTTCAGGTTGGCCGTCACCTTGCGCAGCGCCTGACTCATCAGTCGCGCCTGCAGACCCACGTGGGAGTCGCCCATCTCACCTTCGATTTCTGCGCGCGGCGTCAACGCAGCGACGGAGTCGATCACGATGACGTCGAGGGCCCCCGACCGGATCAACATGTCCACAATCTCGAGTGCCTGTTCACCGGTGTCCGGCTGGCTGATCAACAAGTCATCGACGTTCACACCAATCGCCTTGGCGTAGACCGGGTCCATCGCGTGTTCGGCGTCGATGTAGGCACAGACGCCACCATTGCGCTGGGCCTCGGCGACGAGGTGCATGGCGAGGGTGGACTTTCCGGATGACTCCGGGCCGTAGAGCTCGACGATGCGTCCACGCGGGAGACCTCCGATACCAAGAGCGAGGTCCAGTGAGAGCGCACCGGTGGAGATGGACTCCAAGTTCATGTGGAGGTTTTCGCCCATCCGCATGATCGATCCCTTACCGAACTGCTTCTCAATCTGGCCCAGGGCCACTTCGAGGGCCTTGCTGCGGTCGTCAGTTGCCATTCTCAACTCCTTGGTCTTTGTCACGCGAGGAACCGTAGGTTCCCGTTGTCACATCGGTCGGACTCCACCCAGATCACCGTACTACGAACACTTGTTCGTATGGTGGATTTCTTCACGTATCTGGGCGAGTGAGAACCGAAAGAACGGCTCAGTCGACGAGCGAACTGTAAATCAGTTGCTGGAGTTCGCGGCGGATGTTGTGGGTGCCACTCGGTAAGAGCTGGGTGTAGAAACCCACCGTGAGATCCTCGAGTGGGTCCACCCAGAAGGCCGTCGAGGCCGCGCCACCCCAGGCGAAGGTGCCTTCGCTCACAAGGGACTTGTTCTCGCGGCGATCCAGCACTACCGAGAAACCGAGCCCGAAGCCGACGCCGGCCTGCTGATCTTCGGAGAAGCTGTCGACGGCGTATTCGGCCAAATCGACGTCACCGGGCAGGTGATTCTCCGTCATCAGGTCAAGAGTGCGATTGGAGACCAGTCGCACACCATCGAGTTCGCCGCCGTTCAGCAGCATCGTCATGAAGCGCTGGTAGTCGTGCGCCGTGGACAGGAGTCCACCACCACCGCCGTAGAGGCGAGGAACCTTGAGCGCGAGTGCCGACATATCGGTCAAGGGAATGCAGCCGTCCGGCGTTGGGTAATAGAGCGTCGAGAGTCGGTCCGCCTTGTCCTGCGGGCAGTACCACTCGGTGTCGGTCATCCCCAAGGGATCAAGAATCCGCTCGCGGAAGAAGTCCGACAGACTCTGACCACTCCAGATCTCGACCAGTCGACCGAGCACGTCGGTGGAGACGGAATAATTCCATCCACTGCCCGGCTGAAAACGCAGCGGCATCGAGCACCAGTCCGAGACGGCCTGCGCGAGATCGGCGCCTTTGGGAAAGCCGAAGTCGTACCCGTTCGCACGGTAGATCGCGTCGGTGACGTGGAGGTAGGTGAAGCCGTACGTGAGTCCACTCATGTGACTCAGCAGGTGATGCACGCGCACCGGCTCGGTCGCCGGCACGGTCACGGGTGCCGTCGGTGGACCCGAGACGTACACGCGCGCACTGCGCAGTTCTTCGATCCACTTTCCCGCGTCGTCGTTGAGATCGAAGGCTCCCTCTTCGTAGAGCATCATGACGGCAATCGACGTCAGCGGCTTGGTCATGGAATAGATCCGCCAGATGGTGTCGTCCTCGACCAACAACCCGGCCTCGCGGTCACGGTGACCACCCTTGCCGGTGTAGACGACCTGTCCGCCGCGCGCCACCGTCACGAGCCACCCCGGCAAGCGTCGGTCGTCCACGTAGTGATCGAAGTGTTCCTGGATCCGCGCCAGTCGTCGGGGATCGAAACCCAACTCCGCCGCGTCACCCTCGAGCTGCAATGCCCCCATGACTCTCCCCCTTCACACCCCTGGTGGTGCCACCACGCCGACGAGCCACCCTTCCTCCTCGCGTACGAGAGAGCGGGTCGCCGACGTCAAAGGTTTTAGCAGTGACGAGGACGTGAGTGCCTGACCACTCTCCACACAACCACGTAGCCACCGAACAACCGCGCGCACCTGTTGTTCGTCGCGCACGGCACCCCGTTCGTCGCGCCACGACGGGAGGGAGAAGAAGTACTCACCGACCACGACGGTGGCGGGCCGCGTCTCAAAAGGCCACTGTTGAACATGTCCTTCACGAGCGAGACGCTCGACGAAGACTTGTCCGAGGAGCGACTGCGAACCAACGGCGCCCGCCCCCGTCAGTTGGAACGGGGATTTAATGGTTCCCCCGACGACCCGCTCGATGGTGCGCTGGCCTTCCGTGACCCGTGGTCGCAGACCATCGGGCACCGCGGTGGTGGGGGCGAGACCGTCGTAGCGGCGCCCTCGCGGATGCCCCCAGAACAGTGCCGAGTTCGCCCTCAGATTCGCATGCGCAGCGACCTCGAAACGATTGTTGTCATTGTCGTCGGCGTCACGAACTTCCTTCATCAGCCATCGCCGCATCGCTCGCCACGGCGTTCCGTCGAGGCCGAGCGCCGACGCCGTGCCTGTGGGCCACCCGAGGGCGATATCGAGTACTACCAAGGTGCGCTCGCCGGCGAAGATCAGAGTTGCGATGAGATCGAGCAGTTCGCGACGGGTCGCTACATTGCGGGTGCGTATGGGTCCGCGAGGTGACGACCACCCGACCCAGAGAGAGTCCCGGCCGAGGCTCGGACGGGATGACGCCGAGAAATCAATAGCGACGAAACGGTCGAATGCGTCAATCAAGGGCGTCGAGCGCGCGACGAAGCAGGTCGAGAGCGCTGATCGCTCCGTAGGAACGCACGCGGGGTCGGTCCCCGGGGAGTCGGAGCTGCGCGTGGCTCACCGTGTCACCAATGGCCCAGCCCACGAACACCGTTCCCGGTGGCTGATCATCCTGGGGGTCGGGACCCGCAACCCCCGTGATCGCGAGGCCCACGTCACTGCCGAGAACTCGGCGAGCGCCAAGGGCCATCTGCTCCGCGGCCTGACCCGAAACAACCGGTCCCTCATCCACTTCCAGCACATTGAACTTGACCTCGGAGGCGTAACTCACGACGCAGCCGCGAAACCACTGCGACGCGCCAACAACATTCACGCAACGGCTCGAGATGAGTCCACCCGTGAGTGACTCCGCGAGTCCGAGGGTCCAACCCCGCTCACGCAGTCGACGAGCCACCGCGTCCTCCATCGTTTCGTCATCGGTGCCGAAGATGATGTCGCCCAGTTTCGAGGTGATGATCTCGCGTACGACAACTTCTTCCTCGTCGAGAATGCGACGGGCGTCTTCGGCGTTCTGACCACGCGCGGTGAGTCGCACCTTGATGCCCTCAATGCCCGACGCGAGAAAGGCGATTGTCACCGACTCCGAGGCTTCCATTTCGACGAACCGATCCGCCAAGGCTTCGGCGAGTCCCGATTCGCTGGCGCCCCAGGTTTTCAGGACACGAGAGGCAATCACGGAGGTCTCACCGTTGGCTCGTTCACGTTCGAGGAGATCCGGAAGGATCGTGCGCTCAAACATCTCGGTCATTTCGTAGGGCACACCGGGCACCGCGTAGATCACCTTGTTGCCGACCGGACAGATGAGTCCCGGCGCGGTGCCGCGGCGCTGGTCAATCACGGTCGCCCCGCGCGGCACGTCGGCTTGCAGCAAGTTGTTCGCCGGCATCTCGCGCTGGCGCGAATTGAACATCTCCCGGATGCGCTCCACGATGGCGTCGTCACGCTCCAGCGGGACGTTCATGATCTCGGCGATCGCGGCGCGGGTGATGTCGTCCTGGGTGGGCCCGAGGCCACCGCAGACAATCAGCGCGTCGCTGCGGGCGAGGGCGGTGCGAAAGGCGAGCACCATGCGTTCGTGGTTATCACCCACGTGTTGGTGGAAGTGGCTCGCGAGTCCGTTGGCGGCGAGCTGTTCACCCAGCCACTGCGAGTTGGTGTCGGCGATTTGGCCGAGCAGGAGTTCTGTTCCGACGGCGACAATTTCGACTCTCACGTGGCCGCGGCCTTCTTTCCGTCGGCGTAGTACTGCCAACCCGTGTAGAGCGTAAGGGTGACAGCGACCCAGATCGTCGCGATCTGTAGCCAGTGCAGATTGGCGGTCGGCGGGAGGACGCAGAAGGCAATGGCCCAGTCCTGAATAAACGTCTTCCACTTCGGCAACGTGCGCGCCGGAATCGAAATACCCAACTTCGAGGACTTCGAGCGATACCAGGTCATCCACGCTTCACGCAGGGTGATGATGACGACCGGAATCCACGACATGCGACCGACAGCGGCCAGGGTGAAAAGAGAGCCGAGAACCACGACCTTGTCGGCGAGGGGATCAAGAAACGCGCCAGAGGTCGTCGTGCCCTGGCGGCGCGCGACGATGCCGTCGAAGTAGTCCGACGCGGCGGCCACGAATCCGACGCCGGCGGTGATCCACGAGGCGCCCTTACTCACGATCAACCAAATGAAGATGGGCGTGACGACGAGGCGAAATGCGGTGAGCAGGTTCGCCGGCGTCAACAGAGCGGTGGGTCCGTAGGTGCGCTGGTCCATGCTCACGCGGGTACTGCCTCCAAATCAATGCCGTGACTGGCCGTAATCACACAGTCAATCAAGGTTCCCACGGCCAGTGATGGATCGACCCGCACAACCCCATCAATTTCGGGACATTCGCGCACGCCACGCGCCACGCCGGGGGCGTCGATGAGGAGTGTCTGAGTCGAGCCCACCAACTCGTCACGACGTCGCGCGGTAATGGCGTCCTGCAGTTCGCTCACCTCGCGCAGGCGCTCAAGGGCTAGTTCTGGCGGAACTTGGTCGCCCATGCCGGCCGCGGCCGTCCCGTCTTCGGGAGAGAAGGTGAAGAACCCGGCCCAGTCGAGCTGCGCGGCCTCGATGAACTCAAGGAGCTTGCGCTGATCGTCTTCCGTTTCGCCGGGGTAGCCGAGGATGAACGACGAGCGGAACGCGGCGTCGGGCGCGGCCGCACGAATGGCGTCGATGCGGTCCAGGAATCGATCCGCGTCACCCCACCGCTTCATGTTGCGCAGCAGCGGTCGCGACGCGTGCTGCAGAGAAAGGTCAAAGTACGGCACACCCGTGTTCAAGATCGCCTCTATGAGTCCACTCGTCAATCCCGACGGGTAGAGGTAGAGCAACCGGACGCGCTCGATTTCCGACGCCAGACGATTGGTGAGATCGATGAGCGGTTGCGTGCCACCCTCGTCGAGAACCTCGAGGGCTTCCCCAACGCGTGCGCGGCGACGGTCGTGGCCCCAACTCGCGAGGTCTTGAGCGATCAACACCACTTCTTTGACCCCACCCGCCGCGAGCGCGCGGGCCTCGGTCAGGATCTCTTCGGTCGAACGAGAGTTTTGGTCGCCACGAAAACTCGGGATCGCGCAGAAGCCACAACGTCGGTCGCACCCTTCGGCGATCTTCACGTAGGCCCACGGGGTTGTTGTCGCCGGTCGCGGCAAGTTCAAAAGGTCGAATTCCGGGACGCGACGACGCGAACCAATGGTTACCGGCGTCGACGGGATGAGGCTCTCACCAAAGCCGGCGACGAGGTCCACTTCCGGGAGCGCCTCAGCTAATTCGTCGCCGTAGCGTTCCGCCATGCATCCCGTCACCACGAGTCGCGCACCATCGGCGCGGCGGTCCGCCATATCGAGAACCGTGGAGATCGACTCTTCACGCGCGGCTTCAATGAAGGCGCAAGTGTTCACGACGACGAGGTCGGCGTCCTCCGCGCTTTCCGCGGGCGCGTAGCCGTCGCGAGCGAGTAACCCCGTCAACTTGTCGGAGTCCACGTGGTTCTTCGGGCAGCCGAGCGTCTCGATCCAGTACTTCACGCTCACCCCTCGTATCATGACGCCAGCGATCTCTGATCATCTGGCGTACTGGCGGAGAGGGAGGGATTTGAACCCTCGGACCCGGTTTCCCAAGTCAACTCATTAGCAGTGAGTCCGATTCGGCCGCTCTCGCACCTCTCCTCGGACTGAACATCCTAGTAAAGACTGGAATGTGCTCGCGAAGCCGGCTTAGTTACCCGATCCGTTGGCCAAATCATTGGCCAATTTCCGGCATCCACTGAAGTGATCACAACGCTCGACGCAGTAGCCCTTGCGGGCCACGCGCCATGCCGAGCGGCGCATCTCGCGTTGTCCGATTGATTACTTGTCCGGCCAGACGTACCGGAGCTATCAATTACCGTCGCCCGGACCTCTTGCACTAGACACCCTGAGGCACCGCTCGTGATGCACGATGGCCTTCGTTCTACTTTGCGAAGAAAATTGGACCCTCCACCTCGTCACGAACGAGAGCAAGAAGAAGAGCCGTCACACTTCGGGCGTTGAGGGCGCGTGGAGTATGCGACGCGCCGGAGCGGGTGAGAGTGTCGACAGCCACAACGCGCGTTGCCGGTCGAGACGGGGCGTCGCAAAGGTCGTTGTGCTGTCTTTGACCGCGACTGCGAGTGAGTCGAGCCACTGTTCGCTGCCATCGGACCACCCCTCGGGTGACGACTGCGCGATGTCGGTGACGCGGAGACCTGACCACTGGATGAGAGCCACAAGACCCTCCGGCAGGTACCGGTAACAGTCGATGGGATAGTTGTGTTCGGGACCGGCACCCGGAACAATGACGCACAAGATCCCGCCCGGGCGTAACACGCGTGCCCACTCGTTCACGACTACCCACGGATAGGCCACGTGTTCGAGGACTTGTCCCGAGATCAGGACGTCGACGGAGTCGTCGTCAAAGGGCAGTGGCTCGTAAGGACCCTCCAAAACGATGTCGACGTTAGGTCCGGCGTCGAGGTCACAACCGACGTAGGTCCACTGAGGAGACGTAAAGAAATGACGGTAGGAACCATTCACGTCCGCCGAGCCGTGATCGACAATGAAGAGCGACTCGGAGTAGCGCGCGGACACGTAATTCTCCACGAACCAGGACATCGCGGCCAGTGAGCTCTCGTGCATTTGTCCCCCTCTCGTGATGGTGCCACCTCTGCGAGGTGGATGGCCCATCTTTATTCATGGCGGGGAGCGAAGGATTAATGACCTAACGCGTCTCGTCACGACACCACGTCACAAAACGCTTCCACGACATATCCTCGGCGTATGCATCCACTCGAACTGGCCTCAAAGGTGATCGACGAGGGCGTCGCCCACGAACCTGTGAATCGTGTGACCAATGAGCTCACCGAGCTCGCCGACGGACTCGCGATCGTCGAGAGTTTTAGCCACACGCTCGCGTGGGACACGGGAGACGGACTCGCGTGTTTCGACGCCTCGGGCGCCGGCAGCGGTGCCAATGTCGTCTCCGCGATCCGCACGTGGCGCCAGGACCCCATTCGTACTCTGGTGTACACCCACGGACACGCAGATCACATCGGCGGCAGCTTCGCGTTCGCCGACGACGCGACCGCGCACGGACACGAGCGACCGACGGTGGTCGGTCACGACAACGTCGCGCGACGGATCGACCGCTACAACGACATGTCCGAGTGGAGTCTCTTGATCAACCAACGGCAGTTTGGGGGAATTCCGAGCGACATGGGTCTCGGTCTCGGCGAGAGCGCCACGCGTTTCCTCCCCCGGAAGACGTTGCTGCCGGACGTGACGTTTTCTCACGAGCACCAACTCACTCTCGGGGGCACCACTGTCGAATTGCATCACGCGCGAGCAGAAACAGACGACCACCTCTGGGCCTTCGTGCCGGAGAAGAAGTGGCTTTTTAGCGGTGACTTCATCATTTGGAATTACCCCAACGCCGGTAATCCCCAAAAAGTCCAGCGATTCGCCCTCGAATGGGCCCAGGCTCTGCGGCAGATGATCGCGGCCGGTCCCGAATTGTTGCTTCCCGCGCACGGCCTGCCGATCGAGGGCCGCGAACGCATCGCCACCGTTCTGTCCGACACGGCCGACACGCTGGAGACTCTCGTGCGCCAAGTGGTCGACCTCATGAATCAAGGAGCGTCCCTCGACACCATCATCCACACGGTGAGCGTTCCGGATGACGTTCTCGCCAAGCCCTACCTGCGTCCCTACTACGACGAGCCCGAATTCGTCGTTCGGAACATTTGGCGCCTCTACGGCGGTTGGTGGGATGGCGCGGCCTCTCGACTCAAGCCCGCGAGCGACGCGGCCCTCGGACGAGAAGTGGCGGACCTCGCGGGTGGACCCCGTGTACTCATGGACCGC
The DNA here is from genome assembly GCA_903873775.1 of uncultured Actinomycetes bacterium. Lineage (GTDB taxonomy): Bacteria > Actinomycetota > Acidimicrobiia > Acidimicrobiales > RAAP-2 > RAAP-2. The sequence continues at coordinate 28,429 of CAIQPR010000038.1, forward strand.
GCCCTGGAACTGGTGGACAGTGACATTCGCCTCGCCTGCCACCTCGCCGACTTCGCCGGCTGGGCCGCACCGGATGATCCCGGTATTCACGCCGATCGAGCCGTCGTCTTTCACCAGCGACGGCTGCGGGAGCCGTCACTAATGAGCCAAGGCATTTTTCGGTCGGCCTCTCGCGAGTCCCGCGCCATTGCCGAGCGCAGCGAACGCGACGCCACACCCGCGTGACATCTGCATGTCTCACGACGTTCATCTCCACGTGATGTGAGCGCACGGGCAGGGAAATCTCGGACTGTTACTATCGGCGCCACTGGCGACTGACCGCGACGTCCGACCCCCGGCGTCGCCGAAGAGAAATGGACCGGACGTAGCCCATGCGATCGAAGAGTTTCACCCCGCGACTGTTACTCACTCTGGCGATGCTCACTTTTGGTGCCGCAAACATCGCCACTTCCGCGTCGGCCAGTCGTCACGAACACAGCTCCTCGACGACCTACCCGACGTTGTCCGACATCAAGCAGTACCTGGAGACGGCGAGCCAGTCCAACAACGCTCCTAACTTTCAGACCTCGATTCCCCCACTCTCGCAGGACAACTCCGCGGTTGACCCGAAGAATCGCACGCAGTGCTTCTCCGCCGCCGGCGTTATTCCGAGTAATCCCACGTCGACGTGCGGATTCGGCGACAAGTCGGCGAAGCAGATGATTTTCTTGTTCGGTGACTCCCAAGTGGCGCAGTGGATACCCGCGTTCGACGTCATTGGGAGCACCCTGCACTACAAGGTCGTCTACCTCGCCAAGCCCGAGTGCCCGCCGTGGGCGCCGTATTACCCCAACTCGGGTAACAACTGCTCGTCGTTTCAATCGTCAGTCATTGCTCTGGCGAACAAATGGAAGCCCGCCTACATTTTCCCGGTTGGACTCGAAACGACCGGTGCCAATCAACTCGGCTGGTCGGACATTCGTTCGGCGTTCAAGTCCACCATTCACGCGCTCAAGCCCAGCGGGGCCAAGATCATTCTGCTGGGCAGCATCGTGCACTCGACCCCCGGACTTGATCCCACGACATGCCCCACCATTCACCCCACGAACGTTCAAGTGTGCGAGCGCACGCCTCTCGAGAACGCCAGCACGACGATTCGAGAAGTGGCGTCGGATAACCACCTGACGTTCGTGGACATCATCCCGCTCCTGTGCACGACCACGATCTGCCCGATCTACGCGGCGGACGCGAGCGGTGGCAACCACTTGATCTATTTCAATTACTCCCACATCGACCGTCAATACGCCGAATGGCTGAGCGGCGCATTGCAACAACTGATTGAGCCCTACCTTTCGGCAAGCGCTCCGATCCCGGATCCGTGGCTTCCGGAGGCGACCCTCACCGCGTCGGTGTCGAAATCGTCCTTCAAAGCGGGCACCTACGTTCCAGTGAGCGTGAAGGGTGGAAGTGGCATTGGTGCGATCTCGCTGAGCGTGACCGGTGCGAACTGTGTCGTGAAGTACTTGAGCGTGACGGGCCCGGCGGGCACGACCTGTTCCGTCACCGCGAAGAAGGCACAGTCCTACGCCTACGACACCGCCACGTCCGCGCCCATTTCCGTTGTGTTCACCTCAGGGAAGTAACCCGACTACGAGAGGGCGTGACGTCGCCGGCGAGCGGGTGACGTCAGTGAGGGTGGCGTCCACCCACCGTCTTCTTGATTGACGTTGGTTCCCGGCGGCACAATCGCGTCGATCGCATCCATGACCTCGGATGACAACCGCACGTCGACCGCGCCGAGTTGAGATTCCAGGTGTTCCATGGTCCGCGGCCCAATGATGGCGGAACTGACCCCGGGGTGCTCGAGAACGAAGGCCAACGCCATGTCGATCAGGCTGAGGGAGTGCTCACGAGCCACCTCGTCGAGCTGGGTCACAATCTCGAGCTTCTTCTGGTTCGCCGGTAACGAGAGGTCGTAGCGTCCGGGGATCCGCGATGCGCGACGACTGGTGTTGTCTTTTCCGACACCGAATCGGCCCGAGAGCCAACCGCCCGCCAAAGGACTCCAGGGGAGAACACCCATGCCGAATTGTTGAGCGACGGGCAGGACGTCCCGCTCGATGCCACGAACCAGCATGGAATACGGCGGCTGTTCCGTCATGAAGCGCTCCCGGTGTCGTCGCTCGGCCACCCACTGCGCGTGCACCATCATGTGCGCCGGAAACGTGGAACTCCCGAATGCCCGAATTTTGCCGGCGTGCACCAAATCGCTCAAGGCGCCCAGCGTCTCGTCAATGTCGACCGTCTCGTCAGGTCGATGAATTTGATAGAGGTCGATGTAGTCCGTCCCGAGCCGACGAAGAGAATTCTCACACTCCGCGATGATCCAGCGTCGTGAATTGCCCTGCGCGTTGGGGTCGTCACCCATGGCGCCGTGCACCTTCGTGGCGAGAACGACGCGGGAGCGGTCGCGCGACGCGAGAGCTTTGCCGACGATAACTTCCGATTCACCCGCGGAGTAAACGTCCGCCGTGTCGATGAAATTGATGCCGGCGTCGAGGGCGCGATGAATGATGCGCACCGACTCGTCGTGGTCGGGATTACCCCACGCGCCGAACATCATGGCGCCGAGGCACAGGGGGCTGACTTTGATGCCGGTCGAACCGAGAGCGTGGTAGTTCATAACGATGACCCTACCCAGACGGCGTAGAGCGCGCTCGCGGCATTGTCATCGCGATCCGCCCGATCCCGCTCGGTTCTCCACTACCTTTCTGGACAGCGCAGTCAGGAGCCCCTATGTCCGTGGTCGTCTTTCGAGCTCGCGTGATCATCACGCTGGATCCCGCGTGCCCCGTCGCGTCCGCCGTCGCAGTGCGCGACGGTCGCATTCTCCACGTGGGCACGATCGACGAGGTCATGGGCGCTCTGGGCGATACGGACGTGATCGTCAACGACGATTTCGCTGACGACGTCATCGTGCCGGGTTTCATCGAAGCCCACGGTCACCTCTTCGGTGACGGCGCTGTAAGTCACTACGCGTGGCTCGGCTACGACGACCGTGTCCGTCCCGATGGCAGTGTCACGAAAGGGTCCCACAGCATTCACGATGTCATCGAACGGCTCCGCGCTCTTGTGGACGAGCACGATGGCGACAGCCCCCTCTTCGGTTTTGGCTTCGACCCGGTCTTTCACGAGGGACGGGCCCTCTCGCGAGCGGACCTCGATGACGTCAGCGCCGACGTGCCGGTGCTCGTGATGAACGCGAGTGGACATATCGCCTACGCCAATAGCGCCCACATGCGTCGCCAGGGACTTCGCGCGGACACCACCGAACCGGGCGTGCTGCGGGACGCCGCAGGAGAACTACTCGGGGAATTCCACGAAACAGCCCTGGCGCTGGTCTTTGCCAACACCGATTTTCTGAGTCGCGACGCCGCCGAAGCGGTCCGCGCGGGCGCCACGCTCGCGCAACGCGCCGGCTGCACGACCGCGAGCGACATGGCGCTGTTCGCCGCCGGACCCACCTTCGACACCTACCAGGAGGTTGTGAACGACCCCGCGTTTTCCGTGCGCGTCGCCTACTCCCCTCACGTTGGCGATATGTCGCGCGTCTTCTCGCCCGAGGACCTGCTCGCTCACGTGAGCGCACTTCGAGCGTCGTCGACCGAGCGATTCTTCCTAGGACCCATGAAATGGACGGCGGACGGATCCATTCAAGGCTTCACCGCCGCACTGCAGTGGCCGGGCTACTGCTCGGGTGACGACCACTCGTTTTTGATCTTGGATGCAGACACGTTGGTCGAGCAGATCACGCCTTTTCACGTCGCCGGATTCCAGGCGGCCATCCACACGAACGGGGACCAGGCAACCCGCGAGGCGATCACGGCGATCGAACGCATCCTCACGTCGCACCCCCGACCAGATCACCGCCACCGACTCGAACACTGCCAAATGGCCTCGCCCGCAATGTTCTCCGCGATGGCCACTCTCGGCGTGGGCGCCAACCTGTTTTCCAATCACATCTTCTACTGGGGCGACATCCACCGCACGCGCACCATGGGGGCCGATCGGGCGCGACGCATGGACGCCGCCGCCACCGCACTCGCCCGTGGCGTCACGATCTCCCTTCACTCCGACCACCCCGTCACTCCGGTGAACCCCCTCTTTACGATGTGGTGCGCCGTGAACCGGGTGACGCGCAGTGGTCACGTTCTCGGGCCGCTGGATCGCATCACTCCACTTCAGGCCCTCACCGCCGTCACTCTCGGCTCGGCCTACTTGCTCAAGCGTGACCACGAACTGGGCTCTGTCGAAGTCGGCAAATGGGCCGACTTCACGATTCTCGGGGACGATCCACTGAGCGTCGATCCCATGGCCCTCAAAGACATCCCCGTGCGGGGCACCGTCGTTGCGGGACGTGTGACGACCTAGCTCGCCAACTGCTCCGCGCAGTGGTTGCGCGGAATTAGAGAGTGGTGAACGACGACGCTGCCGACGCCGTTCCGGCACCCGCGGCATTGACCGCGCGTACGCGAACGGAGTACTTCACCTTGGCTTTGAGGCCCGTCACGGACACCACGGGTGATGCGGTTGTGGTGCCGGTCGATGTCGCAGTAGCCCACGACCCACCATTGACCGAGACTTGGTAACTCGAAATCGGCGCGCCACCGGTGCTCGTAGGAGCCTTTAACACCAGACTTGCGCTCGTCGTCGCCGGCGTCACCTTGACAATCACGGCGGCGCCCGGCACCGTCGCCGGCGTCACCGCGTTGGTCACCGCTGCGGGCCCATTGCCCTGATCATTGGTGGCAACAACAGAGAAGGTGTACGTCGTTCCGTTGACGAGTCCCGTCACCGTGCACGTCGTTGACGTGACCGATGCCGGAGAGCACGTGGCACCGCCCGGTGAGGCGGTAACCGTGTACCCGGAGACGGCGTCCGAACCATTCGACACGGGCGCAGTCCACGAAATGGTGGCCGAAGCATTGCGCGCCACCGCAGTCGGTGACTGCACCGTCGCGGGCACGGCCAGAATCTCCGTGGACGCCGACGGTGCCGACGCGACGGATGCGCCGTTGGCGTTGGTCGCGGTGACCGTGAAGGTGTAGGACGACGCGTTCGTCAGTCCCGTCACGGTGCAGGACGTCGTCGACGTTGTGCACGACGCCCCGCCGGGTGACGCGGTGACCGTGTAACCCGTGATGGGCTGACCACCCGTGGTGGTGGACGCGGTCCACGACACCACGGCGGAGGAGTTGTACGGCGTGACGCGCACCGAACTGGGAGCCCCGGGCACCGTGGTCGGCGCGTAGGAGAACCCCGCCAGGTTGCCCTTGGCCGTGAGGTAATACCCCACAGCGCCACACGTGCCGATGGTTGTGCCGACACAGCTCACGCCGGTCGATCCCGCGTAGAGCTGCGCGCTGAAATAATCAGACGGCACGGGTGAGGTCGTCACGGTCCACGAACCGGACGAGAGGACCCACGTGGCGCCAGCCAATGTCGACGGCACCCCGGTGAAACTCGCGTCGTATTGCCCGACGACGGCACATACGCCCACCGTGGGGCAACTGATCGCGTTCGGAGTGGCCAGTTGCGGCACTTTCGCTGTGGCTTTCGCCGCATTGGTCGGCAGAGGCAACGCGGCCGCGCTGCCCCACACGCCGTTGGTCTCCGTGATCGCGGCCGCCTGCGTCGACGCGTTCGCCACGACATACTGGCCAATCGCCTCGCAGTTGCCCGCGGAGGTGCACGAAACTCCTTGCAGGACGGGACCGGACTTGGCCGTGGCTGACGTCACCGCCACGCTGCCAGTGGGCTGAGGGATCTCAACCGCGGGCGACCACGTTCCCGACGTCGACGAGTCGCTGACCCACTGATACCCACTCTTGGTGTCGTAGGTTCCCACCAACGTGCACGTCATCGCATCCACGCAGGAGACACCGAACCATCCACTTTCTGACGTTGAGGACACAACCGCTGGTGCCGATGTGGGATTGGCCTCAACCTCCGCAGCGGTCCATTGTCCGGCACTCCACGTGTCAACCAGCCCCGCGATGTAGTTATTTTTCGCTGTTCCAGCGGTGTACGTTCCCACGGCCACACATGTTCCCGCGACCGGGCACGACACCGATTCGAGTCCGGCGCTGGTTGCGCTGGACTGCGTTGACGACTTGTTCGTTTGGGAAAATGCGTTTGAGGGAAGAACGGCGTTCGCGAGGGCACTCCACACACCGTTCGTCTCGACGGCGACCATGGGTAGTTGAGACGCGAGGGTTCCCGCCGTGTACGCACCGACCGCCACGCAGTTCCCGATCGATGTACACGAGATTCCTGACAGAGCCCCCTGGACGGGGCTCGACGCACCGGAGGGTACGGCGAGCACGACAGGAGTGCCCCAGACACCGGAGGTCTCGGTGGCGATGACGGGATGAATGTCGTTGCCCGAGGCGTTCGGCAGGGTGCCACCGACCGCGACACAATTGCCTACGGAGACGCAGGACTCGTTGTACGTGACGAACGCGTAGGACGCGGTTGATCCCGCCGGCGGGTGAATGGCAGTCGCGAAACCCCACACCGTTGCCGCGGCGGGCACGGTGACCGCGACGCTAAGAACAATGGCGACCGCTGCCAGCGTGAAGCCCGAGCGCCGACGCGACGCTACGCGAGAGAAGACCGACATGGAGCCACCACGCTTTCAGATCGGGTCGTAAACGCAGCGAGTCTCGCCGACCTCGACGCCGAGGTCAAGAAATTTTCGGACGTTGTGCTCCGCGTAGCGGTGCGACTGTCGTGGAAACGGACGCGACTTACAAGCGCGTGGATCGGTGCGTGCGACGACGGTGCGTCAACGAGAACACACCCAAGGCCCCCGCACCCAGAAGCACGACGATAAATCCGCCGTTGAAGCCACCTGATGACAGCGACACGTCGGAGGTCGTCGCCGAGAACTGAGTGATGATGTGGTCGTCCGTAAGTCCACCCGTCGCACCCGTGAATCCGAGCAACACGGTGGGGGTCAACGTGACAGCTGACGAGAGAACCTGCGTTCCGTCGAGCGTGAGCGTCAAGACGCCACCGGAGTAGCTCACGTTCACGGTGTGCGTGCCGTACAAACTCGTCGTCAAAGGCGACGTCGCAATCCACGTTTTGGTCGTCCCGGTTCCACCGGAGAGGAAGCCGACGAAGTTCTTCGAGGGGTCGTTGACATTCTGATAGGTGTCAAGAGCGACACCCACGCCACCCTTAACCCCGGGGTTTCCGCCACCCGCGGTGAATCCCAAACCTCCACCCAGTGAACCAATGGTGTGCGTGGTGTTCTGCGTCGGATCGGCGAGCGCCAACGTGATGCCGTCAGCGCCCCACGGCGTACCCATGTTGACGGTGAAGCTGACGTTCAAACCCTGGGATGCGACGGGGGCATTGAACCACGCCGAGGAGATCTGATTGGTGACGCCTTGTTGAGTCAGCACAAGGTTCCCTGACGAGATCGCCGCCTGACCGTTCAAGGTCCACGAACTGTCGGGTGGCCAATTCACCGACGCGGCGCCCGCGGTCGACGCTGTGACCAGCGAAAGTGCAATTGCTGACATCGCGTAACGCAACACCCGCGTACCTGTGAAACCGACCCGCACAATGACCCCTTTTGGTTATCACCCTCATACTGCGAAGAAAGTTTTTCTAACGTAACAGGGTGTCTACCCCATGTCCAATCAAGGCACTGAATCCCAGTGGATAGAAGGAATTACAACGACGTAATTACAAGAATTAGTACGTACCAGGACCAGTAAAGGAGGCATTACAGGACCTCGGATCCCACGGCTGCAGCGGCTGCGCGAGTGCCGTGGGTTGACCGAGACCGTTGTCACCCGACACGCCCGGCGGGTCGTACACGGTCGTGGGCGTCACGGTGCCCGGTGACGCTTTGACAGTGGTGGTGGTCGTCGACGTGGGCGACGTCGGTGCAGTGATCGGTCGCAACGAGATGTCATTGCCCGTCTCAATAGTGACGGACGAACCAGGTTGCACCATCGCGGGGTTGTAGCCCATCACAGCGGGACCTTGGATTTGTCGCATGACTTGTTCCGCCTCCGCCTGTGCGGACGCGTCCCAGTTGCCCGAACTCGGTGGCGGCGGTCCGCCGTACCAAACGATCGTCTCGTTCTCCTTCGGGTTCACCGGCGTGCGGTCGCCCGTCGCGACAACATCGAAGCCTCGACTGGTGAGCCCCTTCGCCACGACACCCGCCTGGCCGCTCACGCCCGAGCCGTTCTCGACCGCCACGCGGAAGGAACCAACGTGCGGCAGCTGCGAGTAGCTGAACGTACTTTGGCCGGGCTTCACGCCGAAGATGGCGTCCACGGCGTTGTAGCCGCCGGGCTGCAGCGGGAATTCGATGTCGCCGTAGTAGTACCCCTTGTAGAGGTAGCTGCCGACTTCGACCGTCACGACCGGGTAGGTGAACTGCGGGACATTGTCAATCGCCGTCGTGGCGAATGCTTCCGCGAGGGCCACCATGTGTGACTCCGAAAAACCGTTATCCACCGTGAGACTGGGGAGAACCGACGTCGCGATGCTCTGATCGGTGCTGAAGTTCCCAATGCCTCTCGAGGCCACCTGCTTGGCGAGAATGCGAAGGAACTCGTGTGTGCGACGGATGCGAGCGATGTCGGACTGCGCCTCTTGCGGCCACGTGGAGTGGGCGTAGGGCGTACCTGCGGGTTGGTACTGGAGGTGACGCGCCCGCACGACCTGAAGGGCGTGATACCCGTTCAAGAGGTAGCACCCCGGATGGCGAATATTGAGACCCGACTCGGCGTCAAAGACTGGCATCGGAAAATACAAGCGAATGCCACCGAGCGCATCGACAACATTGGCGAACGTGTCGAAGTTGAGTTCGATGTAGTGATTAATCGGAATGCCGAAGTCTTCTTGGATCGCCGCCGCGAGCTGTGTCGGACCTTGGTACAGCGCCGCGTCAATCTTGTTGGCACCTTCGTGTCGCGCGTTAGGAATGAACGTGTCGCGAGCAATCGACAGCAGCGACACGCGATGCGTGCCGAGATCGAGATGCACAATCATCACGATGTCACTGTTGACACCGGTCACGCCCTGTGAGCACAGTCCGTACGCGACGTTCTGGTGTTTCAGTGCGCAGCGGTCGGTCGAGCCCACGAGAAGGATGTTCTCTTTCTCACCGGCGGTCTGGAGACCCTTGACCTCGGTGTGGTGAATGAGCGAACCGAGGTAGATGTAATCGGCGACGCCTAACGTCACCACGAGCAGCACCAGGGCGACGCCCAGGATCATCAGCCGTCGCATCCAAAATCGTCGCTGGCTCGGCCGCTGTCGGGGACGCGACGTGGTCGCCATCGCCGAGGGCCGCCGCGGATCATTGGCCGGCACGGGTAGCGACCGGGGATCGGGTCGACGAGGGGGTGGACCGCCGGCGCGGCCCGCGGGAGGTCGCGGACCTCGCGGTGGAGGTCCCTGTGTCAGGCCCGGCGGCGGGGCGGACCCGCGGGAGGGAGGAACATTGCCCGGATTAGAAGGTCCCGAATTAGAGGACGGAGGTCGCCCCGACGGTCCCCTTGACGACGCCCACGGTTCGCGGCCATCTCCTCGTGGCGGTGGCGTAGTGCCGCCGCGCCGCGGCGGTTCCGACGGTGTCATCTCGTTCAATCCTCGTTCACGTGTGTGTCACTCGCGACCACGAGCGACATACGTCTCGCCCCCACGCTAGACCCGTGACGGCCGAATGCGAGAGGATCGACCGGGGTCCTCTGACCCTTTTGTTCTAGGCGAGAGGAGCCGACTCTCCGAGCGCGAGATCCTCAGGAACGGCGGCCAACGCGCGGTAGATGGCGTCGGCCAACTCCCGCGCGGACCGCGCGTCTAGTTCGAGAGCCACCCGGTGCTGCGGGCCCTTGGCGGGATTGCGAATATCGATGAGCAGAGCGTGGCCGTCGGGAAAATGCACCGGGTGATCGAAATACACCGTGGCGTCGGTCGCGCGGAACCAGCCCTGAGCGCCTTTGGCGCTTCCCTCAATTTGAATGAGCTCTGTGGCGTACGTGCACATGAGACTTACTTCCCACTGCCGAGGTGGCGGCCAAAGAACTCCCAGATTTCGCCCCACGCTTCAGTCGCGACCTCGGGACGATAGCTGGGACGATCAACCGCAAAGAAAGCGTGACCTGCACCGGGGTACGAGTGGCGAGTGAAGTCCTTGCCGAGTTCGTCCAGCCGTCGCTGCAGGTCGTCTGTTTGTTCCGGCGAGGGGTACTGGTCCTCCTCGCCGAAGAGACCGAGAAGAGGACACGCGAGCGACGGCAATTTGTCGACCAAGGACGTAAAGCGAAAAGGTCGGTCCGCTGGCGGATCGACGGTCACGAAAGCTCCGTAGCAATCAACGGCCGCGTCGAGGTCCAGACTGCAGGCCGCGAGCACACTCTGCCGACCGCCCGAGCAATATCCGATAACACCGACCTTGCCGTTGCTCCCCGGCAAGGACCGTAGATACGACATCGCACCCGCGACGTCGCCGACCAACCTCTCGTCGGGAACGCCGCCCAACGCGCGCGCCGTCGCGGCGGCGTCGTCAGCGGCCGCACCGGGTGCTTCTCGATGATAAAGATTCGGACAGACGGCCGCGTACCCGTGCGCCGCGAAGCGGCGAGTGTTTTCCTTCGTCGCCTCATCAAAGCCGGGCATGTGATGGATCACGACGACCGAACCGAATCCCGTCACCGATTCGGGAACGGCGACGTACGCCTCTATCTCATCGCCTCCGAATCCCTGCAGGGAGGTGGTTCGCGCGTACAGGTCGACGGTCATGCCAATTCCTTTGTCCGGGGTGAGCGCCACAGCCCCTGAAATCTACCGAGAGCGCTACGGTCCCGACCTGCTCTTTGACGTGCGCGCTGGTAGCGTCCCCACACGAACGTCATGTCTCGCACTCTGAACTCACCCGCGGCACGTGGCACGTGTGGTCCGCGACCTCGACGTCGTCTGCCCCGTCGTCACGGCGCGATCTTGACGGCCGTGCTGCTGTCGTGGTCCGCGACGTCGATAGTGACCGCGCCGGCATCATTCGCGTCATCCTCGCCCCCAACGACTCTCACATTTCCGGCCGGTGTCGCCACGTCGTCGCAACTGGTGGACATCGGCGGCGTGAGCTGTGCGGGCGTGAACACGTGCGTGGTGGTCGGCTCCGTACGCGTGGGATCGAGCGTCGCCCAGCGCCACGATGCTCCCTTTGCCGCTCGACTCATCGACGGTATTCTTTCCACCGCGGTGATTCTGCCGCTGCCGAGCAACGCCATCTCGAGCACCTGGTCGTCGTCGGGTCCTCGTACGGGCCTCGACGCGGTGTCCTGCCCCGCCGCGACGTCGTGCACCGCTGTTGGCACCTACGACACCGCGACCGGGTTCGCGCCCTTCGTCGTCAGCTTCAACGGATCCGCGTGGACACCACCGCAGGAGATCCTCCCGCCAACGTCCACCGTCGCCCACGGATCGGCGAGCGCACTCGGCGTATCGTGCGCCACCACGACGACCTGTGTCGTCGTGGGCGACTACGAGAGCGCCGTGTCGACGTACCTTCCCTTTAGCGCCACGAACACGGGCACGTCCTGGAAGACCGCTCGCGTCCCCTTGCCTTCGGGTGCCGACACGGCATTTCAGGACGCCGAACTCAGCGGCGTGAGTTGTTGGTCGGCGTTCATGTGCGTGGCGGTCGGCAGTGCGACAGTGGGAACGAACCAAGTGGATCTCGTCGCGAGTGACGACCACGGAACCTGGACGCCGACGGCCTTACCCGTGCCGGCGAATGACTCAACCGGCGATGCCTCGCTTCTCAATGGACTGAACGCTGTGAGTTGTTGGGGGCCGTGGTCGTGCGCGGCCGTTGGACAATTCGGCACGGCGACCGGCGAGAGCAGCACCAGCGTGACCAGTTCACCCGTCGGACACCAGGCATCCTGGGCGACAATGACGTGGGTCACGGTGCCGACTCTCCATCCGGCCCCCAGCTCGCCGCTGAGTGAATTACTCAGCGTGAGCTGCTCCAGCGCCACCACGTGCAGTGCCGGTGGCTTTGTCGGTTCCGCGACGAGTGTGTCGGCCGACGTGGGCTCTTTGACGTCGGTGGACCTCGCGTCGACGCCCAGTACTGCGACGAGTGGCAACGCCGCCGTGTCGGCGCTGTGGTGCTACAGCGACGATCACTGTCTCGACGTCGGCACATTCACTGCCAGCGGCAACGTTGAGGCCTTCGCGACGATTCCGGACACCGAACCCGGCGCACCGACCAACGTTGTCGCCGTCGGAGGAAATGCGCACGTCACCGTGACGTGGACGGCGCCGTCGTACACGGGCCTGAGTCCGATTATCCACTACATCGCAACCGCCACACCGAGTGGCCTGACGTGCACCACCACGACCACCACCTGTGTGATCAGTGGACTCACGAATGGCGAGACCTATCGCGTCAGTGTCGTGGCGGACAACGCCGTCGGCACCTCGGTGGCCTCCTCGCTGTCTCCCGCGGTTACCCCCGTCACGGTGCCCTCGGCGCCGACCGTCTCCACAGCGACACCACTGGTGGGAGGGGTGCGCGTGATCTTTTCGCCACCGTCATCCACCGGTGGGTCACCCATCACGACGTATCAATACTCACTCACGATTGGCGCGACGTGGCACGTGCGAACCTCGGGCACGACCACCTCACCACTCGTCGTCACGGGCCTCGCTCGTCATCACCGCTACCGCATCGTGCTGCGGGCGCTGAACGCCGTTGGCGCGTCGCCGCGGTCCAATATCGCCACCTTCGTCACCAAGTAGCCCGACCCCTTGGAGGGTGACGGGCGTCCTTATACTTTTGCCAAAGCCCCCTGGTACGAAGGATCGCATGCGTCGGCTGATCGTTCCCGTAATTGCGACCCTTTTGGCGACCACCGCGTGCGTCCCGGCGTGGGCGCACGACCGGGACGTCGCCTCGTCGACGCTCGCCCAGTGCCACAAGATCGTGCCCGGTGAGCTCTACGCGAAGAACCGGCTCACCGTCGCCACCGACAATCCGGTCAACGCCCCGTGGTTCATCAACAACACGCCGAGCAACCAGATGGGATTTGAGTCGGCGTTGACCTATGCCATTGCGAATGCACTCGGGTTCAAGCCCGCCCAGGTCTCGTGGGTGACCGAACCGTTTGCCACCTCTCTCCAGCCGGGTTCCAAAGATTTTGATTTCGACATCAACGAGATCACCGTCACCCCGTCTCGGGCCCAGAGTGTCGAGTTCTCCGCTCCGTACTACCAACTCCAACAGTCGCTCGTCGCGCTCAAGTCGAGTTCACTCGTGAAGAAGAATCGTCCCGCCGATCTGCGCAACGCGGTACTCGGCGCCCTCGTCGGGAGTCCGGGCTACGCGTACGCGACGCGCGCGATTGCGCCAAAGTCGCCCGTCAAGACCTTTACGACGCTCAACGACGCGGTGCGCGCGCTCGAGAACAAGTCGATCGACGCCATCGTCGTCGACACACCCACCGGCAACCTGCTCGTGAACTGGCAGATACTGTCGGCCACGGGCCAGGAACTCGCCACGCAGGTCGGACAATTTCCCGCCGACGGCACCGAGAACTACGGCCTCTTGCTGCAACTAAAGAACCCGCTGGTGGGCTGCATCAATACGAGTTTGTCGAGCCTGAGCGGTGACGGAACAATGACCAAGTTGACCAAGAAGTGGTTGCAGGTCTACACGTCGGTGCCGACGCTGGCCCCGTAAGAACTACGACGCCTGGGCGCGCAGTTCGGGCAAAGTGACCAACAGGTCGAACAGTTCCTGGTCGCGGTCCCACGTCAGTCGCTCACGAACGTGTTCGAGGGGGAGCCACCGCAATTCGTCGACCTCATCGTTCGGCGTGAATTCGCCCTCGACCGGCGTCATGAGGTAGTACGTGACGATCTTGGGCTTGCCCTTGCGGTGCACGTAATTCGTGGTTCCGATGAAGCGCACGATGTTGCAGTGGAGTCCGGTCTCTTCGAGAACTTCGCGTAGTGCTGCTTGCTCGAAGGTCTCACCCGCGTCGAGCTTGCCCTTCGGAAACGTCCAGTCGCCGCGCGCTTCGCGAAAGATGCACGCAATCTCGACTCGCCCACCGGGAACGAAACGCATGATGACACCGCCGGACGCTCGGATGAGATCGCTCGGCGCGTCGTCGGGGATGATCAACTCGCCGGTCATCAAGTACACGCTTTCGAACGTAGTGGGGCGACACCGTCGAATGGTGGCAATCCACCTCCGACCGCGCACCCGGTCCTTCGTAGAGTAGTGAATGTGCTGGCCCTCTCTCTACCGTTGGGCTGGCGACTGCTGATTTATCTATTGGCCGGTGTCGCCGCCGGCATCTCCAACGGCATCGCGGGCGGTGGCACTTTCATCACGTTCCCCACCATGCTCGCCCTGGGCGTGCCCGCCATCCAAGCGAATGTGTCGTCCACCGTGGGCGTTCTCCCTAGCTATCTCGGAGGACTGCGGGGGTTCCGGGTCGAGCTACGCACCCGTATGGCGCTCGTCCGAGAGCTGTTGCCGGCGTGTTTAGTCGGCACCGTGCTCGGGACCGCGTTACTCCTCCGGGGATCTCCGACCACCTTCCGGGCCATTGTGCCGTGGCTCATTGGTGGCGCCACCATCTTGTTCGCGCTGTCTCCGCTCATCACCAAGCGGCTCGCCCACGTGGACCACCAACACCCCACCCGACGCATTGGTCTACACGTGGGTGTTTTTCTCGTCGGCGTGTACGGGGGATATTTCGGAGCCGGACTCGGCATCATGCTGCTGGCGGTGATGGGCGTCTCGCTCACCGATGACCTCGACACCCTCCAGGGATTGCGCAGCGCGCTCTCCACGGTTATCAACGCCGTGGCCGCACTCGTCTTTGTGATCCGTGGCCACCTGGTCGTAGAAGCGGTCATCATGCTCCTGATCGGCACGGCCATTGGGGGCTGGCTCGGGACGATCCTCATTCGACGCCTGAGCCCCGTGACCGTACGCATTCTCATCGTGGCCATTGGTGCCGCCACCGCCATCCGCCTCGCGGTGTAGCGACAGTCCAATTCCCGACTAAACCACTAGGGTTTAGGGGATGAAGTCGTTCTTTTCGTTTCCGAATCCCGTGAATGACGCCGCGGCGCGCACGGTGGCCCTCGGCGTCGTGACAATGACCGTCCTCGCGCTCACGTGTGGTTGGTCGTGGTTGCTCGTGCCCCTGACCTACGGATTTCTGGCTCGCGTTCTCGCGGGACCGACTGTGTCGCCCCTTGGTCAATTTGCCGTGCGCGTGGCGGCGCCGGCGATCGGGCGTCGTCCAGCCTTTCGCCACTGGGAGCGTTTCGTGCCCGGACCGCCGAAGCGTTTCGCCCAAGGCGTCGGACTGGCCTTTTCTCTGACCGCGACGGTGTTGTGGCTCACCGTGGGGTGGGACACGGCCCGTTGGGTTCTCCTACCTCTCCTCGTGGCGGCCTCCCTCGAGGGATTCGCCGGGTATTGCCTCGGGTGCACGATGTTCGGCTGGTTGATGCGCGCGGGCGTCATCCCGGATTCGGTGTGTGCGGACTGCGCCGATCTGGCCGGCCGTCGAGCGCGCCTCCAGGCGGCGGCGGACGTTTAGGAAATCCTTATTTGCCGCTCTCGCGGCTTTCATCTTTTGGCCCTACGATCGGTTCACAGCGAACGGGGGCACTCACATGGCGACGGAACGATCCGAGCAACGGGTCCGTAGTGCGTGGCGGCGCGTGGCGTCCCTCACCGTTCTCGCCAGTGCCACCGTTCTGTCTCCCCTCGCGAGCGCCAGCAGTGGGGCCGCAGACGCGCGCGTCATCGTCGATCACGCGGTGCGCACGGGCCACGCCACGACCCGGGCACCGAAAGACACGTCATTCGACGTGGTTCTTGCACCGCGCCACGCGGCGCAACTGCGCGCCTTCATTGCCGATCTCTCGAATGTCTCGTCCCCCCTGTACCACCACTTTCTCGCGCGCGGTGTCTTCGCTCGAGAGTTTGCGCCCTCCGCGAACACGGTCGCGCAACTGCGTACCTACTTCTCCGGATACGGATTGACAGTCCACCGAGGGACTGACGGCACGATGGTCTGGCGCGTGAGCGGCGCAACGCCACGCGTGGCGGCCGCGTTGAACGCGCACATCGTGGGACTGAAGGACAGTTCCGGCGGCACGTTAAGTGTCCTCGGCAGCGACGGCACTCTTCCCGCCTCTCTCGCCAGCCACGTTGCCGGCATCGAGGGACTCAGCTCAGTAGACGTGGCGCACAGCATGGTGGCGCACGCCACCGCCACGTCACATCACGTCGTGGCCCGCGACAACGCGGGGACCAATGAGACAACGTGCAACGCAGCGACGGCCGCGGCCAACGATCAAGGGGCGTACCTCCCCTCACAGCAGTCATCGCTCTACGGCTTGTCCAACCAGTGGGCGTCGGGCGTCGACGCCGCAGGAACGACCATCGGGGTCTACGAACTCGCCGGCTACAGCACCACCTCGGTGACCACCTATCTCAATTGCTTCGGCCTCGCGAACCAGGTTCAACCCGTGATCTCCGTTGACGGCGGGCCCGGGCGCGGCGACACCAGCGTGAACAGCGAATCAGAATCAGACCTCGATATCGAAGAGGTTGCCTCTCTCGCGCCGGGAGCCACCATCGAGGTGTACGAGGCCCCCAATTCCACTAACGGTGCACTCGACGAATACGCCCAGATGGCACAAGACGACACCGCCTCCATCATCACGACCTCCTGGGGGCAGTGCGAATCTCAGCAGGGCGCGTCGGGTCAAGCAGCCGAGGCCACCGTGTTCGAGCAGATGGCCGCGCAGGGACAGACGATCATCGCTGCCGCGGGTGACGACGGGTCCACGGACTGCGTGAACGCGTCGAACAACCCGATCAACACACTCGCCGTCGACGACCCGGCGTCGCAGCCCGACGTCCTCGCCGTCGGTGGGCTCGCCGTGACCTCGATCTCGCCGCTGACGCAGGCCGTGTGGAACTCGGCGTTTCCCGCCGCGGGCGTGAACGACGGAGCCAACGCGGGCAGCCAGGGAGGCGGGGGTGGTGGCATCTCGAGCTACTGGTCGCGTCCCAGTTGGCAGAGTGGGGACAATATCCCGGCGTCACGCACGCACCGACTCGTGCCCGACATTTCTGTGATGGCCGACCCGTCCTACGGATTCCTCGAGTACACCCCCAGTTCGCGCACGAGTAACGCGTGGTCGGCGGTGGGTGGCACCAGTATCGGCTCACCGCTCGTCGCCGCTCTCCTCGCCACGGCGACACAGGCGTGCGGTGGAGGTCGCCTCGGACTCATCACCCCCACGCTGTACGCAATGGCTCGCCAAGGCGCAGGCTTCGATGACGTCACGCAGGGCAACAACAACATCTTCACTGACGGTGGCAACTATCACGCGGGCGTGGGATACGACCTCGCCTCGGGCGTCGGAAGCCCGGACGCGTCTAGCTTCATCAGCACCCTGTGCGCGCAGATCCCTGCCGCCGCGTCAATCGTCTCGTCGACGCCAGTGAACGTTGACGCGGGTTCCTCCACCGTGACCATCGCCGTGACCAATGACGCCGCGGGTCCCATCGCCGGCGTCGCGGCGCCCAGCGTCACCGCGACGCAATCGGGCGCCACCGTGAGCGTCACGCCGCTGTCCCCGGTGGCTGACGCGGCGGGCCAGGTGAGTTACGCAGTCACCACCACGAGTCCGGGCACCGTGCACCTGACCTTCAGCTTCGGCGGCGCGACTCTCCTCACGACCCAGGTCGCCGTCGGCACGAGTGCGAGCGCTACCGCAGTGACCAATGCGGTGGCGGCCCTCGGGGTCACCACGTCGTCTCTTCGCGCCACGGCATTTGACGACGCCACCGTCTTCGCCGGCGTGACCAGTGGCGGCAAGGTGGTCGTTGATTCGACGACGTCGGCGCCTGTCACTCTCTCCGTGACCGGCGCGTCCGGAGCCCCGGCGCTCGCGTGCAACACCACGACGTGCGACCTGGTGGTCAGCGTGGGCGGGGCGCTCGACGTGGTGACCAATCTCTTGACGCGACCCGTGGTGACGAAGTGGTCGACCTCCACCTCACTCGCCACCGGTGTGACGTCCTCGTCGCTCTCCGTCGCGGTCTCGAGTAACGGAACTCTCGCCGCGAGCTACCTGCGCAGCGGTCACGTGATCACGGTCACGTCGAGCGTCAGCGGTGCGCACCCCGTCGCGAGCGACCTCACCGTCGCTGATCACCTCGGCGCCGTGAGCGGTGGCACATCCCTCGTCTCACCGACGGCGGGCACATTTAATGTCGCGGTCGTGAGCGGTGGCACCCTCTGGCTGCTCAGCACGACCCCGGGGCACAAGGTCAATGTGTCCACCGCGTCGGCGTACAGCGCCACCGCGAATGGTGCTCTCACGTCGACGCCGATGGCCGTGATCGATCAGCACGTGGTGGAGATCATCGAACTCACCTCCACGAAGAAGGTGGTGGTGTTCTCCGGGACCACCGCGGCCGCGGCCACGCCGTCGGTCGCCGTCGTCGCCGCCACTAACGCGTCGGCCGTGGCACTCACGAGTGGGGTCAACGGCGATGATCTTCTGGTGCGCACCGCCACGGGCGCTCTACGCCTCATCGCACGCACCCCGTCGTGGACCAGTTTTGACGCCTCCGCCCTCACCTCGACCACGTTCTCCAACGTGACGTTGATTCCGGGAGGAACGTCCGGCGTGGTGTCCATGGGCGTAACCCTCCTCGACGTTCTCGGCTGATCCATTTTTTTCACCGCCGGCCCCTAGACTTTTCACGGGTGGAGGTCCTGAGCGGGTGCGTGCACCCCCCGAGCGAGGACGACAGCGGTTGAGGCGAATCACACGCAGTGCCGTGACGGCACTCTCCATGGTTCTGCTCGCCACGTCTGGGTGGCTCGGCACTACTGCGCACGCCGC